>CAZFJE010000027.1:0-25438 GCA_964519555.1 uncultured Thermoleophilia bacterium
CGCACCATCTTCGACTACGGCCTCACGGCTGTGATGGCCATCGCCCTGGCGATCGTGGTGCAGGCCTTCATCGTCAAGCCCTATCTCATCCCTTCGAGCTCGATGGCCAACACGCTCCTGCCGAGGCAGCGCGTGGTGGTCGACCGTCTGATCTACCGCTTCCGCCCGGTCCACCGTGGCGACATCATCGTCTTTCGTTGCGCCCCGCTTGCCGGCGAAGTGCTGATCAAGCGGGTCGTGGGCCTGCCCGGCGACCTGCTGGCGCTGCGCAACGGGCGCCTCTACGTCAACGGCGTGCAGGCAAGCGACTCCTTTGTCGACAAGGTCGATGGCGTTGCGGAGCCGACCCAGCCGGCCTATGCCTCTTCGGCGGGCGATCCGAGCGCGCCCTGGTCGCTCGCCCAGCCCTATCGCGTGCCCGCGGGTCGCTACTTCGTGATGGGCGACAACCGCACCGACTCAGACGACAGTCGCTACTGGGGCACCGTGCCGCAAAGCGCGATCATCGGTCAGGCGTTCTTCACCTACTGGCCGCTGGGGCGCGTCGGCGGCCTCTAAGGCGAGCCAGGCGAGATCGCGGAGAGGCTCCGCTCGCCGCCTTCCCGCGCCGGCAAGCTCACTCAGCGGTGTCTCAGCGCACAGCGCGTGAGGCCGACGGCGCTAGCCGACAAGCGCCACAAGAACAAGCAGCAGGCCGACCACGCTGCTGATGACCCCTATGACGATGCCGGCGGTCGAGAGCCCCCTGGCCATGCCCAGTCGCTGGGCCTGCCGCCGGGCGGCGATCGAGAGGATGAGCCCGAGCACACCGAGCAGGGGGACGCCAAGACCGAACAGCGAGCAGACGAACCCGGCTTCCGCGAGAGCGGGGTGCGGAGCAGTCGCGGGTCCCGACCCTGCCGGGCCAGCCGCGGCGTCATCTGAGGCCGGCGTCGAGCTGAAGCCGACCGACGCTGCCTTCGCCGCGCCCGCCGTCGTGTGACCGGCCTTCTTTCCGGGCCGCACGCTGAACGGCAGCCCGGACGATGACGGCGAAGGCGCGTCGAGGGGCGGCGTGAGAACCTCTGCACTTTGCGGTGTGCCGTGGGCCGGCGAGAGACGCGCCGCTTCATCGCCGGGCGCTGCACTCGTGCCACAGCGCGCCGCGGCGGCCTCAGCCGACGGAGACAGTGGTTGGGGAGTTACCGGCGCGACCGCCAGTGCCGCTCGTCGGGTCCACTCGCGCAAGCTCTCTTCTGCCCAATCGAGCTGGCCCTGCGCGTCGTAGCCCAGGAGCGCCTGGGCGCCGATGGGTCCCCGGTCCTCGAGGATGAACTGGTGTCGGGCATCTTCATAGGTGACGGTCTTGCCGGACCAGTCCGACCTCTGGTTGAAGACTGCAACAAGCAAGCTCATGACGCGCCCTCTGGCGTTGCAGCGGCGACGCGCTCCGATGTGCGCGAGGCTCGCGTTCTGATTGTTCCCAACCTTGGCGAAATGGCCCCGGTATCCGTCGGCATGACGGTGTCGTGGACTTTAGGGCCCGCTACCCGACCGTCGATGGCAGGTGGCCGAAGTCGCCCCACTCGCCGCACCAGTCGCCAACGCCGACGCGGGGAAAGACGGTCACCAGGCCGCCGAGCGGTGGACAGAGTGCTCCCATGCCTTCGAGGAACTCCGGATAGCCCAGCGCATAGGGCATCACGACCGGAGCGTGTCGCCGGCACGTACCAGCTTCGGCACTCTCGATGTGTTGGTCCGGGTGGAAGAATCCGCATCGGGAGCAGTTCGCGACGGCCGCCCTCGGGTCATCCGTTGTCATCGTGTCCTCCTCGGTCTGGTCAGCTTCGCCAGTCTACGCTCAGGTGAGTCACGATGATGGCCGGGCAGAGTGCCTAGCTTCGCGGCTCCGCTCGCGTCAACCCAAGTACGGCCATGTCGTCTCGCAGGTCGCCCCCGCTGAACAGCATGACATCGTCGAGGACTTCTCTGAGAACGCTTTGCGGATCGCTGCGGAGCTTGGAAAGCAGGGTGAGTAGTCGCTTCTCGCCGTAAAACTCGTCGCCGCGGCGCGCTTCGGTCAGGCCGTCGCTGTAGAGGAAGAGCAGCTCTCCGAACCCAAGGCGTGCCTCGGCAAGGCCGAACTGCACGCCTTCGAAGGCGCCGGCGGGCGGGCCTGTCTGCGCGAGGCTCGTGATGGTACCGTCACGATGGACCAGCGCCGCCGCGGTGTGGCCGGCATTGGCGCAGATGAGCCTGCCGTCGTTCAGGTCGATGGTGGCGAAGAAGATCGTCACAAACGACTCCGGCCGCGTGGCTTCGTGGATGACCTGGTTTGTCAGCGAAAGGACCTGCGCCGGCGTCTTGCCGCCCTCGAAAGCGTGGGCGCGGATGGTGTGCTTGGCGAGCGAGGTGAGCACCGCGGCGTCGATGCCCTTGCCGGCGACATCACCGATGGACACGCCGATGCGGCCCCCTTTGAGCTCGAAGAGATCGTAGAAATCGCCGCCGACTCGCGCCGCCTCGGTCGAGGAGCGGTAGGTGTGGGCGAACTCGATGCCGGAGACCGATCGCGGCATGGACAGCAGCGCCTCCTGCAGCCGGTCCGCGATACGGCGTTCCGCCTGAAACTGGCGGATGTTCTCGAGCGCGATGCCGAGCTGGTCGCCGATGGTCTCATAGAGGGAGACCTCGTGTTCGCCAAAGACGCTCTGCGCGCTGAAGCCAAGCGTGACGACCCCATACGTCCTGCCGTGCGCCGTGGCGGGGAAGCTGACCAAGCGGAGGGTCGTTGCCGCCACGGCCCAGGGCTCGGCGCTGCTCGGTGGGGCCGTCTCTTCTTGGCCGACCTGCACTGTGCCCGTGATGATCGCCATGCCCTCGCGGCTGTCGTCGCCGATGGGGAGGTCTTGTGAGACCAGATGAGCCTTCTCGGAAACGCCGACGCTCGCAACGAGACGAGCCGCTCTGGCGTGCTGGTCGACCAGATAGACTCTGCCGATGGCTGCGCCCAGCTGGCGCTGCGCGATATCGAGGATGCGCTCGCCAAGCTCGCCCGCTTCCAGTGAGCGGGTCGACTGCGAGGCGACCTCCATGAGCACCTTGGTGCGGGCCAGCTCGCGGGCCAGCTCGGCGGTCCTCAGATTGACGCGAGCTTCGAGCTCGTCGTGCGACCTGCGCAGTGCCTCTTCGGCTGCGGCTTTCTCGCGTGCGACCTGGGCTGCCTCGAGGGCGAACGAGAAATCGTCGGCAAGCGCCGTAAGCAGGTGGACCTCTTCGCGGTCGAAGTAGCCGGTGGTGTCGGCATACAGCGTGATGACACCGATGGTGGCGCCCGCGACCCTCAGCGGGAAGGAGGCTGAGGACAGAAAGCCGCGCCTCACCTGTTCGGCTCGCCAGGGGCCCATCACGGGGTTGTTGGCGGTGTCGTTGTTGACGAGGGGACGACCCACACGCATCGCGACACCGGTCGGACCGCGGCCCTCGGGGACGTCGTCGCGCAGTGAGATCTTCACGGCGTCGAGATAGTCTTCGTCGCGGCCGTACCTGGCGCTCACCCGGATGCGCTGCGTCTCTGGCTCGACGAAGCCGATCCAGGCGAGCGCGAAGCCACCGTCTTCGACTGCGATCCTGCAGGCTTCCTCGAACAGATTCTGCTCCGCGCGGATGCGGATGATGGCCTCGTTGACCTTGCCCAGTACGGCGTAGAGCCGGTTCACCCGACTGAGGTCGCTGAGCTCCTGGGTCGTGTCGACACTGCTAGCCACGTGGGTGCTCCGGCGGAAGGGTCGTCTTGCGGGTGCGCGGGAATCGGACGGGAGCCTCACTGAGCCGTGTGAGCGAGTGGGGCATCGTTCCAGTATAGGTGTCGGCGACCTGTCGGCAAAGCCGGCGCTGTGCAGGGGTTGTTCAACGTTCGAGCCTCGTGGCGCCGAGTCGGCCGCAGCCGGCCTCGTGGCGCGCACGCAAAACAGATAAGCTGGGCGCGATCGTCTGAGTGGCCGCTGCACTTTTGCCGGTGACGGTCGGAGCGTTTGCAGCGCGCGCAGTGGCCCCTGGCGGCCCCCATCGGGCTGTCGACAGCGACCCGGTGTCCCACCCGAGGGATCGGACTGCCGGGTTCTTGAGAAGCGAGGCATCCGCATGGAGCTTCACGACCCTGCGACCGATCGCCCGCAGGTGCGGACCGCACTGCTGCTCGCCGCCGGTCTGGGCATGCGCCTCGCGCCCTTGACCGTCGCGCAGCCGAAGTGCCTCGTCAGCGTGAGCGGCACACCGATCCTCGAGCGTCTGGTCCGCGCCCTTGACGGTCACGGCATCGAGCGCCTGGTGATCGTCGCCGGCTACCGGGCTGAGATGATACGCGACTACCTCGGCGAGAGCTTCGGCGGCATCGCCATCGAGTACCTCGTCAGCCCCCTGTTTGCGACCACCAACAACAGCTATTCGCTGTGGCTGGCGCGACAGCTGATCGACGAGCCATTCCTGCTTGTCGAGAGCGACGTGGTGTTCGACGACCATCTCCTGGCGCCTCTGCTGCAGCCCGACCGGATCGCCGTCTCGGCGCAGCTGCCCTGGATGGGCGGCACCACGGTCACCCTCGACGACAGCGGCAACGTCAAGGCCTTCTACCCGCCGCCCCCTGGCGTCTACGGCCGGCACTGCACCGACCCGGACCACTTCATGGCGGTCAACATCTGCAGCCTCGCGCGCGACACCTGGGGCGAGGTCTGCGAGCGACTCGACCGCCACGTGGCGGCCGGTCACACCGGCTACTTCTACGAGTCGGTGTTCGAGGAGATGGCCGCCGCCGGCAGCATGGCCCCCTTGGCCGTGATCTTCCCCACGGAACGTTGGTATGAGATCGACACGCCGGCCGATCGCGATGCGGCCGAGCTCCTGTTCCCCAGGCAGCTGGATGCGGCTGGGGGGTCGGGGCGGCGGACCCCCAGCGGAGCGGTGGGGTGAGCCGCAGCGCCTCGCGGCCGCCGGCAGGCTCGGGGCCCATGCTCGCCTTCGCCCGGGACCTGCCCAACCTCTGCTCGCTGACGGGGCTGCTCGCGGCGCTGTTCGGCCTGTACTTCGCCGTCCGTGGCGTCTACCCGGCCGCCCTGATAGCGCTGCTCTGGGCGATCGTCTTCGACTGGAGCGACGGCAGCATTGCGCGAGCCATGAAGGGACGCACGGCCGGTCAGCGGGCTTTCGGGGCACAGCTCGACTCGCTTATCGACCTCGTCAGCTTCAGCGTGGCGCCCGCGCTGCTGCTTCTGAGTGTCGGGCGCTTCCGCCCCTGGTTCATCCCGGGCGCCTTTGTGATCCTCGCCACGGGGGTCATCCGACTCAGTTACTTCAACGTCTTCGGGTTGCTTGACGATTCGACCTATCTGGGCTTGTCGCTCGACAACAACGTGCTCGTCTTAGCGCTGCTGTTCGTCTTCGAGCCGCTCGCCGGCCGGACGGTCTTCGCCATCGTCATCTATGGCGCCTTGATGGTGCTGGCCGCCTTCAACGTGGCTTCGATCGAGACGCCCAAGCTCGGCGGGCGCTGGTACTACGCCGTGATCGTCTATGCGCTCGTGCTGAGCGGGGTCTACGGCTGGCAGCTGCGCTAGTCTGAGCCTCGACCTGGCGGGGGCCGCCAGAACAGGCGCCGCGACGGCCGTCACCTGAGCAGTCGTTCGGGGCGATAGGTCTCGACCCTGTCCTTGCCGCGGCGCTTGGCCACATACAGGGCCGCGTCGGCTTGCCTTACGAGCTCGTCCGCCGACGCTGCCGTCTCGGGGAAGCAGGCCACACCGACGCTGGCCGTCACGTGCAGATCGCGGCCTCCGGCGGCCTCAGTTGCGACCGTGGGATGGTCTTCGGGAGCGGCAGCTACAGTTGCCACGCCCAGGGCTGCGTGGATGCGCCGCGCCACCTCGGCTCCGCACGAAGCCGTCTCGCCAGTCGAGGGGGCGCCCGAGCGGCGGTCGTTGGCCGGCAGGCCCGGCATGAAGACGGCGAACTCCTCGCCACCGTACCGAGCGACGAAGTCGATGCCGTGGCGCGTATTCTCGATGAGCACGTCCGCCACCGCGTGCAGCACACGATCGCCGGCAGGGTGGCCGTGGCGGTCGTTGACCTTCTTGAAGTCGTCGAGGTCGATCATGAGCAGCGAGAGCGGCTCGCCGGAGCGCTGGGCCCGCGCGATCTCGAGGCCGAGCCGTTCGTGGAAGTGGCGGTGGTTGTACAGGCCGGTGAGACCGTCCCGGATGGCTTGCTGCTCGAGCGCCCCGTACAGCCTTGCGTTCTCAAGCGCGATCGCGGCGAGGTTCGCGAAGAGCTGCACCGTTTCGAGGTGCTCCACGTCGAAGTGGCCGCCACCGAGGCGGTCGACGGCGACGATCGCGCGGTCGCTGCCGAGCCTGATCGGCACGAAGATCGAGGCCTGTCGCTCGCGCCCCGTCTCGGGCACCTGGAGGGCGCGCGGGTCGGCGAGCATGTCGTTGACGATCTCAGCCATGCCGCGCCGCAGAACGTCGCTCGCGACCCCGGTCGCCAGGGGGAAGCGCTGGTCGCGCATAACCTCTGCGTGGGGGCCCGCGACGAACAAGACCTCGAGCTCGTCGGCGGCCTCGTCTGCTCGAAGGATCGTCAGGGCAGAGTAGTCGACGAGGCTCGCGAGGCTGCCGGCGACGCGCTCGAACACGCCCTCCCTGTCGACGATGCTGAGCAGCGAGCGGCTGAAATCGAGCACGTCACGTCGTACGGTGAGCTGTGCTTCGACGCGCCGGTGCAGCTGCGCGTTGTGCATCGCGATCGATGCCTGGTTGCCGAGGGCGCGAGCGAAGGAGCGCTCGTCCGCACTGAAGATGCGCTCCCGATCGTGCTCGGCGAGGACCATGACACCGATGTTCTCGCCCTCTGTGCGCAGGGGCACGAACATCCAGGTCTTCACGCCCCACGCCTCCATCGCGGCGCGGGCTCCCGCGCCCAGCTCAGGGTCTGAGACGCTCTCCACGAGCACGTCTTCGGGCAGATTCCGGGATCGCTGGAACGGGTCATCCGGCGAGGGCCGGTACGCGGCCAGCCGCTCGATGAGGCCGGGCACGACCTCACGCTGCCAGATCGCGCGGAACGCCATCTCGTGGGTCTCGGGCAGGAACTCCCACGCGGTGCCGTCGTGGACGCCGAGGGCCAGGCCGACGTTGCGCGCGATCTCCTGCAGCACGTCGTCGTAGTCGAGGGTGGAGTTGACGGCGCGGCCGGTGGCGAGCAGCGCCTCTGTACGTTCCAGGCTCAGCTTGAGCTCGCGCTGCGCGTGCACGCGGGCCAGCAGGCCGCCGATCTCGGCGGCGGCGGCTTCGACCGAGCGGCGCGTGCCCGGCCACAGCTCGTCAAACTCGCGCGAGGCCACCAGCACCGCCGCCAGGACCTCGCCGTCGTGAACCACCGGCAGGCAAGCCGTGGCCCGCAGCTCGTGCGTCTCGGGCAGCGGCTCGTCGGCGACGACGTGGCTCGTGAACGACGCGAAGGGCGCGTAGCTGATGCTGCCGCAGGCGAGCTGCTGCATGAGCTCTCCATCGATCTTGACGGAGGGCCGCCGACGGCAAGAGGCCGAGTTCAAACCGTGACTCGCCGTCAGAGCGAAGTGATCGGTCCCGGGGACGCGCGAGAAGACGGCGCCGGCGTCAAAGGCCTCAAGCCCGGTGAGCGCCTCGAGCAGGCCGGCGAGCGCCTCGTCGAGGTCGTTGGCGGTGCCGAGTGCCGGCGCCACATCGCGCTGCATGGCGAGCGTCCTCTCCGCGCGGATGCGTCGCGAGACGTCGACGTCGGTGCAGAACACCCGCTCCCACGAGTCCTCGCAGCCGGGGGCCACGCGGTAGCTGATCAGGCTGTTCACTCTGCCCCCGCCGAATCGCCAGCCGGAATCTTCACCGGTGAACGAGTGGCCGCCGCGCGAAAGCTCTAGGAAGAACTGCACAGTGACGTCGACGGTGGACTGGCTGTAGATGGAGTCGAGCGCGGCGACGAGCGCGTCCCGGTCGGGATACCCGTAGCGGTCGAGAGCGGCCTGATTGATGTCGACGATCCTCACGAGCCCGACCAGCTCACGACCGAGCTCTGGGCGGGCAGCCAGGTGGGCGGCGAGGTCGACTACGCCGTCTTGCTTGAGCTCCTTCAGGCGCCTGCGCACGGCCGAGCAGTCCTCGATCCAGATCGGCACTGGAAGGTACTCGTAGAACTCGCGCCAAGTCTCGCCCTCGGGCGATCGGGCGTCGTGAGAAGGGAACGTTTGCCGGGCGTTGGTGAGAGGCTTATCGCTCACGGCGTACTACCGCGGATCCTTGCGGCTTCATCTGCAAGCACCTTACCGAGGCCTCGACGTCCATCCGCTTTGACCGCTCCTTGAGGGTTCCGGGCGAGCGCACCAACGTGCGCACCTGATGAGGAGCGCACTCCTTGGGCTTGCGCGTCCGGGTCCGGGGGTGGGACGAAGACAGGAGAAGCGGCCAGCCGCAGGTCGCCAGACGCGCGCCTGCAATGGCGCCGCGCGACAGGTCGCGGAAAGCGTATCAGCAGTCAAACGGCGTCCGCCGTTGGTCTCCCACAGGGCGCCTAAAGGCACCATCGGTTCCTGTCGATGACTATCTAGCGTACCGGGCTTCGCCGACAGGAGGTGGCCGGGTGACGGGTTTGCTGGTCGTCTTCGTCGTTCTGACCGTCCTTGCGGCAGCGGGGTCTGTCGTCATCGCTCTGCTTGCCTGGCAACGTCGTTCGGTGCCCGGTGCCCTCTGCTTTGTGACGGTCATGGCGGCAGCCGGGTTCTGGTGTGCCGCCTACGCCGCGGAGATCTGCGTCTCGTCGCTGACCGCCAAGCTGTTCTTCGAGCGGCTCACCTACGTCGGCGTCGTCGTCGTGCCGCCCAGCTGGCTGCTCTTCAGCCTCCTTTACTCAGGGGTGATGCGCCGTCGTTCGGCCCTCACGCTCGCCCCCTTCTACCTGATGCCGCTGGCCACCATGGCCTGCGTAGTGCTGGCGCCCGCCCTGCCGCTGTTCTGGCGCCACGTAGGCATCGTCACCGTCGACGGCGTGCGCGAGCTGTCCTTCCAGTACGGCCCCTGGTTCTGGGTGCACTGGGCCTACTCCTACGCCTGCCTTGCGGGCGGCTCGATCGTCTTGCTCGCCACGGTCTTTCGCCGCGTGCGACCGCTGAACGGCCAGGGGCTCGCCTTCGTCGCCGCAGTCGCCCTGCCCGCGGCGGTCAACGCCCTCACCCTGTTCCACCTGCTGCCGCACGCTCTTGGTCCGCTGACGGCCGTCGACCTCACGCCGCCGGCGATCGCCGCGAGCGCCGCCTTGGTTGCTCTCGGCCTCTCGCGCCTGCAGATGTTCGATGTCTTTCCGGCGCTTATCGTGGCGGCTCATGACGCCCTCATGGGTGAGCTGCGCGACGGCGTGCTGGTCATCGACGGACACGACCGGGTGCTCGAGGCCAACCGCGCCGCCGAGGAGCTGCTGGCGCCGGTCGCCACCACGCCGGTCGGCAGGCCGCTGACCGAGCTTCTCGCAGGCGAGGCCCTTGTGCGCGGGGCGCTGTCAGACCTGGACGCCGCCGGGCAGGGGAGCTTCGAGACGACCGTGCTGGCAGCCAACGGCAGCCAGCGGCACCTCGAGATCACCGTCTCCCGCCAGGGCTCTTCGCGCCGCGCCGATGGCCACGTCCTCGTGCTGCACGACGTAAGCGAGCGCGTGGCGGCGACGCTGTCGCTGCAGCGCCAGAGCCAACGTCTGCACGTGCTCTTCGAACAGTCCCCGGTGGGGGTCATGGTGTTCGACTGTGACCTCGTCGTCACGGAGTGCAACCAGCGCTTTGCCACCGTGATCAGGATGGCCCACGAGGACATCATCGGTCACTGCCTTGACACGGCCAGCCTGCTTGCCTTCTACCAGGCCGCGCTACGCGGCGAGACGGCAAGCTACAACGGGCCCTACACGCTCAGAACAAGCGGCGTCGAGGTCTGGCTCGCCGGCGAGGTGAGCCCCCTCACCGACGAAGCCGGCGTGACCACCGGCGGCATCGCCGTGGTGCGCGACGTGACCGAGAGCAAGCGTGCCGAGCAGCTCATCGAGCGACTGGCGTTCAGCGACACCCTCACCGGGTTGGCCAACCGCACGGTGTTTCGCGATCGTCTGCGCCAGGCCATAGCGCAGGCTGCCCGCAGCGCCGCCGACCCGCTCGTCGTGATCCTCGACCTCGACCGCTTCAAGACCGTCAACGAGACGCTGACGCACGCCCTCGCCGATCGCCTCCTGCAGGCCGTGGGCAAGCGCCTACAGGCCGTCGTTCGCCAGGGCGATACGGTGGCGCGCTGGGGAGGCGATGAGTTCGCCGTGCTACAGCCCGGCTCGCGCGACATCGACGGCTTCGCCCTGGTGGAGCGCCTCAAGGGCTGCTTTGCAGAACCCTGGCAGATCGATGCTCAGGAAGTGTGGCTGACGGCGAGCATCGGGCTGGCCGCCTACCCCGCCGACGGCGACGATGCGCAGGCGCTGCTCGAGAGCGCCGAGGCGGCGATGCAGGCGGCCAAGAAGCTCGGCGGCAACGGCTACCGGTTCTACGCTCCGGCTCAGAACGGCGGTGTCGAGGACAGCCTCGCACTGATCGGTGCGTTGCACCGCGCCTTGGAAGAGGAGCAGTTCGTCGTCTACTATCAACCCCAGATCGACCTGGCGACGATGTGTGTGGTGGGCTGCGAGGCGCTGGTGCGCTGGCAACATCCCGAGCGCGGTCTTGTGGCCCCCGTCACCTTCATCCCGCTGGCCGAAGAGAGCGGCCTTATGCAGCCCATCGGCGAGTGGGTACTGCGCCAGGCTTGCGCTCAGGCGGCCGCCTGGGAGCGTGAGTTCCACAACCAGCTGCGCGTCGGGGTCAACCTCTCGGCGCGTCAGTTCCAGCAAAGCGGCCTGACCGAGACGGTCGCCAGCGCACTCGACGAGGCCGGCCTGCCGGCGCGGCTGCTTGAGCTCGAGGTCACCGAGACGGCCATCCTCGCTGACCCCGAGGCGGCAGCCGGCATCTTGAGCGAGATCGCCAAGATGGGCATCAGCATCGCCCTCGACGACTTCGGCACGGGGTACTCGTCGCTCAGCCACCTGCGCCAGTTGCCCATCGACCGCCTCAAGATCGACCGCTCGTTCGTGAGCCGGCTGCCCAATGATGCCGATGACCGCGCGATCACAGCGGCCGTGATCGACATGGCGCGTAACCTTGGCCTGCGGGTCATCGCCGAAGGCGTCGAGACCTGGCAACAGGTCGCCTTCCTGCGCGCCGGCGGCTGCCATGAGGTGCAGGGCTACCTGTTCGGCAAACCGGTACCGGCTCAGGACTTCACGCTCGTGCCCGCCGATGAGACAGTCAGCGTGGGTGCAGCGCGGAAGCCGCAGGCGGACGGCCGCAGCTCAAGGCGCGGCCGCTCGGGCTGAAGGAGCCAGTCGAGCCGGCTCTGCTAAGCTTGAGGACATGCTCAGGGCAGTCACCCTAGACTTCTGGGACACCTTGTTCGTCAGCGATGGTGGCCCGCAGCACGACCGGCGCCAGATCGACGAGCTTCTCCGAGAGCTCGATGCGTGCGGAGAGCCACGCGACCCGGCGGCCATTCGTGACGCGCTTCAAGCCGCCTACAACTGGTTCGATGGCGTGTGGTGCGACGAGCATCGCACGCCGAGCGCGCTACAGACGCTCGAGTGCGTCTTTGCCGGCCTTGGGGTCGCCCCGCCCAGTGAGGTGCTGGCGCGCACCGTTCGGTCGTTCGAACGTCTTGTGCTCGAGGTGGCGCCTCGGCTCGTGCCCGGCGTCGCAGAGGTGCTGCCGTGGCTGGCATCGCAGTACAAGCTGGCGATCATCTGCGACACCGGCTACGCCCCTGGGGCTGTCCTGCGAGAGCTTCTGCTGCGCCACGACCTGCTGCGCCTGTTCGGCACCACCTACTTCTCAAACGAACGCGGCACGAGCAAGCCCGACGTGCGCGCCTTCCACCGTGCGTGCGGCGAGCTCGGTGTGCGACCCGGCGAGGCCGTGCACGTGGGAGACTCCCAGCGCACCGACATCGTGGGCGCACAGGCGGCGGGCATGCGGGCGGTGCATTTCCTGGGTGCCAGCGATCGTGACGCCGCCGTCTCGACCGCCGATGTCGTCATCCGTCGCTTCGAGGAGCTGCCGAGCGCCTTGGATACCGTGGCGTCTGCCGGCGGTCCTCGCGCCGTCCGGCGACACTAGCCTCGCCTTCCGACTCATCGCGGCGCTCGCGGCGCCGTGTCGGCCTTCGCAGGCCGCCGTACAGCCCGAGGGTAACGAAGAACCCGACAAGATAACCAAGCGACGACCCTCGGAACACGCCCCTCGCCAGAGGTCCGGACAAGACACCGGTGGACGTGAAGGCAAGCGCCACCGCGGTCCCGATCAGCCACGCCGCACAGGCTTGCCAGCGCCAGCGGCTCGTCGGCCTCTGCTTGGGGTAGTCGCTGCGCAGTGCGCTCCGAGTGTCGAGCAGGAAGATCGCGGTCCAGGGAGCCAGGAAACAGGCGACCACGCCAAGAAAAGCCTCAAAGGTGCCGGTCACGTTTCTGGCGACCAGCAAGACGTAGAGGCTCGCAGACAACGAGACGGCCGCATCGACAAGTACCGTTCGTGAACGCGGCAGCCGCACACGGGCGGCCAGCAGGCTGAGGCCCGCCGAGTAGATGTCCAGGATGTCGCCGGTGACCATGCCGCCCACCGCCGTAAGGAGGTACAGCACCCTCACCCAGGTCGGCAGCATGGCCTGCAGCGCCCCGATGGGGTCGGCCGTCGAAGCCAGCGACGGCGCCGTCGAGGCCAGCACCATGCCGAGCGCCATGAGCAGGAAGACCGGGATCGCCGCTCCCAGCGCCGTGGCCCACACTACTCGCCAGGCGGGCGTGTCGGGACGCAGGTAGCGCGTGTAGTCGGAGGCTGTGTTCACCCACGAGAGCCCGCTTGCCGCGATCACGATCGAAAGCGCAGGCACGACGCCGGTGAGCCAGGGTCCGCTCGGCGCGCCAAGAAGCACATGCCAGTGCACCTTGGGCACAAGCAGGGCGACCACCACCACCGTCAGGACACCGAACAGACAGGCAAAGACGCTCTGCACCCTGACGAGGGCCGCGTGACCCATGAAGGCGACAGAGAAGGCCAGGGCGGCCACGACGCCCAGGGCGACGACCAGCGCCACCGGATTCTGTCTGGCGCCGACGGCGGCATCGTAGGCGCCCGTCAGCGCATAGGCCGCGATCACCAGCACGACCGTCTCCCAGCCCACCAGGTTGAGCCACGACAGCAAGCTCGGCACGACGTTGCCCCAGGAGCCGAAGGAGGCTTCGGAAAGGGCCATGGTGGGCCTGCCCGTGCGCATGCCGGGAAGGCCGAAGTAGCCCACGATCAGAAAAGAGGAGGCGCCCAGCAGGGCGAGCAGATCCTGCCACACAGAGAGGCCGTAGCTTGCCACCACGGCGCCGATCACCACCGAGGTGATGGCGAGATTGCCGGCAAACCAGACCGCAAAGACGCCACGCACACCGCCGCGCCGTT
The DNA here is from genome assembly GCA_964519555.1 of uncultured Thermoleophilia bacterium. Lineage (GTDB taxonomy): Bacteria > Actinomycetota > Thermoleophilia > UBA2241 > UBA2241 > Bog-752. Next base: position 13,568 of record CAZFJE010000027.1, read on the forward strand.
CTGCCAGTGGCACGGCCTCGAGCCCGCGGCGCTCGACGTGCCACGCCGGCGACCTTGTGCGGGTCCGGCTCACTGCGCCCCCAGGGGTCGCCTCAGGGACGGCGCGCCGCACACGTGCTAGTCGCCCCGCTCACGTCGTCCGGCGAGCCTGAATGAGACCGCGTACGACCTCTGCCGGCTCGCACGCCTCGGTCACAGCCGAGATCACCGCCAGGCCGGCCACCCCGGCGGCCCAGACTGAGACGGCATTGCTCGGCTGGATGCCACCGATGGCCACGATCGGACAGGAAGCGCGACGGACGGCCTCGGCGAGCTCGTCGAGGCCGACGGGCGGGGCGGCGTCTGCCTTGGAGGGCGTCGGCCAGACGGGTCCGTAGCCGACATACACCGGGTCAAACGACTGCGCCCAGGCAAGCTCGTCGAGGTTTCGGGCGGAGAGTCCGAGTCCCAGCGAAGGGGCGATGCGCCGCGCGGCCTCGGGTGGCAGGTCGTCGGGCCCGAGGTGCACCAGATCCGCCTCGAGTGCCAGCGCCAGGTCCAGTCGGTCGTTGACCGAGAACCACAGCCCAAGCTCGCGGGCCACACCGGCGACACGTTGACCGTAGGCATAGCTCTCGCGGCTGGAGCTCGTCTTCTCGCGAAGTTGCACGCCGGTCACCCCGGCGCGCGCCACCAGTGAAAGCCAGCGCTCGACGTCGGTCGCGGGCACGCGTTCGTGATCGACCAGGACCTGGAGGCTCAGGTCCACGGTGCCTGCCCTGCGGCATGGCTCAAGGGCCCGTGGCCCTTGCCCAGTCCGGGCGCCAGCCGGATGGCGGCCTGCACGTAGCGCGTGGCGAGCGCCACCGCCGAAGGCAGGGGCTGTCCTTGTCCCAGGGCGGTGGCGATGGCCGCCGACAGTGTGCAGCCCGTGCCGTGGGTGTGGCTGGTCTGCTGGCGCTCGGCCTGAAAGACGAAGAACTCGCGACCGTCGAAGAGAAGGTCCTCGACGATGTCGCCCTCTCCGTGACCGCCCTTGACCAGCGCGGCGCCCGCGCCCATCGCGACCAGAGACCGGGCGGCCTCCTCGCACTCGCGCCGCGAGCCCGCGGGCAAGCCCGTCAGCGCCTCGGTCTCGGGCAGGTTCGGTGTGACCAGCGCGGCGAGGGGCAGCAGCTCCGCGCGCAAGACGGCCTTGGCCTCGGCCTCGAGGAGACGATGGCCGCCCTTGGCCACCATCACGGGATCGAGCACCAGGGGGATCGGGCCGCAGCGTCGCAAGGTGGTGGCCACACAGCCCACGACGGCGGCCGAGCCGAGCATGCCGATCTTCAGCGCATCGACCCCGATGTCGTCGACGACCACCTCGATCTGTCGCTGCACGGCCTCGGGGGGCAGCGGCCAGATGCCGAACACGCCCTGCGTGTTCTGGGCGGTCACCGCGGTGATGGCCGCCATGCCATAGCCGCCGAGGCGTTCGATCGTCTTGAGGTCCGCCTCGATGCCGGCGCCACCCCCGGAGTCGCTGCCGGCGATCGTCAGGATGCGAGCGAGCGTCACAGGCCGGCCTTCATGGCGCGGCCGTACGCGGCCCAGAAGGGATCGATCCGAGGATGTTCGAGCCTGCGCTCTGTGCGACCATCGAGGCGCACCATGCCGCGGTCGGCCGTCACGATCTCGCCGATGACGCTCGCCACCGACCCCGCCTGCTTGAGGCGCTCGACGACGCCGGCGGCGTGCTCAGGCCGTACGGTCGCCAGCAGGGTGCCCTCAGAGATGGCGGTGAGCGGATCGATGTCGACCAGCCGACAGACGGCCTCCACCTCGGGCCGGATAGGTACCGCTTGCTCGTCGAAACGCACACCCACCCCTGATGCCTGGGCGATCTCGAAGATGCCGCCGACGACGCCGCCCTCGGTGGCATCGTGCAGGGTGGTGACGCCGTTGTCTCTCACTCCGTAGGCCGCCGCGACGCGGGCTTCCTCGACGACGGTCATCTTCTCAAACAGATCCGCGGCCCGACCGGCAAGGTCGGCTCCGATCCGCGCGGCCAGGGCTTCGGGGAAGGTGACGCCGAACAGCGCGGTGGCCTCGATCGCGGCTCCCTTGGTGCAGATCAGCACGTCTCCGGGGCGAGCCATGTTCGACGCCACGTAGCCTTCTGCGTCGCCCACGGCCATGACGGTCGCTCCGCCGACCATCGGATAGCCGCAGCCTTCGTAGCGGGCGGTGTGTCCCGAGACGATGGCGATGCCAAGATCGTCGCAGGCCTGGTGGATGCCGTCCCACAGCTCGGTGAGCTCGTCTTCGGTGATCGCCAGCGGCAGATTGAGGTCGATCGCCATGTATGCCGGCGCGAGGCCCGACATGGCGGCGTCTGAGGCGAGGATGTGGACGGCAAACCAAGCCGCCCGGCGAAACCCGAACTGGGGCACGACGAACACCGGATCGCAGGTGGTGGCCAGAACCCTGCCCGCGCCGAGGTCGACGATCGCGACGTCCACGCCGTTACGCGGGCCGACCAGGACCTCGGGGCGGGGGTGTCCGAGCCGCGGGTAGATCAGCGAGGCGAAGACATCGGGTGAGACTTTTCCGATGGCCGGTAGTTCGAGCACGTCGAAACCTCCAATGAGAGAAGGGCCGCTGCCAGCGTGGCAACGACCCCGACGAGCCCGTTCGCACGCTTCCCTCCGCTGGTATGACCCAGGTCAGGTGCAAGGGTTGGCAGACGAGCCTCTCAGCCTCTTGCGAGGCACCCCTAGCGGCTTTGCTGAAGGACAGCATACCGTGATTGCGTGCGACGTGCGCCGCCATCCGGCCCCCGGTCTTGTCGACGATCCTGGCCCCTGAGGTGCGATCGGTGACACACTACCCGCGCCGGCGTCATTTAGCAGATGTGAGACACGATCCAGACAGACCGTCAGACGCCGAGCTTCTCAGGGCAAGCGACGCCGACGCCTTCACAGAGCTCTACGACCGTCACGTCGCGCAGATCAACGCCTGGGCCCGAGCGCGGGTCGGCGAGCATGCCGCCGATCTGACCGCCGAGGTCTTCGCCCGTGCCTGGCTTGCCAGGCGGCGCTTTCGCGACGAGGGCGGTGGCTCGGCAGCGCCCTGGTTGCTGGGCATCGCGGGCAACGTCCTGCGCGAGTCGCTCAAGAAGGCCGCGGTCGAGTCGAAGGCGCGACGCAGGCTCGGCTTGCCGGCGGCGCTCGCGTCAGACGACGGCCTCGAGGCGGTCGAGGAGCGGCTCTCCCTGCCCGCGGCGGCCCTGCGCGCGGTCCGCGACCTGCCAGAAAGCGAGCGCGAGATCCTCACGCTGCGCGTCGTCGAGGAACGGCCCTATCGCGAGATCGCCGAGCAGCTGGGTTGTTCCTCACAGGCCGCCCGTCTGCGCGTCTCACGCGCCCTGCGTCGACTGCACGCCACCCTCGAAGGAGGCCCCTCATGAGCGAGACCGAGATCCCCCAAAGCCTGCGCGACTTTCGCGGCAAGCTGCACGCTGCCGTGGCCCGCGACCTCAGCCGGCCGCAGGGCCCGTTGACGGTCCTTGCCCGCCTCCGGCCGCGCCGTCGCCGCGGCTTTGTCGTCTACGCCGTCGGAGCCGCCGTGGCCGTCGCGCTGACCGTGGCCCTGGTCACAGCCGGCAGCCCCGTGCAGTCGGCCAACGCCGCCATCCTGCGTCACGTGACCGCCGCGCTCACGCCGCCGGCGGGCACGGTCCTTCACGAAATGGGCACCATCGAGCTGCCCGGCCAGACGGCGAAGTGCTTCGAGCTCTGGGCGCAGGCCGATCCCCCCTACGGGGTCGGCGGCAGTTACGGCCCGGTCGGTGGCCCCACTCCGGGCTGGCACGAGGCCGGGAGCAACAGCAGCGCCACGGGACCGGCGATCAAGGGGTCTGACTCCGGCCGCGCACCCCTCGACGCGGCGGCGGCGCTCCGCGCCCTCGTGCAGTCGGGGAACGCCAGCGTCGTCGGCACCACGACGATCGACGGGGTCGCGGCCTACGAGCTGCAGGTCAGCGGCGCTCCCAACGCCAACCTCGACGGCTCGGTCGACGTCACTCAGAGCGACTACCGGCCGCTCCTCATCAGGACCACAAGTGGCGAGACGATCAGCTACTCGACCTACGAGTACCTGCCGTCCTCGGCTTGGCCGTCGTTCGGCGACTGATCACCTGCGTTCGAGATCGCATCGGCTGCCGATGGCCCGCCTCTCCCCCTGGGGGGCGGGCCATCGCTGCGTTCCTGCTTCAGCGGGCCGGGGAGCGCGGTCTCGGGGTCGAGCAGGTACCTCAGCGTCCGGCGCGCGTCTCGCAACGCCGTACCGAGGTCGAAGTCGGGAGCGGCGACCACCATCTGCATGAAGATCCCGTCGAGGAGTATCGCGGCGAACTGTCCGACATTCCTCGCTCCCCGGGTGCGCGACTCGCCGTCCGTGCCCGGGGGGCGGAGCACCTCGCCGGCCCAGGCGTACCAGCCCCGGTAGTAGGTCATGATGTGCTCGTGCAGCTCGGCGTCGCGAGAGGCCTCGGGCAGGAGCTCGTAGAAGGCGACGTAGCGTTCGACCCGCAGCTTCACCTGGTCCGCGCTGCCCACGATGAGGCCGACGCGCTCGTCGATCGTCGCGTCGGCCGCGGGCCGGGCGCCGAAGTGGTGCGACTCCGTGACGGCGATCTCCTCGAGCAGGGCGAGCACAAGCTGTTCCTTGCCGCCGAAGTAGTACCACACTCCGGCCTTGTTGACGCCCGCCTCGATCGAGATCGCCTGCAGGGTCAGACCATGGTAACCACGCTCGGCCAAAATGCGCCTTGCCGCGGCGAGGATCTTCTTCGCCGTGGGGTGGAGCCTGCGCGACAGCGGACTGCGCATCGCCGGCCGGCCTTCCGGGGGGCGGGGAGCATCCGTCTGACGCTTCGTTTCGGCCGTGACTTCCTTCGTCACCTCGCCGCGCTCCTGGGGTCGGGACATCTGAGGTCTCCACCAGCTTACCCGAACGGATGAGTTGCTGCTATGCTCACCCGGTCGGGTGAGTTGGTGGACGAACGCGGGTCCGGGAAGGCCGAGGTCGATGGCGACGAAGCTTCAGGAAGTCGATGTGCGCGCAGGCGGGGAGGTGCCGCCCACCTATCGCCGCTCGGGACTCGCCTGGGCGCTGCTGTCGGGCGTCTTCTGGGGAGTGGACGGGGTCGTCCTGGGCATGGCTCTCGCGATGACGCCGTTCATCGGCGCGGCTGCGCTGGCCGCGCCACTTGCCGCGGCCGCCCTGCACGACGTTCTAGCGACCGGCTGGATGGTGACCTTCAACGCGGCCACCGGTCGCTTGCGTCAACTGCCGCGCAGTCTCGCCAGCAGAGAAGGTCTCATACTCTGCGCCGCCGCCGTGATCGGTGGCCCGATCGCGATGTCGGGTTATCTGTTCGGCATCAAGTACGCGGGCGCGGCGTATGCCCTGGCGCTCAGCGCCATGTACCCCGCCGTCGGCGCCGTGCTCTCACGCATCTTCCTGCGCGAGGTGATCTCGCGGCGCGGCTGGCTGGGGATCGCCGTGACGGTGACCGGCGCCACGATCGCCACCTACACGCCGCCCGCCGGCGCGATGCCGCACTTCTACCTGGGCATCGGCCTCGCCGTGGTCGCCACACTGGGGTGGGGGGTCGAGGGAGTCCTGGCCATCCACGCCATGAAAGCCGTCGAGCCGGTGGTCGCCGGCACGCTGCGCATGGCGACTTCGGCCGTGGTCTACCTCGTCGTCGTGCTGCCGCTGGTCGGCGGCCTGAGGGTCTTCGCACACGCGATGGGCAACGCCAGCTTCTGGCTCGTTCTCGCCGCTTCCGCGGCCGGCGCCGCGTCGTACCTCACCTACTACGCCGCCAACCATCTCGTGGGCGCCAGTCGCGCGATGCCGATCAACTCGCTCTACGCGGTCTGGGCGATCGTCTTCTCCGTCGTGCTCACGGGGCTGCACCCCACCGTCCAGCTGGTCGCCGGGGTGCTGATCACGTTCGCCGGCGCCGTGGTCGTGGTGTCGGGCGCGCCGCGGGTCGATGGCGACCTGGACGAGAAGGAGGCCATCTTCCCGCCGTCGGCGCGCTGAAGGAGCGCGCCAGTGATGGTGGACGGCTTCACCTACCGGGCGCCGCGACCAGCCGCCTGGCCTCGGCCCGGCTGCGCGGCGCGCCTTCCTGCCGAGCGGGTTAGATCATGGGTATCTTCTGTAGTAGCCGACGCCACTCTCCGCCGACAGAAGCGACGCGGAGCACAAGCGCAAGGCTGCCTGGCTTCAGCCGGGCTAGCCCCATGCAGGGCCACGATGCCGAGAGGGTGCCGTGCCTACCACACAGTATGGCCTCAGAGGAGCCGCCGGCGGCGGCGAACCGATACGCACCGCGCTGCTGCTGGCCGCCGGCATGGGCAGCCGTCTGGCGCCGTTCACCGACGACATGCCGAAGTGCCTTGTGCCGGTGAGCGGCGTGCCGATCATCGAGCGACTCGTGCGCACCCTCGACGACTACGGGTTCGAGCGTCTTGTCGCCGTCGTGGGCCACCAGGCAGGCAGCGTGCGCGACTTTCTGGGCGACAGGTTCGGCGGCGTGGCCGTCGAGTACGTCGTCAGCCCGCTGTTTGCGACCACCAACTCGCTCTATTCGCTGTGGCTGGCGCGCCACCTGGTCGACGGACCGTTCCTGCTTGTCGAGAGCGATGTCGTCTTCGACGCTCCCCTCCTTGTGCCCCTGCTGCAGCCCGACCGCGTCGCCGTCTCGGCGCAGCTGCCGTGGATGAGCGGCACCACGGTCACGCTCGACGCGTGCGGCCGGGTGAGCGCCTTCTCCTCGCCGCCTCCGGGCGTCTACGGGCGGCACTGCAGGGCCGCCGACCATTTCATCACCGTCAATCTCACCAGCCTGGCGCGCGACACCTGGGCTGAAGCCCGCGAGCGCCTGGACCGGCACGTGGCGACCGGCCACACCGGCTATTTCCACGACGTCGTGTTCGCCGAGATGACCGCCGCCGGCAGCATGTCCCTCGAGGCCGTGATGTTCCCGGCCGACCGTTGGTACGAGGTCGACACGCCCGCCGACCGCGACGCGGCCGATCTCGTGTTTCCCAGGCGCGTGCAGGCTGCGGGAGGTTCGGGCCGCGCAGCCTTGAGCGGCAGGCGGCCATGAGCGGCGGACGGCCATGAGCGGCGGACGGCCATGAGCGCGCGGGGCACCGGGCGGAACGTCAGGAGCCCGACGGCTCGACAGGCCGACGTTGCGTACTCGCCCGCGCCGACCTCGCCGTGGTCGGTGTCGTCGCCTTCAGCGTGGCGCCCGCCTTGCTGCTGCTGCGCGTTGGCGACTTCGGCATCTGGTTCGTGCCGGGCGCCTTTGTGGTGCTCGCGGCGGGAGCTCTGCGTCTGAGCTACTTCAACGTGTTCGGGCCGATCGACGAGCACACGAGCCGCGGGCTGTCGCTCGACAACGACGTGCTGGCGTTGGGGTTCCTCTTTGTCTTCGAGCCGCTGCTGGGCCGGGCGCACTTCGCCCTCGTCCTGTACGCCGCCCTGCTGGCGCTCGCTGCCCTCAACGTGGCTTCGCTCGCGACACCCAAGCTCGGCGGGCGCTGGTACTACGCGGTCATCGCCTACGCCCTGGTGCTGAGCGGCGTGTACGGGTGGCAGCTGCGCTGAGGGGCCCTGCGCCGGCGGCGGCGACAGAGTCGCGCGGCGGGCGGCGCGCCGGCGGCCCGCACGGCTGCGCCGGCGGCTACGCCTGGTCGGGCAGCGCTACCACGGCGTGGTCGGAGAGGCGCAGGAGTCCCGGAAAGCCCGATCTGGCGGCGCGCACCATCGCCTCGTCCCACAGGCGGCCGACGTGCGCCGCACAGTGGGCATCGGAGCCCAGCACCAGTGGGATGTGGCGCTCGCTGGCGGCGAGCAGCAGCTTGTCGCTGGGGTACATCACGCCGGCCGGGTCGCTGATGCGGTCGGTGTTCAGCTCGATGGCGGCGCCCGAAGCGGCGATGGCGTCGAGCGCTGCGGCGATCGATGCGTCGACGGTCGGTCCCGGCACATGCCCCCACAGGCCGATGTAGTCGAGGTGCGCGATGATATCGAACTTGCCGAACTGCGCGGCCTGGCGCACCTTGTCGTAGTAGGCGATAAAGAGGGCGTCGGGGTCGTCCCAGCGGGGGTCGTGGCGCATGGCGGGGTCGTCGAAATCGAAGCCGTCGACTGCGTGCACGCCGCCGATCGCGTAGTCGAACGGCTGGCCGTCGAGCACCGCGTGCAACTGGGCTTCGTGCTCGGGCGCGTAGTCGGCTTCGATGCCGAGGAGCACCGTGACCTGGTCGTGGCGGGCGGCTGCCTCTCGCACCTCGGCGATGTAGCGATCAAGGTCGGTGAAAGGGATGGTGGGCATCTTCCAGGGCGAAGGCTGGACCGCCGAGATGTGGTCGGAGATGCCGATCTCGGACAGCCCCACGGCGATCGCGTGCTCGACGCTCTCGGCCACCGTGCCGCTGCCGTCGGAGTAGGTGGTGTGGGTGTGGTAGTCGCCGGGCATGGCGTTCGCCCGGCCGCCGCCGTGCGAGGGCGAGTCGCTCATAGCTGGAACGTCGATACGCAGTCCATGGTCTCATACCTTACCCCAGCCGGGGGCGAACGGGTACCGCGGTCCCTCTTGGGCCGCGAGGCGCACAGGCGCCGCGCCGCATGGTAGATTCGCCGGCGTGCGCACTGACCTTCGTCGAAGGAGCGTGTCATGCCCGACAGTGACAGGATCGCGCCGATGCTCATGTTCGGCGGGCGCGCCGAAGAGGCGATCGGCTTTTACACCGCGCTGTTCAACGACTCGAGCGTCGAGTCGATCGAGCGCTACGGGGCCGAGTACCCGGGGCCCGAGGGCCAGGTCGTGCACGCCCGTTTTCGGCTGGGCGGTCGGCTGTTCATGGCCATGGACAGCCACATCGAACAGCCGTATACGTTCACGCCCTCGACGTCGTTCTTCGTGGACTGCGCCGACGAAGACGAGATCGATCGCCTGGCGGCGGCTCTGAGCGAGGGCGGCGCGGTGCTCATGGCGCTCGGCGCCTACCCGTTCGCCGCCCGCTACGCCTGGGTGCAGGACCGCTTTGGGCTCTCCTGGCAGCTGATGCTCGCCTGACCGCGCGCCGAAGGCAGGGCGTCGGCAGGGCGCCGCACAGGGCGAGCGCCGCCGCCCGCCCACCGGCGGCGGCGCAGGCGCTCAAGGAAGACGTCGCCGCCGCCGACCTTGCAGACGAAGCACGACCGTGGTGTTTTCGACGAGAGGATCTGACCGATGGACGTGACCTTTGACAACGGACCCGCCTTCACCGTCGCCGTGGCGCGCCTGGCGGGCGGCGAGTCGCTGCGCGCCGAAAGCGGCGCCATGATCAGCATGACGGCCGGCACGCAGATCCAGACGAGCACGCAGGGCGGCATCCTGCGCGGGCTCAAGCGGTCGCTGTCGGGCGAGTCGTTCTTCATGAACACCTTCACCGCGCCGCCGGCGGGCGGCGAGGTGCTGCTGGCCTCGGCGCTGCCGGGCGACATGACCTGCGTCGACCTGCAGGGGCACACGTGGTTCTTTCACCGCGACGGTTTTGTGGCCTCGGAGCAGACGGTCGACCTGGACACGAGCTGGGGCGGCCTCAAAGGTGCTTTCGGGGCCTCGTCGTTTCTCGTGGTCAAGTGCAGCGGTCAGGGCAAGGCGATCGTGGCGACCTACGGCGCCCTGCGCCGCGTCGACCTGCAGCCCGGGCAGCAGTACACCGTCGATTCGGGGCACCTCGTGGCCTGGCCCGAGGGCCTGCCGATCGAGGTGCACAAGGTGGGCGGCCTGAAGTCGCTGCTGCTGAGCGGCGAGGGCTTCGTGGTCACGCTCACCGGTCCGGGCACGTTCTACATGCAGACGCGCAGCACCGCCGCGCTCGTGAGCTGGCTCGTGCCGCTGCTGCCCAAGACCAACAACTGAAAGAGGCAGGGACCTCGGCGGGCGAGGAGCGACCGGGGCGAACCGTGATACCGTGGCGTGGCACGGACGACCTTCGGCTGCGCCGGTATCTCCGGGCGCAGCCGGACGATGCCCTACCGTTCAAGGAGCCGATACCACGCTGCGCGTTCGCCCCTCTCTGAGCCGCTGATGCTGGCCGCGGCCCTCGCCCTTCTGGCCAGCCTCTCGTGGGGCACGTCCGACTTTCTCGCCGGTCTGCAGGCGCGCCGCTCCACGGCCTGGACCGCGGCGCTGGGTGGTCAGGTGGTGGCTTCGCTTGCGTTGATCGCCCTGCTCGTCGTCGTGGCGCCGGCGCGACCCACGCTGGGCGCCATGGCGGCGCCGCTGGTCGGCGGCGCGGTGGGCGGCATAGGCGTCTTGCTGCAGTACCGGGCGCTGGCGCTCGTCGACATGAGCGTGGTCTCGCCGATCATCGCGGGCGCCGCGCTGGTGCCGGTGCTCTGGGGTGCGGCCATCGGCGAGCGGCCCAGCGCCCTGCAGATCGTAGGCATTGTGCTGACGCTCGTCGGTATCGTCCTGATCTCGCGGCGCGCGCCCGGCGCGGTCGCGGCCGCCCTCGACCGCACCGGCGTCCTTGTGGCCGCCGTCGCGGCCGTGGCCTTCGGCCTCTTCCTGGTCGCGCTGAAGTACGGCGGCAAGGCCGATCCGCTGTGGACGGTGACCGTGGCGCGCACGGCCGCGGTGCTCATGCTGCTGGCCGTTGCCGGTGTTACGCGGCCCGCCATTCGGCTGCGGCGCCGCGCGCTGCCGGTGCTCGTGGTCGTCGGCCTGCTGATCGTGGCGGCCAACCTGCTGTTCACGTCGGCCACGACCATAGGCTACCTGAGTATCGTGGGCGTGCTGGGCTGGCTCAACCCGGCGATCACCATGGGCTGGGCGCGGGTCGTGCTGCACGAGCGGCTACGACCCTTGCAGGTGGGCGCCGCGGTGCTGGTGTTCGCCGGCATCGTGTGCCTCACCCTGGGATAAGGGGATTCCTCAATAAGATACGGCGTTTCGCCAGTAGCTCTGTCATCATGCCGCAGGAAGTCCGTCGCCGCGGTGATCCTGGGTACGGCGGCGGCGGCGGCCGCCGATCGCAGCGCTGCCCGCCTGTGCGGCAGCCGGAGCAGTGGAGGTACGAGATGGCAGACGACCGGCACGCCACCGACGGGCGCAACGTCGAGCGTCCGATCAGCGACCCGCCCCGCGGCTCGGGCAGCGACGCCGAGGAGCATCCGAAGCGCGACACGACGAGCGTCGACAGAGCCGCCCTGCGCGCGCGGCTGGCGCTCGCCCCAGCCGGCATCGCCGCCCTCAACGCGCTGCTCACCGGCCCGGAGAGTCCGCTCGTCGAAGGCCTCCTCGACCTGATCGAGCGCTACGGCGGCGTCGCCGCCATCAACGACAGGGCGGCGCAGGCCGAGCGCCTCGAAGCGAGGCTTGAGCGCCTGCGCGCCGAGCATTCGCCCCACATCGACAATCTCGAGTGGCTGCGCGAACAGCGCGACGCCGGCGCCTTCGTGTCGCTGGCCGACTACCGGCGGCGGGTATTGGGTGCTCGCGCCGACACCACGAGCGCCGACGAGTCCCGCGCCGTGACCCTCGAGATCAGCGCGTTGCAGTACTTCCCCTGGCTTGTCGCCGAGGCGCGGCAGGCGATCGCACGCCGCGAGCTCATGCCGGGTCGCTACATCCGGGTGCGCAACATGACCGAACAGTCGGTCGCCGGCGACGACATCGTGGCCGTCGCGGCCGCCATGCAGGTGATCGGCGCCTCGCATGTGGAGACCCTCGACACGCGCGGCATCGACGGCAGCAATGTGATGCTCGGCGGTCCCGAGACGATCACCGGCTACTTCGGCGGCATCGGTCAGCCCAACGAGTATCCG
>CAZFJE010000028.1:0-25401 GCA_964519555.1 uncultured Thermoleophilia bacterium
GGGTGCCGGCGGGGACACCGTAGGTCGTGAAGGTGCGCCCGACTATCGTCGTCCCTGAGGTGGGCGGCGCGTAAGACGCCGCTGGCGTAGCGGGCGCCGTCGGGGTGGGCGACGGGCTGCTGGCGATATGGACGACCACGAAGACCAAGACGCCGACGGCAAGCAGCGCGACAAGTCCAGCGGTCCATCGCGAGGACATCAGGCGGCGGCGGCCTAGCTAGAAAGCCTTGCCGAAGTGAACGGCATAGATGATCAGATGCGTCGTGCAGTGTGGGCAGTGATGACGGCAACGACCGCGGGCATTGGTCTTCTCCTTGGCAGGTTGCGATGCGCTAGGCACCATACCCGTGTGCGGTCAGTCCGCTCTTCATACCGTTGATCTGGCAGCCATCTTGGCCGAGACCTTCACAGGGCGCCCTCGGGTGCGCTCTGCAGCGAAGCCTTGAGCACCACATCGAAGGTCGCCACGGCCGCTTCCTGCAGTCCGGGCAGGACGTGCGAGCGGGTGTCCAGCGTGACGCCGATGTCGAGCTCACAGCTTCATCTCAGCGAATGCTCAGCTGTATCTCAACCTCCTCAGTAGACTTCTGCGCGGCACCGCGAAGGTGGCCGTCCTTGTGTGGAGGCGACATGGAGGTATCGCCATGCGGGTTGTGAGATCGCGCGTTGGGCTCTTTGTGTGCGGTGTGTTTGCCGCGCTCCTCGTCTTGGTGATCCTCGCGGTCGCAGGTGTGCTGCCCGTGAAGAGCGAAAAGACGGTGATCGTCAGACAGGGGGCGGGTGCCTCGATGACGGCGCTGCAAAGCGGCGTTCTGACCCCCCAGCAGATCTACCAGCGCGACGCGCATGGTGTGGTAGAGATCGAAGCCACCTTCACGACCAGCGCCAGCCAGGGTTCGTTTCCCTTCTCCATCCCCTTGGGTCCGCAGACTGAGCAGGCACTGGGTTCCGGCTTTGTCGTTTCTAAAGACGGCTACATTCTGACCAACGCTCATGTGGTGAGCAGCAACGGCCAGACGGCAAAGACCGTGAAGGTGGTCTTCAAGGGCACCGGCTCGCAGACCAAGGAGGTCACCGGCACGGTGGTCGGGGCCGACAACACAAGCGACGTGGCGCTCATCAAGGTCGACCCCAGCAAGGTCGGCACGCTCGACGTGCTTCCGCTGGGCAGCTCGGCGGCCGTCCAGCCGGGCGAATCGGTCGTGGCCATCGGCAACCCCCTGGGCTACGACTTCTCGATAACGGCCGGCATCGTCTCGGCTACGAACCGTGACCTGCAGTCGCCCAACGGGGCGACCATCTCCAACGGCATCCAGACCGACGCGGCCATCAACGAGGGCAACTCCGGCGGCCCGCTGATCGACTCCACCGGCCATGTGATCGGCATCAACGAGCAGATCGCCACGCAGTCCGGCGGCAACGAGGGCCTGGGGTTTGCCGTGCCCATCGACAGCGCGGTCGGCGTCATGAAGCAGCTCAAGAAGAGCGGTTCGGTGACCTATGCTTGGCTGGGGATCGCGGGCCAGACCCTCACCTCCAACGTTGCCCAGGCGCTCGGCATAAAGACGACGCAAGGTGTCCTTGTGACCGAGGTGCGGGCCGGCACGCCGGCCGCCAAGGCCGGCCTTAAGGGCGGCACCGCCCAGCTGTCGTTGCAGAGTCAGACCTACGAGGTCGGCGGCGACATCATCACGGCCATCAACAACACCAAGCTGACCAGCATGGAGCAGCTCACCGCCATCATCACCGGACATAAGCCCGGCGATGTCGTCACTCTGACGATCGTCAGGGATACGCAGACGAAGAGCCTCAAGGTGACGCTGGCCGCGCGGCCGGCATCGGCCTAAGGCGGTCTCGCCGCTGGTGGCCCCGCACCGATGCGGACAGGAAGGACGTTTTGACGGCCGCCAGTTTCAGCCCAGATCGTCGAGTACGAGGTCGACGTCGTCGCGGCTCGTCAGCGGGTTGATGAAACACAAGCGCAGCACGGTCTCGCCATCGTGCCTGGTGGGAACCGCGAAGGCCAGGCCTCGCTGCAGCGCCTGTGACGACCAGGCGTCGTAGTCGGCTGCACCCCAGCCGCGACGACGCACGAGCAGCACGGTGAGCGCGGGCTCGAGCACGAGCTCAAGCTGCGGGTGCAGGGCGACCTGCTCGGCGGCATAGGCGGCGATCGCAAAGCAGCACTCGACGGCCTCAGCGTAGGCGCCCCAGCCATAGGCCTGCAGCGAGACCCACAGTGGCACGCCGCGAATACGGCGCGTGAGGTGGATGGCAAGGTCCGAGGGGTTGTCGCCGGCCGTGCCGGAGATCCAGTCGAGGTAGTCGGCCTCCTGAGTGTGTGCCCGCCGCGCCGCTGCGGCGTCGCGGTAGAGCACGGCGGCACAGTCAAACGGGGCATACAGCCACTTGTGCGGATCGACGATGAAGGAGTCGGCCTGCTCGATGCCGGCAAACAGGGGGCGAGCCCGAGAGGCCAACAAGGCCGCGCCGCCATAGGCGCCGTCGACGTGCAGCCAGATGCCGCGCTTCTGGCAAAGCGTGGCCAGGCCCGCGAGGTCGTCGATGGCACCGTTGTTGGTCGCCCCCGCGGTAGCGACGACGGCCACGATATCGTCGGGGTCGCGACCGTCGAGGGCGACTCTGAGGGTCTCGGGCGTGAGGCGACCGTAGGCATCGGCCGGGGGCGCCGTGACGCACTGGCAGCCCATGATGCGTGCTGCCGCCGCCACCGAGGAGTGTGCCGAGGAGCCGGCGATGATGACCTGCTGGTGGGCGGTGGCGTGGCGTTCCCCTCGGGCGGCCACCAAGGCACTCAGCGTGGCGATCGAACCGCCGCTCACAAAGGTACCCCCCGCGCCGGCTGGAAACCCCACCACGTCGGCAAGCCAGCGGATCACGGCGTCCTCGGCGTCGGCAGCCAGGCCGGCCTCCGCACGGCTGCCGCCGTAGACCATCGCCGCCGAGAGGGCCATGTCGGCGATCGCTGAGGCGACGGTCGGAGCCCCGGGGATGAAGGCCAGGTAGCGAGGGTGATCGGGCGGTACGGCGGTGGGCAACACGACGTTGAGCAGCACCTCGACGGCAGCCTGGGTGCCGATGCCTTGCGCGCTCAGCTCGGGCAGCGTCGCTGGCGCGGCTGGCGGCAAGACCGCCTCGCGATCG
The DNA here is from genome assembly GCA_964519555.1 of uncultured Thermoleophilia bacterium. Taxonomy (GTDB): domain Bacteria; phylum Actinomycetota; class Thermoleophilia; order UBA2241; family UBA2241; genus Bog-752. The sequence goes on from CAZFJE010000028.1 coordinate 3,166, forward strand.
GTGAGCCGCGCCAGAGACCAGGCGAGCACTCGCTGCGCTGCGGCGACGTCGGCGGGTGTCGGTTCATGGAGCGACATGGGTGTCATGGTACAGGTGACTGGGGCGCGGGTTAAGGTCTCGGTGGGAACCAGCGCCGGTTCAGACTGGCCGCCCGACGGTCCATCGGGACCACGAAGGGTAAGCTCACTATGGCAACCAGCGACTGCGATCCCGGGCGTGACGCCGTGACAAGGAACGTGATGGAGACCTACCTGCGATGCTGGCGCAAATTCTCTGACTTCACCGGGCGCGTTTCCCGCACAGAGTTCTGGCTGTTCATCTTGGTCAACGCCGCGATCTACTTCTTCTTGGCGTTCGTCGTGCACTCGATTCTGCTGTCGGCGCTCTGGACGCTCGCAGCCCTTGTCCCCAGCCTCGCCGTCGGGGCGCGACGGCTGCATGACTCAACCCACAGCGCCCTGTGGCTGCCGCTCGGTCTTGTCCCGTTCGGGGTTCTGGCACTTGCGATCTTCATGCTGCTGGCGAGCACTCCGGGCGTCAACAAGTACGGTTTCCCGAACGGCTCCTGACGGGTCGTCAACGGCGAGACGTGCCCGCACTGCATCCTCACGAGGGTAGCCTGCGTCCTGTCTGCAGAAAGGACGCACACGTGAACGAGATCGAGCGCGAACGCGACGCCCTGGCCGCCAACCTCACCTGGTCGGCGACCGAGCTTGCCGAGGAGCTCACCGCGCGCCAGGTCGTGGCCCTCGGGCGCGCGGCGCAGGAGATCGCATCTCTGTCCGACGACGATGAGCGCATCGCCCGCATCGTGTGCGCCGAACGCAGCGAGCACCAGGACGTGGTGCTGGCCTACGGCGCGGCCGAGCTGCGCCTCTTGGACGGTTACGGAGCGGACCCCGGCGTCGACGAGTCGACAGACGACTTGCTGGAGCGGCTCGCCATAGCCGCCGACCAGGCCTGCCGGCGGCATTCCGCTGCGTGATCGCATCCTGCTGAGCTGCGACTAGGCCGAGATCGAAGTACCGCCAGGTAGCGCGGCCCGATCCGATCGCGCCCTGCTCCACAAAAGGAACGAGCCCCGCCGGGGGGGACGGGGCTCGTTAAGGGCAATTGGGGTCGCCCTTGGGGGGGTGACACAACGATAGCGGCGGATTCTTAAGTCTGTGTTACAGGCGTGAGGCGCTTCGTTAAGGGCGAGCCGACCGCTCCAGTGCGGTGCTCACCAGCGCGGCCACGGACCAAGGAAGCGGCACTCGACTTGTCGCCGCCGCCCGATGGCAAAATACGAGACCGGCCCCACCAGGTTGACGAACGCCAGCGGCGTCCACATCCACTTCGAGCCTCGGATCTGATCTGCCGGCCTGCGCTTGAGATCGAAGAGCATCGCGGCCTTGAGGGTGGCTTCGGCGACCCCGGCCACGACGATGAACCTGCGCTTGCGCTTGCTCAGGTCGCTCCACTTCTTCTTGGCCATGACACTCCTCCGCTTGAATGACTCCAGTCAGTGAGGACCTGCAGTCTACATTCCCGGCGTGGCGCGCCACGGTCTAAAGCACCGTCGGCGAGTCACGCGCCATGTTAGGGTGCCGGTATGAAATGCGCCTTCGGTATCCTGGCCGTCGCGCTGCTGCTCGCCGGGTGTGGCTCTGCCGCATCGCCAAGCGCGGTCGCGCCGACCTCTGTGGCGCCCCCTGCGACACACCCCGTGAAACTGTCACCCCTGCGCTATTCCAGCAGGACTGTCAGCCTCGCGAACGTCAGCTTCGCAAACGCCCAATGTGGCTGGGCGGTGGGCGACGCAGGCGACAAACACGGCGACCCCGACGGATCCTTCGACGGCGCTGTGCTGCGCACCCGCGACGGCGGCGCCACATGGAAGGCGCAGAGGATTGCCAAGCTAGGGATTCCCGGTGCCGTCACCTTCGTCAACGCCAAGGACGGCTGGATGGTGGGCGGCACTGCGACCCTCGGCACTATCCTGGCCACGACGGATGGCGGCGCCACCTGGGTGGAGCAGCACCCGGACGCGCCGGGCTGTTCTTTTGCCGACGTTGCCTTCGCAGACGCAGAGCACGGCTGGGTAGTGGGCATCCACGACGGCGGCGCCGCCCCCCTGTTCGTCACGACCGACGGCGGCGCGACCTGGACCAAGAGGCATGCGCCTGGAGAAGGCGGGGGCCTCATCTCGGTCTTCTTCGTGAATGCCAAACAGGGTTGGGTCGCCGACGCTGGCAGCGACATCTATGCCACCACCGACGGAGGCGTCAGCTGGAAGAAGCAGTACTCAAGCGCGACCCTATCGGTCGGAGCCCCCGTCTTCGCTAACGCTCGGGACGGCTGGGCGGTGGGCACCGACTCCACGTGGGGCAACGCCACGATCCTTGCTACCACCGACGGTGGCGCCAGCTGGGCGGTACAGCTGAATCGCGCCTACCCCCACAACGTCTTCGGCGGCCTCGGAGCCGTCGTCGCCGTCGATGCCAGGCACGCGTGGGCGGTTGGGCGCAACGGCTTGATCCTCGCCACCTCCAACGGTGGCGTGACCTGGAGCAAGCAGAAGTCTGCCACCACTGCGGATCTGTACAGTGTCTCGTTCACAGACGCGTGGCACGGCTGGGCTGTGGGCGAGACCGACGACGGCAACGGGAACTTCGTCAGCAGCACGATCCTCGCCACCACAGACGGCGGTGCGACCTGGATGAAGCAGAAGTGAAGGCGACTACAGCGCTGATGGCGTGGTGTCGCCTGACCAACAGCCGAGGTTCTCTCTAAGCTCCTCGCGCCCTCTGTGGGTATGCGGGTATCTGCGGGTGGGGCAGGCGGTCGCTCCAGATGGTCTCCGAGGCCACGGAAGGTATCTCCGTCGCGCTCCGAGATGGCGGCGGCTATCTCCGGCCCCGCGGGCGCAAGAGCCCAAAGGGCAAGGCCCGGCTACCGAACTTCGATCCGCACCCACTGCCCGACTTCCTGGGGCGGCAGGGGTGTAAAGGCCCGCGGGCCGTGGGTGAGGGCGTCGGAAGGGTTGATGAGCGGGTCGGGGTTGCGCAGCAGATCACCATCGGCTGCGACCGCCTGCCCGGCTTCAGGATGGAACCAGCTCAGCCGGTCGTGAGGTCTGACTTTGGTCTCGATCTGGCGCTGCCAGGCTCCAGTCTGGTCCTGAGCGAAGAGGGTGTAATAGAGGGTGTGGCGATCGGTCGTGTCGCCCACGTGCGTATCTGTGGTCTCGCTCACGAGGGTCTGCTCGTTGTCGCCGGGCGGCTCGGCGCTGGCAGCGTAGCCTTCATCGGAGCGCAGGATGCGCCATCGGAGCTCGGGCGCTTGGCGCACTTCCCAGTCGAGCGTCACCTGATCGCCCTCGTGGAAGACTTGGACGTGCCACAAATGGGGCGTGCTCGTATCGCCGAAGAGATGCACTGCTGCCTCCATGGCTGTAGAACGACGGCGCCGGGACAAGGCTACCGTCTTGACAATAGCCGCGGGCTAACCCTTACCTCCGAATGCCTCTCCGAGGCCACAGGGGTGTCCCCGTCACGCCGGGATAGCGGCGGCAACCTGGGCGACTTTCCAGTACTAGTGTACAGCGCAGCCGACCAGTATGAGGAGCGAGCCGATGGCACCCACCAACGAAGGCCCATTCGTCGTGTCAGAGCCATGCCCTGTTTGCCACGGGCAGGGTGCCATCGACGAGCAGCCCTGCGCCACGTGTCACGGCACGGGTGTGCAGCGCTTCTACCACGGCACGAAGGCTGACGTGAAACCAGGAGACCTGATCGGGCCCGGCTACAGCTCCAACTATGACAAGAGGAAGCAGGCAAGCTACGTCTATCTGACCGGCACCTTGGACGCCGCCACCTGGGGAGCGGAGCTGGCGCTCGGCGAAGGCCCCGGGAGGATCTACACAGTGGAACCGACCGGCCCGATCGAGGACGATCCCAATCTGACCGACAAGAAGTTCCCGGGCAATCCGACGAAGTCATACCGCTCCCGGGAGCCGCTGCGGGTCACAGGCGAGCTCACCGATTGGCAGGGGCACCCCCCTGAGGCGCTCAAGTCCATGAAGGACTACCTTGAGGAAGCCAGGCGACTTGGTATTGAGGCGATCGACCAGTGAGTTGCTCCCCACATCCTCAACGGTGGTGGACCCGACCAGTCAGCTTTCGAACTTGCACTTTGCACTGGCGGCGATGGCGTCCGGCTCGCTCAGTGCGGCGTCATGTAGTCACGGCTACAACGGCATGCCGGCGCTTGCCCTAAGCTGTCTGTGCCATCGTGATGTGGACGTGCGTGCTCGTGCCGAGTTCGGACATGACGTGGAGGGTGAGATGGCTGAGAGCGAGCGCGGCAGCGACAGGAGGGAGCCCTGATGCCCTGTCCCTGCGATCGTCTTGTCACCTCGGACATGACTTCGGCCGACGTCTGTCTCGGGCAGCTGTGGCTCTTCTCTTCGCTCGACTCTGCCGAGATGCAGGCGCTCATCGCCGCGGCGCGGCGCCGCTCACTGGCCGCCGGCAGCTATGTCTTCCTGCAAGGCGAGCGGGCGCGCACTCTGTTCGTCATCAAGGCGGGCCGCATCAAACTCACTAAGACCGACGAGCAGGGCAACGAGATCCTGGTCGACATCCGCAAGGCCGGTGACTTCCTCGGCGAGACCTTCCTCGGCGAGGACGCCGACTATCCGCTCACCGCCGAGTGCGTCGAGGACAGCCTGCTGTGCGGCATCGCCAGGGAACAGTTCGAACTCCTGGTGACGGAGAATCCCGCCATCGGCCTGCAGGTGATGCGCGCCATGAGCGAGCGCATCGCCTACCTGACGAGCCGCGTCGGCGACCTCGCTGCAACGCATCTCGAGGAGCGCCTCTACGCCGTGCTCACGACGGTGGCGCGCGAGCACGGCAGGCGCACCGACGCCGGCCTCGTGATCGAGTTCCCGCTGACTCACGAGGAGCTCAGCTTCCTGGTCGGCGCCCACCGCGTCAGCGTCACCAAGGCGCTCAAGTCTCTGGGCGAGGCCGGCAAGGTCATCCGCAAGGGTGGGCGCCTCATCCTGCCCGTCCCTTGAAAGCCCGCACCTCCCGAAGAGAAGGAGCATCCATGTCATCTGTCCTGATCGCCTACCACTCGTTCACCGGCAGGACGCAGAGCCTCGCCGAGGCCGCCGCCGAGGGCGCCCGCAGCGCCGGAGCCGAGGTACAGCTTAGCCCGGTGCACGACGTGTCCGTCGCCGCCGTCGCTGCGGCTGACGTGTTGCTCATCGCCACGCCCCAGACCTTCGGCACGCCGGCCGCTGCGACCAAGGACCTGCTCGAACGACTCTGGATGGGCAAGGACCAGCTGCCTCAGGGTAAGGGCTTTGCGAGCATCGTCTGCCATGCCAGCGAACCCGCCGGCACCAGCGGCCTGTTCGCTCAGCTGCCGGGGTACTTCGGCTTCAGCGCCGTGCGCGAGCCGCTTGTCATCGCCGCCGAGCACGTCGAGGAAGGCCGCGATGGGGCGCGTGAGCTGGGGGCCGCCGTGGCCACCTGGCGCTGATCCGCGCAGTGCGAGTGTCCAAGGTCGTTGCCTGCGCCATCTTCCGGGTTGAGCTCGAGCACATCCTGGGTGCCGATCTCGAGGCCGCGTGGCTGCCCGCCGGTTTGCACGTGAGCGAGGAGCGTCTCGGCCAGGCCCTCGACGAGGCGCTCGGGGCCGACGAGGGCGTGGCCTGCTTCTATGGCGCATGCCACCCTGATATCGACGCAAAACTGGCCGCGCTCGGTGGCCGACGAGTGAGCGCCAAGAACTGCATCGAGGCGTTCCTCTCACCCGCAGAGCAGGCCGAGCTGGGCGAGCGTGCCTTCATCATGTCGCCGGGCTGGCTGAAGGCCTGGCGCGCCATCTTCGTCGAGGGCCTGGGCTGGGACGAGATCGATGGGCGGATCAACTTTGGCGCCTACGACCGGGTAGTGGTACTCGACTTCGGTCTCGAGCCCATCGACGACCTCGACGTGCTCGAGTTCTTCGACTACACACAGACAGAGGTCGAGATTCTGCCCGCCACGCTCGACTACTTCCGCGCGCGTGTCGCCGAGACCCTCGGAGGCTAGATGCGCCGAGCCCCGCTACGTTAACTGGTAGCCGCATTGCGGAAGGCTCCGCTCGGCGGGAATTCGTAGCGAGGGCGAAAGGGGCGCGGCCTGCGTCGCCCGGGGCCGTCGCCAGCCCTGCGATCAGCACCGCCGCCTCCGCCAGCATCGCTGGGATGGCGTTGGAGTTGACTCGGCCAGCAGGCCCGGCACTCGAGCCAGTGGCCTGTTACCGCCTGCTCGGGCGTCGACTGCAGACGGCCGCAGAGGCCGCCGCAAGCGTAGGAAGGTCGGTCTGGGAGCCGGCGAGCAAGGTTCGTGCAACCACCGTGCAACCGACTGCGCGCCAGGGCGACCCCGAACAAATAGGGGGGAGGGGGCACCCCCCTATCTGCTCACCGGCCGGAGGGGTCTTGCCGGGGGCGCCTCTCCGAAGCCACGGACGGTCGCCTGATTTGCCGTGTAGGTCGGGACAGAAATCCTCGGGAGGCTTAACCGACGCTTAATGCGGGGTCTTGGCGCTGTGAGTAGAGTGGCACCATACGCACCACACGAACGACCGCACCAGACCGAAAGGAGTCCGTCATCGGTCTCTTCGATTCCCTCCCAGGCTTTGGCGCGCGCGACATCGCCATCGACCTTGGCACAGCCAACACTCTCGTCTACGTCAGCGGCCGCGGCATCGTACTCTCGGAGCCGTCCGTCGTGGCTGTCGACCAGCGCAGCGGCGAAGTCCACGCCGTGGGCGCAGAGGCCAAACGCATGCTCGGTCGCACTCCCGGTGCGATCAGCGCTACGCGCCCGCTCAAGGACGGCGTCATCACCGACTTCGGTATCACCGAGCAGATGCTGCGCCATTTCATCCGCAAGGCAAGCCATGGCAGGACGCACCCGCGCGTCGTGCTGTGTGTGCCCTCGGGGGTGACCGGCGTCGAGAGCCGTGCGGTCGAAGACGCCGCGCGTTCGGCCGGCGCGCGCTGGACCGGACTGATCGAGGAGCCCATGGCAGCGGCGATCGGCGCCGGCCTGCCGGTGGCCGAGCCGACCGGCAACATGATCGTCGACATCGGCGGCGGTACTAGCGAGGTGGCGGTCATCTCCCTGGGCGGCATCGTCGTCTCGCGCTCGATCCGCATCGGCGGCGACGAGCTCGACGAAGCGATCATCGGTCACGTCAAGCGGCAGTACAATCTGCTCATCGGAGCCCAGACCGCCGAAGAGGTCAAGTTCGAGATCGGCTCGGCGTGCCCACTTCCCGAAGAAGAGAAGGTCGAGATCCGCGGCCGTGACATGGCGAGCGGCATGCCCAAGACCATCGTGCTGACGTCGCAGGAGATCCGCGCCGCGCTGGCAGACCTCGTGCAGGCCATCGTCGATGCGATCAAGGCCACACTCGATCAGACGCCCCCCGAGCTCGCCAGCGACATCATGGACCGGGGCATCGTGCTGGCCGGCGGCGGTTCGCTGCTGCGGGGTCTGCCCGAGCGCCTTCGCCAGGAGACGCAGATGCCCGTCCAGCTCGCTGAGTCGCCGCTTACCTGCGTCGCAGCCGGGTCGGGCAAGTATCTCGACGAGCTCGATGCCATCGCCGGCCGCAAGCGCAGGCCGCGAGTCGGAGGCCGCTACTAGACCCTGTAAGCCTCGATATGAGGCGGCAGTTACGTGGGCTGCGTGTGCACGGACTCTACGAGGTCTCTCCCGTCGTTCCTCGGGAGATGGCCCATCAAGGTGTGCGCTGCCTTGGCAGCCGCCTGCGCTCCCCTTGCGGCCACCCCTCCGTGCCGCTGCCGCAGCTCCTGACGCGAGCTCGTCAACCCTTCAGTCACGCCCCTCGGGTGCCGATGTGATGTAGGTGATCATCGGAACGTGATTTATATGTATATTGCAGTGGTATCACCTTGTTGTACATGGCCGAGAGTGAAAGGTCGACGACAATGACTGCTACCAAGTCCAACCTGGAGGAGCTGAATGGCACGTGTCGCGCCGAGGCGATCAGGCTCGCGTTTCCGGAGCTCGTCTCGAAGCTGCAGGATCTGCTGACCGCGCGACTTGTGGCCTATATCGGGTCAGTTGGTGAGACGCGCGCTGTCCGCCAGTGGGCGGAGGGTTCGCGAAAGCCACAAAGTGACGTTTCGCGCCGGCTGCGCGAGGCCTACGCCCTTGCCTTGTGCATCTCGCGAGAAGAGGACGTCGAGACGACCCAGGCGTGGTTCCAGGGGCTCAACCCGCTGCTCGACGACATTGCGCCCGCTCGCTTGCTTCGGGAGGGAAACCTCGATGAAGTCGGTCCCCTGGTGATCAGGGCGGAGCGGCATTTTCTTGCTGAAGGGTGACTCTGCTCTTCGACACCGAGGCAGCACCTACCGCACTCTACCGCGTGGGGAGCGACCCGGACCCTTGGGATTGGCCGGGTTGGTCATACATCGGCGGTGAACGGTGGGATGACCCCCGCCGCGAGTATCGGGTTCTCTACGCAAGCTACGATCGGATCGGGGCGCTTCTCGAGGTATTTGCCAAGTTCCGGCCCGGCCTTGATCAAAGCGTGAAAGAGAGCGACCCGCATGCCGCGCATCCTTTCCCAATGGGCGTTGTCCCTCTGGGCTGGCTGTCCCGACGGGTGATCACAAAAGGCGTCGCGTCCAACGTGCATGAGCACGATCCGCGGCGCTGACGGAGACGTGACTCGGGCGATCTCACGCGTTGTCTTCGACGAGATCCAAGCCAACGGAGAGCCCTACGCCGGCATTTACTACCTCTCGCGGTACAGCGACAACGTTGCGAACTGTGCGCTTTTCGGGCGCGCTGCGGGAGCCGCAGTGCCAGTGACGCTCTTGGATCGCTCGCCAATCGAGCCCGACGATCCTGATGTCAAAGAGGCCTGCTCGTTGCTCGACCTCGAACTGGGCTCTACTCACTAGGCTGCACGCATCGGAGTCGCGCTTCGCCTGGCAGGCGCACCGGTCGGCGCTGGAATTTGGGGCGCTCGCGGTGCGAGGCTGCTGTTAGCCCGTGTGAGTTCAAGACCGAAGTGCACAGCCTGCGCTTCTGACGTTCGATTTCGAGCCCGAACCGGGAGAGCGCCGGCGACCGCCGGGTGACGATGACCTTGTGTGTCGCATGACCGTTGGTCAGGGGCAACGGGCTGGTCGGGCTGCAAGTGGACGGCGCGCTAGTGTTCGGTTAGCGGCCGGCAGCGATGCGATCTTGCAGCCGATACGCCTGTCTCACCCGCGCTGCTCACACCGGCGGCTCCCACTCCAGGTCCTTCTGGCCGCCAAGCACGACAAGCACTCCAGCGACCAGAATGAGGGCGCCGCCGGCTATCGTCCACGCCGAGACGGTCTGGCCCAGTAAGACCAGGGCGTACACGGGCGCCGCGACCGGCGTAAGGAAGCCCAGCACCGCACTATGCTGCACGCGCACCCGGCGCGTGCCCTCCATCCAAAGGGCGTAGGCGATCGCGGTGCAGACCACCCCCAATCCGAGGGCCACGAGCAGGTCGCGGCCAGTGAGTGAGTAGCCGGACCCCAGCGTCTGCCACAGCGCAAGCGGCAGTAGGAAGAGCCCGTCCAATGTGCACTCGGTAAGAACGAGAGCGCCGCTATCGACTTGCCGCATGAGACCCTTCGCCAGCAGCGTGAAGCCGGCGTAACACAAACCTGAGCCAAAGCCAGCCACAAGACCAAGGGCAGAGGCGTGCACGCCCGCCCCGACCAGCGTCGGGGCCAGGATGACCACGAGCCCTGCCAGAGCGAGACCGATGGCCACATAGACGGCGCGCTCCGTGGCACTGCCCAGCAGGCGCGGCGCGAGCAGCGCGACCCACACCGGCTGGATGAAAAGGAAGAACGTGGCGATGGCCACGCCGGTCTCGCGGATGGCCACGAAGTAGAGCAGTACCGAGCCCGCGTCGAGCACGCCCATCACCAGGAGTCGGGGCCACACACCAGGCATGAACAGCCCGGCGAGGCGACGCTTGCGCGCGAAGACCGCGCTGAGCAGAAGCGCGGCGACGGCGAAGCGCAACACCAGGAGCAGACTTGCAGGCGCTGTGGCCCACGTCACGAGGGTCCCGGCCAGGCCCGTGAGCAGGAAGGAGGTGGCTGCCATGGCATAGCCCTGAGCGGTGCGACTCATCATCCGGTCGGTTTCGGCGAGCCGAAACGCATAGAAACCCCCAATCCACACATGCCGCACGATCATACTCAAAGGATCTGTTCTCGGTATCCCAGCCATGGGGTCGGGAGAAGCGCCCCCACCTCTCCCTGGCTACTGATACGCGAAGTGTATCGGGACCTAAGGGCCGTTCCGCTGCGTGCATCGCATCTGCTAAGTTGAGCGTATGAGAGTCGGCCTCTTCATGGTGGTGGGCGCGTTGTTCCTGGCGGCCTGCAGCGGCAACACCACGGCGCCCAGCAGCAGCCCGACGGCGCCGGCCGGGAGCTCGGCCACGACACACACCTTCGTTGTCTCGCCGAGCGGCCGCAACGACACCGCCCGTATCCAGGCGGCTTTCAACGCTGCGATCAAGGCGGGAGCGGGCAGCACCGTGCAGCTCGCTGCCGGCCACTTCTATACGAACAGCATCGTGGTCAAGGGGTTCGACGGCACCTTCAAAGGGGCCGGCGAGGGCAAGACCGTGATCGACAGCTTGCGCGGCGATCCGAAGACTCCGAACGCAGCCCCCGTGACGGTGATGCCGGGCTACTCCGACCCGTCCCTCTTTACCTTCACGGGAGGATCCATCCGGGTTTCGGACATGAGCTTCGACATCACCGCCCGTTCCCCGGCGTTTTGGAAACAGGACACCGTCGGCACGACGGCCGACTATCTCATGATGGATGTCTTTGTGACCAGCAACGCGAACTCGGACTTCGAGCGCGTTGGCTTCAAAGCCGCTGCCGGCAGCGACACTCTCGGCTATAACACCGACGAAGGTCTCCTCATTGCGGGCAACGGACCGCAGTACGTACACGGCACCTCCCGCACGATCTTGGTGACGAGCGGCACTGAGCGCATCAGCGGCTGCTCCTTTGCGGGGCCGCAAACCGGCCTTCAGGTCACGGGGTTCACGAGAGGCACAGCGGCGATCACGGGAGACGTCTTCAACGATGCCGAAGCCTGTTGCGTGGTCAACTACCCCAGCGCCTCGCAGATCGTGATCTCGGGCAACAAGATGAAGGCGCGAAGGGCGGGCAACATCGTCCTCTGGCAGGGCTTCCAGGTCAGCCTGGGCGGTAGTGCTCCCCCGCAGTCGCTGCCTGCACCGCACGTCCTCATCACTCACAACATCATGTCCGCCACGGGCATCGCCGGAGGCGTCTACGTGCAGGACGACTCGGTGCCCGCCGGAGGCTCCCCTCGCCTCGACGCCACCATCGCCGACAACACGATCGTCCTCGCCAACGGCGGTCACGAGGGCGGCGTCGACGGCCTCTACGCGCAGGGCATCAAGGTGCTGCACAACCACATCTCGGGCACCGGGCTCGCTGCCATAGACGTGGGGTGCAGCTCCTTTTTCGGCATGGCACCTGGGCCTGCCAGCGGCTGGCAGATCATCGGCAACGACGTCAGCGGTGTGAAGGCCACGAGCGAGAAGTACTACGGTGGGAGGCCGACGGCGCAGATCCTGCTCGGCCCCACTGCCGATCACTGCCTGGTCGTCGGCGGCGGCACAAAGACTACCGTGGTCGATCAAGGCACCGGCAACGTCCTAAAGAACGTCACTGTGGAGCGTTAGAGTGCGCGCGAGACACGCACCGTCAGTAACCCCTCCCCCTCCGTAAAGATTGTCGGCACACCCGCGGGCCGGTGCCACCTCTCGGATGCTCTCCGAGCCCGACGACGGTATCGTCGTCGCGTCATGAGGTAGTCGGTGCTATCTCTGGCCGTCGCGAGCGCGAGCACAAAGGAAAGGCACGGAGGGCCGGACCCAACGCGACCGCCGAAGTGGTGAGAGGTAGTCGCTGATCTCGCGGTCCGTTCGCACTATCGTCAGGTGGCGAGGCAGCAAGCGCTTCCGAGGCTTAGGTGGACCCCGACCGAGATTTCGCCTCCGAACTGCTGTTCTCCAGACACGAGGCCGATAATGGCATCGATGCGCCACGTGGCTAGTCCAATCCTCGCGTCACTCTTCGCGCTCGTTAGTGTCGTCGCGATTGCCGGCTGCGCGAGCAGCTCGACTTCGCTCGCACCCAGCCCTCGAACGACTGCCCAGCGGGCGACCACCCTGCGAAATCTCCACGCGGGCGACCGCATCTCGTTCTCCTGTGGCGTCGCGGTGCGCGTGCCCCGCGGCTACCGCGGCTGGTATGGGCAAAGCACGTCTAACGATGTCGATCGAGACATCATGGAATCGAGCGTCGTGGCACAGAAAGGACTTCTCTACAGCTTCGCGGTGCAGAGCCTTACTCAGAGCGGACAGAAGATCGTGCTGCGTTTTCCGGACCGCTTTCCCGTCGTCGCTCGTTCGCTGGATGGTGCTGTGGAGGTGCATGCCCGGCAGTTGCCCGTCCTTCGACACCCCTTCACGTGGATCGACGTTATCCTGCGCATCCCTGGCCACGTGGCGGGCGTCGTGTCCATGATGGCTCCGGCAAAGCAGGCCAAGACACACGCAGATGTCCTCCGTGTGGCAGGAACCATGTGGACCCGATTCTCGGTCAGCGGCGTTGTTCTTCCGACTTTGGCCACGCGCACCGATCCCTTCAGCGGGACGTGGAAGTCCAACTCGACCGGAGCGGTGCTCAAGATAGTGAAGTCAGGCGGAGGCTGGGAGATTACCGATTCCAAGGGTCATACCGGTCGGGCGGTGGTGCGCGGCAGCGAACTCGTCTCCGACGGCGATGCGTTCAAGCAAGACGGACCCAGGCTCGCTTACTTTTCCGACGGACGCAGAGTCATGGAGTTCTTGCGCCAGTGAAGATTGGGCGTCCGGCTGCTCAGGACCAATATGCAGCCTTCCGCGCCTTGCGGCAGCTCGTGAGGCCCAACCTCCTGAAGTCCGCCCTCGTCATCCTCGCCGCCGTTCTGCTGCTCGCCGGCTGCGGCAATACTGCCGCCAGTCATGACCCGTTCGTGGGGACGTGGCAAGCGGTCGGCTTCGGGTCCGGTAACGGCATCGCCATCAGCAAGGTGTCGGCAACCACCTACCACGTCGCAGAAGTCGATCACTTCAAGCAGCATTGGTTCAACGCGTACTCGCGGTACGGCAACGAGCTCACAAGCCATCCAGGGGAGTTCCCGTACGTTGAGGTCTTCAAGTTCAACCCGGCTAGCAGGCGCCTCACCTCGACATCAAACGGGATGGCCCCCGAAGTGCTCGCCAAGGTCTCGGACAGCACGCCGCCTCCGTCCCCCTGGCCGACCAAGTCCCCCTAGCTCGCCGCGCTAACTTCCGCTAACGCGCGCTCGACGTCACTCAGGCCGCAGTCGCCCTGTCCCGCCGCCCTGTGACGGCCTCAACATGGCCACACACGCATGCCTTGCCGGTCCCCGTGAGGTCGACGCAGTCCGCAGCGATGCTCCCTCTGTCTTCCTGCGAGCCGGGCTGTACTATTGGCCCAACATCAAGCCATGCCGAGGGGGGCATCATGAAGCGGTTCTGCCTTGCGGCCTGCATCGCCGTAGTACTCGTGTGCCTGGGAGCTGTGGTGACCGCCCCGGCCCACGCCTACGTCCCCGACGGCAACCAGGGCTGGTTCTGGCAGATGCCCCAGCCAGCCAGCACTCTCTACGACGTGACCTTTGCAGGCCCGAGCGACGTCTGGGCGGTGGGGTCCGTCGGCGAGATCCTGCACAGCGCCGACGCCGGTGTGACCTGGAGCGCGCAGCAGTCGGGTACGCTCGCCGATCTGGCTTCAGTGAGCTTCGGCGACGCCCAGCACGGCTGGGCCTGCGGCTCCTCTGCCGTCGTTACAACAAGCGACGCCGGCTCCACCTGGAGCACCTGCACACCGATTGGGCTGAGCCGCCACCTCATCAACGTCTCCTTCGTCGATGACCTCCACGGCTGGCTGGGCAGCAGCGCCGGCTATGTGTATCGCACAACAGACGGCGGCAGCTCCTGGAGCGCCGTGCACGTCGGTACATCCAAGGACTACCTCGCCGTCGACTTCGTCGATGCCACTCACGGTTGGGCAAGGGGTCTACTGACAGGGGATCTCTGGCGCACGACCAACGGCGGGGCAAGCTGGAGCCTCGTGCACCGCTTCGCCCAAGGTACCGGCTCCAATTTCGTCGACGCAGATCATGGCTGGGCCCTTTCGGTCAGTGGTGGCAACGAGCCGATTTCAAGTGTGCTTGAAACCAGCGACGGCGGCCGGCAGTGGAAGCTGGTCCGCCAGTTTCCCGACCAGGAGCTCGGAGGGTTGTACGCCCAAAGCCGCTCGTCCTGTGCGCTGATCGGTAGCGTCCTCGGCAGCGCAGCCACTCTGCCCCAGAGCCCCCAGTATGTCACTACCCTGGCCACCACGACCGACGGCGGCACTCACTGGACGACGGCCCACATCGGCGTGTCTGTTTCGCCCGAGGTGGTCGCCGGCAGTGGCGCCTCGCTGTGCGCCGTCGGCCAAGGCATCCTGACCTCCGCAAACCATGGCGCCACCTGGCAGGCGCAAAGCTCTGGTCAGCTCTACTGGCTGCAAGACGGTGTCGCCCTCACGTCTTCTGATCTGTGGGCCGTCGATCAAGACGGTGCCCTGCTGCACAGCACAGACGGCGCCACCTGGTCAGAACAGACAAGCCCGCTGAGGTGGTCACAGCAGCTCAGCGCGCTGAGCTTCCCGGACGCAAACGACGGCTGGCTGGTGGGCGCCACCAACTCTATCGCCGAGTCGCCCAGTGGCGTGATCTTCCACACAGACGACGGCGGCACGACCTGGTCGCCACAGTCCTCCGTCCTGGCCGGCGAGCTCACCGGCGTGCAGTTCGCCGACGCAAACGATGGCTGGGCGATCAGCGACATGCCCTTTGGCTTCGGCTCGGGCGCCAACGCTGCCATCGAGCGCACCACCGACGGTGGGGCTGCCTGGGCCGCCGAGCAGGTGCCCAACAACCCCGGCCTGACGGCCATCAGCTTCACGGACGACACGACGGGCTGGGTCGGCGGCAACTACAGCACGAACTCTGGTGCCACGGTGGCAGTCATCTGCAAGACCATCGACGGCGGCCAGAGCTGGAGCGGCGAGACGCTGCCCGCCGGCGTGCAGAACGTCACCGCCCTGCAGTTCCTGGACGCAAACGACGGCTGGGCCGTAGCCCAAGGCCCCACCACAGACGTTGTGCTGCAGACCACCAACGGCGGCTCAACCTGGACGACCGTTTCCTCGCTGCCTGCTGCCGCCTACCCGACCTGCGTGCACTTCCTCAACGCAAGCCAGGGCTGGGTCGGCGGCGATGGCGTCTGGGCTACAAGCAACGGTGCTCAAAGCTGGGCCAAGGTCGCCGGCGGCGACAGCAACGCCATCGCCGCAAGCGACGCCGGCCACGTCTGGGCCTTCGGCGACGGCATTCTCTCCACCGTCAACGGGCCGAGCGGTGACGTGGCCCCGCCGCAGACCCTCGATAATGCCGACGGGAATTGGCACCGTACGTCAGTGACGATCACCCTCTCTGCCAACGACACCGGTGGCTCCGGCGTCCAGACGACGCAGTACTCAGCAGACGGCGGTGCGGCGTGGCAGACGGGCACGAGCATCCTCGTGCCGGCCCCGACCAATCACGCAAACGACGGCCTGCACACCTTCCTCTACCGCTCGACCGACACGGCCGGCAACATCGAGGCCACCGAGATCTGCGGGATCGGCATCGATACGCTGGGACCTGCCTGCGGAGCCCCCAAGGAGCCCATCGCCGGGACGGGCAAGAGCGCCATCGTCCGCTTCACCGCAAGTGATGCGACCAGCGGTGTAGCCAGGGCGGCGATCAGGATCGAGAGCCGCAGCGGGCGTGTCTTAAAGACACTGGTCACCCATTCTGGCAACTGGAGCGGAAGTCCGACGCCCTACTTCTGGCTGCGCTTCACCTGCAAGCTCAAGCCGGGCCTCTATCGCGTCGTGGTGGAAGCCACCGACCGGGCCGGTAACCGACAGGTCACGGTGGGGCGCAGTTGGCTGCGGGTGCGCAAAAGCGCATCGAAGGCCAGGGCGCCCTACTGGCCTTCAGGGCTGCCCGACACCTCACAGCAGGGCGACTCGCCACGACGTGCAGGAGTACTTCTGTCCAAAGGATGGGCGTTCGGCTCAATCGGAAACGCCCCAGCCAGAGGGCGGTGATCAATGGTAGACGCGGTCATATGGTGTCTGGTCTTGCTGGTTCTTGTAGCAGTACTTGTTATCGCCTACGTCGCGATAGGAGCGGCCATATGGCGCGATGTCCGGCGACTGGCGTGGTATGCCAAGTGGTATTTGCGCCGATGAGTTGGACCTCGGTTTCTGTAGGGCCGGATGCCGAAGAGCGCGCTCGTTGCTAGTCGTACCTGTCGAGTGCCCCTTGTAGGCTACGGAAGGTATCTCCATCGCGCGCAGAGATAGTGGTGGCTATCTCGGGGCCCCGCGAGCGCAAGAGCGCGAGAGAAGGGCGGCGGAGGGGCCACCGGGCCGAGGGCTTCGGGCAAGGCAGCTCAGCTGCCCACTATCGCACGCGTGTTACGCTGACGCTGGCGTAAAGGCGACAGGAGTGGGCATGCCAAGTGCGACACCGCCGAGAGTCCCCCTTTGGAAGCGGCTAGTCGGTCGTGCCTGCACGGGGGGCGCGCTGTTCTTCGCAATCTGGGCTACGGTCCATTGGCACCTCGGCCTAACGTCGGTAGTCGGTCTGCTCATCGCACTCATCGTCGTGGTGTGGCTCGTTGTCGGGCGGGCACTTGGGCTTCCAACGGAGTGGTGGTGGCGAGGCTGGAGCATTTCGCAGCCCTCCATCACGCCTTCGCCTCCAGATTCAGAACTTGACCCGACACAGCCGCCCGCACCCCCGGCTAGCTCGTGAGACCCAGCCTCCTGAAACCCGCTCTCGCCATCCTCGCCGGCGTCCTGCTGCTCGCCGGCTGCGGGCACGCGAAGGATCCGTTTGTGGGAACGTGGCGGCCTCAAACCAAAGACGGGCTGTCTTTCGTGATCAGCAAACACGGGGCGGGCTATCACGTGGTGGCGGTGGACGGCGGGGCCGACCCTGGCTTCGAAGGCGTCGGGGTTCTTGACGGACGTGGCGACGCGCTTACCGGCAACTTTGCCGGCAGCGGTGGATCCCCCGCATATACCGAGACGATCAGGCTGACGGTCGGCCCGCACACCCGCCTGCAAGCGACCGAAACGATGGCCGGCCAAAAAGGCCCTGGCTATTTGGCTTTTGTCATGATGGTGCCTGCGACTCTCGTGAGGGTGTCGAGCAGCACAACGGCGCCGACACCGACTCCTTAGGTCCTTCAAGACTCCGCTTCCAGTTCAAGCAGGCGACCTAGCGCTGCCGCTAACGCCACGCGGGCAAGCGGCTCTGCGGGCGCGCGGGCACCTGCGGGTAGTCAGGAAGGCCGTCTCCGCGGCCACGAAGGGTATCTCCGTCGCACTCCGAGATGGCGGCGGCTATCTCTGGCCCCGGTGGGGCGAGAGCGCAAAGAAGACAACGCGGGCACTCCTCCGTCTTCGCCACAGACGAAGAGGAGTCGTGGCATGGTTCACCGTGGTGGTCGCTCCTACGCGGGCTCCGACGTGCGCCAGGTCCGGTAGGCGTACTTGAAGAGGGCGAAATAGAGCGGAAGGAAGAAGACCAGGCCGAAGAGGTCCGGGAACCCGAAGCCTTCACCTGACACGCGGGGGAACACCAGAACATTGCCGACTACTTCCCAGGCGATGAAAGCAAACGCGTAGGGCTTCCAGAAGCTCGGCATCATCTTCCTGTCCCAGACGTGGAGGTAAAGAGCCACAAGCGACGGAACGCTCACGACCAGATCGAAAGCCCCCACCCACCCGAGGCTCTGAACCTCCGAGACTGACGAGGTCAGCAGTATCAACGTAAAGGGGATGGCATAGACGTTCCAGAGCACCCGTCTCACAATCCGGTGATGGCGCGCTTTGGCCGGGTCGATCGCTGAGGCCGACGATGTCTGTGGTCGGGAGGACGCCACGGGTGGATCGAAGGACTGCAGGTGGCCATCCGCGACCTGGGTAGTCCAATGAACGCCGTTCCAGAAACGCAGGTCATGGAGTCCGGATGGGTCCGGGTACCAGCCCGCCGGAGCCGAGTCAGTGGGCCTGCGTCGGGTGGCGTCCGTTTGCGGCCAAGGGCCCATGACGCCTCAACTGACCTTAGGAACGAATGTCTCCGCAGTCATGGTCGCAGTCTGCCAGATTGGAGGGGGCGAAGCGACCAACTGGATGTCGAGTCTCATGCAGGAACTCGGAACGCTTCGGCAAGTGGGGCACCCCTGACATGCCCGACTGCTGCCGAGTGCCATCGAGACATGCCTACTGCCATCTTGCAGCGCTGCGTTCGGTTGCAAACGGGTTGTAAGCGGGTCGCGAGAGGTATCTCTTGGTCCGCGAGTCCGAGAACGCAAGGAAAACCAGATACGGCAAGGCGTTGGTGTGTTGATTCGGGCCGGATGAACTCGCCCCCCAGAGTCAAAGGCAGCACAGTGAGTCGTAGCGTCCAGCTGTTGCCGGTCTGATGATCACGGCGAGTCAGGGGGTGCCCTCGATGGCCAACGGACAGACCACTACGGGTGTTGCGGCCAACGGACAGACCGGCTCGGGCGGCGCGGCGAAAGGGCTGAAGAAGATCGGCGGATTGTTGGCGGTCTGGGCCGGGCTGGGTGTGCTCCTCCTAATCGCAATCGCCGCGATGATCATCGCCAGGGGCGGCGCGTCAAACGTCGCTGCCATCGCCACGAGCGCGTTCGGTGTCATCGGGACGGTCATCGGCGCCTACTTCGGCGTGAAGGTGGGGACCGACGGTACACAAGCCGCCATACAGGGACTGCAGGATCAGGCCACCAAGACGGCCTCGTTTGCGGCCCATGTCGACCCCAAGGAAGCCGCTGGGGTAACGGCAACCTACTCCGCCCTCAGCACCAAGCAGGCCGCTCCCGCCAGCGGCCTGCCGGTCGTCACCGGCATTGTCTCCAATAGCGGCCCAGCCGCTGGTGGGGAGACGGTGACCATCACGGGCAACAGCTTCACCGACGCCACGACGGTCAGGTTCGGTAGCAATGACGCTCAGCAGGCCGAGGTCCGCGCCGACACCTTGATCACGGCCATGGTCCCTGCCGGCACTGCCGGCGGCACCGTTGATGTGATCGTCACCACGCCGGCCGGAACTAGCGGCGTCTCATCGGCGGATCGCTACACGTACGTCTGACTCGTAGGCGACCTGGCGCTGCCGCTAACGCCACGCGAGTAAGCGGCTCTGCGGGCATGCGGGCACCTGCGGGTAGGCAGGAAGGCCGTCCCCGAGGCCGCGGAGGGTATCTTCGTCGCACTCTGAAACGGTGGCCGCTATCTCGGACCCCATGTGGAAGGGGCCGAAGCGCTCATTGGGCACCTTCTTTGCCCGGGAGCCGCCCCTCAGGAGTGCGCCGCCGCATGCCCTGCTGGGACGCAGCGTCTGTTCCGGCCGGAACCGTCAGAAGGGGGCGACCGTGGCCGAGGAAGTCGACCTCATTGTCACACGAGAGGATCGCCGAGTGGCGGCCTCAGCGCCGGCGAAAACTCATCAGCCTTTGACAGGGAGCCGATAGTACAGGTACCAGGAACGTGCCATTCACCGCATGAGAGCGAGCGGCACAATCGTCCTGGCCACGGAACAAGGAAGGCGGCTTGGGATCGACGCGTGCAGCCCCACCACTAACTCAGGCACCCGATGAGACTGAAGCTTCTCCTCGTCGCCACTTTGGCGATCACGGCGCTGGCGACGCCCACCGCTGCCTCTGCCCGCACCTACGGGCTCGGGGCTTTGGTGCCGAGGAATGCTGAGCGCCACTCGGCGAGGCTCGCCGGAGTGCTCACGGCGCTGCCGGCGAGCTACAGCCTGCAGCAGTACGCCCCAGTCCCCGGCGACCAGGGCCAGGTAAACGCCTGCGTCGCATGGGGCACTGCCTACACCGCGATGGGCGTGCTCGAGAACATGGACCACTACCAGGGCCTCTGGGACAACCCGTTCAACAGCCTGCCCGGCGGCGGTGGCTCGGCGATGTACGTCTACTCGCAGATCTGCGGCGGCCAGGACAACGGCAGCCGCTTCGACGATGCCGTGGCGGTCGAGACGGCTCAGGGCGACGATGAACAGTCCGACTACACCCAGGGCGAGGCGGACTGGTGGGATCAGCCGACTGCGCAAGAGACGACCAACGCGGCCAACTGGGTCCTGGCTGCGGGCGTCGACATCGGCACCGATCAGTACAGCATCGAGCAGGCGATCTCCGATGGCGAGCCGGTCGTGCTCGGGATCCAGGTGACGCAGGCCTTTGAGAACAACACGAGCGGCAACTACCCAGACCCGAACGACTACTACGACGATGACTACACCTCGCTCGGCGGCCACGCTCCGACTGCGGTCGGCTATGACTCAGGCGGGCTGATCGTCGAGAACAGCTGGGGGCCGAACTGGGACAACGGCGGCTACGTTCACATCAGCTGGGACTGGCTTGAGAACACCTACCAGGACTCCGGCGAGCCCGATCTCTACCAGGCAGTCGCGATGGTGGGCATGAGCCATGTCGCCCCGGCGCCGATGCCGCCCATCACGACGGTCTCCGGTGCAGACACCTCCTGGCACAGGTCCCCTATCACCTTGACCTTCACAGCAACCGATCCCGGCGGGCCAGGAGTGAACTACACCGACTACTCTGTGGACGGCGGCAGCTGGACCCCCGGCACCTGGGTCGTCATCACTGCCCCGGCGAACCACGCCAACGACGGCACCCACACGATCCGCTACAACTCGACCGACTACGACGGCAGCGTCGGGCCGCTTCAGATCTGCCAGGTAAAGATCGACACACGGGGCGCCGTGTGCGCCGCTAAGAACGCCACCGTGAAACACGGCAAGGTCTGCAGGCTGTACTTCAAAGTCCATGACGCGCTGAGTTCCAAGGTCACAAACATGCTCACGATCACCACTAAGTCTGGCGTCGTCAAGAAGCGCTGGTCGTGGGGCTATGGTCAGAACTTCAACGGTTGGTGGTGGATGCCCTACACGTGCCGCCTTGCCAGGGGCACCTACTACATTCGCGTCTATGGCAAGGACCTCGCGGGCAACGCGCAGAGTGTCGTTGGCAAAGCGATTCTGCGCGTGACCTGACGCCGAGAACTCAGCCGCCGGCCGGGCGCGATCGAACGCCGCTCCACAAAAGGAACGAGCCCCGCCGGGGGGGCTCGTTAAGGGCAATTGGGGTCGCCCTTGGGGGGGTGACACAAAGATACCGGCGGATTCTTAAGTCTGTGTTACAGGCGTGAGGCTCCTCGTTAAGAGGAGCTGGTGCAGGCGGCAGCGGTTGCACGGTTACACTGTGCTCGAGCCCCAGGGGTACCCCCCCTCCCCCCAGACTATCGGCACACCCCGACGGCCGACTGCACCTCTCGGATGCGGGAAAAGGCTCTCGCAGGACAGTCCGCCGTTCGCCTACTTGCTCCCGTGCGCCCGACGTGACAGCTCATCGAACTGCTCCCAGGTGGCGATGCGGTCCGCGTAGTCCGAGCGGATCATCTCCAGCGAGCCTCGCCCGAAGAAGATCCGTAGCGGCGGTTCCGCCATGTCGACGACCTCGAAGATGACCGCACCCGTCGCCTCGGGGTCGCCAAGCGACGCTCCCATCTTGGCGCGGCCCTCGGCCATTGCTGCGCGCAGCCCGTCGTAGGCCGCGATCGGCGTGGCATGGACGGCCGAACTTCCGCCCCAGTCGGTGCTGTAGCCGGTCGGCTCGACGAGCGTGACCTTGATCCCGAGCCCCCTGACCTCCTGAGCCAGCGAGGTGCTGAAGCCCTCCAGTGCCCATTTCGAGGCGTGGTAGAGGCCGAGGCTCGGATAGGCGTGGACCCCGCCGATCGAGGAGACCTAGATGATGTGCCCCGATTTCTGCTCGCGCATGATCGGCAGCACGGCTTGGGGTCACCCATAGGGCGCCGAAGACGTTCGTCTCGATCTGGGCCCGCGCCTGCGCCTCGCTGACCTCCTC
>CAZFJE010000029.1:0-25027 GCA_964519555.1 uncultured Thermoleophilia bacterium
ACGACTCA
Source organism: uncultured Thermoleophilia bacterium (assembly GCA_964519555.1). GTDB lineage: Bacteria > Actinomycetota > Thermoleophilia > UBA2241 > UBA2241 > Bog-752. Next base: position 9 of record CAZFJE010000029.1, read on the forward strand.
TCGCGTGAGCTGGCCCGCGACGAGGCCGTCGACCGCGTGCGGGCCAAATTCGGCGCCGGGGCGCTGCGCCGGGCCGGCGCAGACCTGGCGCCCCACCGTGACAGGCCGTCGCGACCCTAAGGGGTCGGCAACGCCCGCGCCGACGGCGGGGCGTGCTCTTCTCTTATGAGCTCCATCGTCGAGCAGTGCACGCCGCCGCTGAACTTCTGCACCTCGTCGTAGGCGACGGTCACCACTTCGACGCCGTGACGCTCCAGCAGGCGGCGCGTGCGCGGGCTCGAGTCCGACATGATCACGCGGCCAGGGCGGGTGACCAGGCAGTTCACCGCCCACTCCTCGTCGGGGTGCGGCCAGAGCAGCGTGATGCCCATATCTGCCAGGCGGGTCACGAACCAGTAAGGCAGGTGCTCCGCATCGACCAGGGCCTTGTCGTGGTCGAGCATGGCGAGGTGGCCGTCGAGGTGGATCGAGTAGCCGGCCAGCGGCACTATGATGAGCTCGATATCGAGCCGGCTGAGCACCTCGTCGAGCTGGTCGGCACCCTCTTCGTTGCAGCGCGCGGAGAGCCCCAGCGCGGCGATGCCCGGGCGGATCTTCACGAACGAGCCGCCTTCGAGCGTGCCGCTGCCGGCGATGGTGCGCAGGACCGGCATGCCCGCCGCCGCCAGCGCGCGCAGCACCCCGGCCTCTTCGCCGCGCCGCTGCCGGGCCGCCAGGCGGCCTATGACGGCGCCGCCTTTGACGGTCACCAGGGGGTCGCGCATGAAGACACCGTTGTAGAGCGGCGGCGCGAGCTCCTCGGCGAACACGACCTCGACGCCTTCGGCGCGCAGCGCCGCGACCAGGCCGTCGTGCTGGTCATGTACGCGGGCCACGTCGGGCGGCTCGGCGCCGCTCCAGTACCAGCGGCCGTCGGGGTCGACAAGCTGGCCCAGTTCAGGGTCGTACCGCCCGTTGGTCATGGCCTCGAACTCGGGCCCGGGCCGGCGCATGAGCACCATCTTGAGGGGACCCACGTCGTCGGTCGCGCCCCACGCCGCGCCCCACACCGCGGTGAGCTCGTGCGGGTCGTCGAAGGGCGGCAGCGGCTGCGCCGGGTAGACGCGGTCGAGGTAGCTCAGCCACGGGGCGACGCCGTTGCTCCCCTCGGTGCGCGCCGGGACCTGGCTGTGCGAACCGTGTGCGTCGGGCGTCGGCTGCGCATCTCGTGCCGGTCCCGCGTCGGGCGTCGGTTGCGCGTCGGGCGCCGATCCTGTGCTTCGCGTCTGTTCCATCGGCTCCTCAGATCTACGCCGGCCCGCCCGCGGGAGCCGTCGGCAGGTAGTGGCGTTCGGTGAAGACCTTGCGTACGTACGGCGACGTGACGGCGCGCACGAGTCCTTCGTAGTCGAGGGCGAAGTCGACGGTGTCGCCGGCGGCAAGCGGCGTCGTCGTGATGAGCAGCGTGTGGTCGCTCGACATGCCGGCGATGTAGCTCTCGGGCAGCAGGGGGTGCAGGGCGCGCGGCTCGCCGTCGCGGCGACCCAGGGCCAGCAGGACGTGGCGCGCCTCGGCTTGCGGCAGCGTCGTCTCGGGGACGTGTCCGAACGCGTCGGGGCCGATCAGTCCGAGCGGCGGCCCGGGCTTGAGGCGCGACTCGATGACGGTCGCGGTGAGCACGGGGTCGGCGCGCATGAGTCCCGGGACGGGTGCTACAGCCGGCAGTGTGTAGTGACCGAAGTAGAGCGCGGCGCCCAGGCGGATGTGGCAGACGTGCCGCGGCCGGAAGCCCTCGAAGAGGTGTGGCAGGCAGTAGGTGCCGCCCAGCGAGAGCGTCGGTTCGCTCGCGCACGAGCCGGCGACCGCGGCGAGGATCTCTTCGGCCTGCGCGAACAGGTCGAGCGAGGGCTGCAGCCCCGAGATGCAGGCGAACTGGACGGCGATGCCCGAGAGAGCCACGCCGGGCAGCGCCGCGAGCCGCGCGGCGAGCGCGACAGCGTCGTCGGGCAGCACGCCGTCGCGGCGGTCGCCCATGTCGACGATCATGAGGACCGACAAGGTCCGCCCGGCCGCGCGTGCCGAGAGGGCCTGAGCGGTCGAAAAGTCCGAGAGCAGCAGCACGTCGGCTACCTCGATGGCCAGGTCGAGCTCGTCGTGTTGCGGCGGACGTATGAGGAGCCGCGGACCGAGGTCCCGCGCGGCCAGGCGCGCCAGCGAGGGCAGGCGCGAGTCGGCCAGGGCGGCGGCGCCGCCGGCCAGCATGGCGGCGCCCACGTCGGGCTCGCCGTCGACCGCTTTGGTGACGCCCACCACGTCGATGCCCTGCAGCGCCAACCGCCGGCCGAGCGCGGCGATGTTGTGCCGTACGGCGGCGACGTCGACGGTCAGCGTGACTGCCATGAACGCTCCCAGTGACCTCGGCGCCCGTGCGACGGTCGCCGCGGGCGCCGCTTTTCGTGACCTGCACAACAGTACTTCAGAACCTCGGGGCGTGTCGCCGCGGCGGTATCGTCGCCCAGTGTAATCTCGTACACTTCGCGCACTGCCTTTACAATCTCGATGATCGCAGCCATCACAAGGGGAAGAGTCATGAGGAATACAAAGAGCGTGTCACTGGTCGCGGCGAGCGTCGTCGTGGCTCTGCTCGCGGTCGTCCTGGCCGCCTGCGGGTCGAGTTCGACGTCGAATGGCGCCGCGAGCGCGAGCGCGAGTCCGAGCGCCGGTGCGAGCTCCGCAGCCGCCACGTTCAACATCGCGAACGTCAAGGCCGACTCCACGCTCAACGCCATGCTACCGGCGGCCATCAGGTCGGCCGGCACCATCCACGTGGCCACCGCCATGCCGTACGCCCCCTGGGAGATGTACGTCTCGGTCGGCAGCAAGCAGGCCACCGGCATCGACTACGACCTCTCCGAGGCTATCTGCGCCAGGCTGGGCGTCAAGGACAGCTTCGACCAGACCCAGTTCGACGCGATCATCCCCTCCATGCTGGCCGGCAAAGAAGACATGGTCATGGCCTCGATGTTCGACAACGCCGCGCGTCAGAAGACACTCGATTTCGTCGACTACGCCACCGACGGCTACGGCCTGCTCGTGGCGGCCGGCAACCCCGCCAACATCAAGACGGTCGACGACCTGTCGGGCAAGACCGTTGCCGTGCAGAGCTCCACGTCGCAGGTCGGCGAGCTCAAGAAACTCAACACCAAGTTCGTGGCCGCCGGCAAGGCGCCGGTCACCATCCTGCAGTTCCCGCAAGACGCCGACTCGGTGCTGGCCGTGACCAGCGGCAAGGCCCAGGCCCAGATGGACGACCAGTCGGTGGCCGCCTACAACGTGAAGACGGTCGGCAACGGCCAGACGCTGGCCTTCGTCAACGATCCGTCGGTGGCCTCGTCGTTCTCGAACGCGATCGTGGGCGCCGGCATTCCCAAGACCGACCCGCAGCTGCGCGACGCCGTGCAGAAGGCACTCCAGTCGCTGATCGCCGATGGCACCTACGCCAGTATCCTCAACAAATACGGCGAGAGCACGCTGGCCGTCACGTCGGCGCAGCTGAACCAGGGCAAGTAAGCCGCGGTGGACGCCGCGGGCACGACAGTGCGTAAGGAGGCTCTGTGGCAACGGTAAGCCAGGCCGCGCCGAGTGTCGGTCGGCCGCCCAGGATCGAAGCCATCCCCATCCGCCATTGGGGCCGCTGGATCAGCGCGGTGGTCATTCTCTTCGTCGCGTTCGCCATGCTCTGGTCGCTCTGGCACAACCCGAACGTCGACATCAGCACCATCCGGCACAACCTGTTCGCGCCGTACGTGCTCCGCGGCGTCGTCGTCACCATAGAGCTCACCATCATCGCCATGGTCATCGGTCTCGTGGGTGGCGTCTTGCTGGCCGTCATGCGGCTGTCGCCCAACCCGGTGCTCAAGACCGTGGCCTGGGCCTACATCTGGTTCTTCCGCGGCACGCCGATCCTGGTACAGATCCTCTTCTGGGGCTTCGTCGGCGCCCTCTACAAGAACATCTTCGTGGGCCTGCCGTTCACCGGCATCGTCTTTGGCCACGCCTCGACGAGCCGGCTCATCGGCGCCTTTACGGCGGCGATCCTGGCCCTGGGCCTGAACGAGGCGGCCTACGCCGCCGAGCTCGTGCGCGCCGGCATCATCTCGGTCGACCGCGGCCAGTACGAGGCGGCCCACTCGCTCGGCATGTCGGGCGGCCTCACCATGCGGCTCATCGTGCTGCCCCAGGCCATGCGGGTCATCATCCCGCCCATGGGCAACGAGACCATCTCCATGCTCAAGACCACCGCACTGGTCTCCGTGATCTCGGGTACCGACCTCATGACCAACATCCAGCTGGCTTACTCGCAGAACTTCAAGACCATCCCCCTGCTGCTCGTGGCCAGCATCTGGTATCTGGCCATGACCTCGGTGATGAGCGTCGGTCAGTACTACCTCGAGCGCCATTTCGGGCGGGGCTTCGGCCAGAGAGAGGGCGAAGCCGCCGAAAAGCGCGCCGAACGAAGGGACACCAAACGTGCGGCGGCCAACCATGTCTAACCCCGAAGGACAGCCGGCCACGCCGGCCCCCATCGCACCCGCCTCCGAGGCCCCCATGGTGCGCGCCGAGCAGGTCTGGAAGAGCTTCGGCAACTTGGACGTGCTCAAAGGCGTCGACCTGACCGTCTACCCCCGGCAGACCTTCGTGCTGCTCGGCCCCAGCGGCGGCGGCAAGTCGACTTTGCTGCGCTGCATCAACCACCTCGAGCAGATCGACGCCGGCCGGCTGTACGTTGACGGCGACCTCATGGGCTACCGCGAACACGGCGACAAGCTCCACGAGATGCGGTTGAAAGACGTGGCCAGGCAGCGCGCCAAGATCGGCATGGTCTTCCAGCGTTTCAACTTGTTCCCGCACATGACCGCCATCCAGAACGTCATGGCGGCGCCCACCCACGTGCACCACGAGAGCAAGGGCGAAGCCGAGAAAGAGGCCGAGCGGCTGCTCGCCCAGGTCGGTCTGGCCGACAAGCTCGAGTATTACCCGGCGCAGCTGTCGGGCGGTCAGCAGCAGCGCGTGGCGATCGCCCGGGCCCTCGCCATGCACCCCAAGCTCATGCTCTTCGACGAACCCACCAGCGCGCTCGACCCCGAGCTCGTGGGCGAGGTCCTTGACGTCATGAAGAACCTCGCCCTCGGCGGCATGACGATGATCGTGGTCACCCACGAGATCGGCTTCGCCAAAGAGGTGGCCGACGGCGTCGCGCTGCTCGACGGCGGCGTGGTCGTCGAGTCGGGCCCGCCCGGCGAATGTCTCGTCAACCCCAAGGAGGAGCGCACCAAGCTCTTCCTGTCGAAGGTCCTGGCGTAGCCCAGACCGGCCGCCAGGGGTCGCCCATGTACTCCGCCGCGAGCCTCGACCTCGTGGCCGCCGACCTACGCCGGCAGCCGGCGCTGCTCGCCGACTCGCGTGCCTCAGTGCGCGCGGCCGTGTCGCAGGCGTCGCGCGAGCTGGGCCCCCGGCCCAGCCGCATCTACCTGGCCGGCTGCGGCGACTCGCTCGACGCCCTCGCCGCCGTGCGCTTCGCCTGGGAACAGCTTCTCGGCCTGCCGGTCGAAGCCATGCCGGCGCTCACCTTGAGCCGCTACGTCCTTGCCGCCGCGCCGCCCGACGCGCTTGTGGTCGCCCTGTCGCAGTCGGGCACGGTGAGTCGCGTGCTCGAAGCGGCCAGGCGCGCCGTCGGCGGCGGCTTGCGCGTGCTTGTGATCACCGGCAAGCCCGACAGCGCGCTCGCCCGCGAGCCGGTCACGGCGCGCCTCGTCACCCCGTTTCGCAAGACCAGCGGCGTGCCCGGCATGGCCTCGTTCGTCTTCAACCTCGCCGTGCTCTACGAGCTCGGCGCGGCCCTCGCGGAGGCGTGGGGTGGCGCGGCCCCCGCAGCGTCGCGGGAGCACGCGATCACACAGACGTTCGCGGCCCGCGCGCCTGCCGATGCCGCCGTTCTCGCCCCGGCTGCGGTGCGCGAGCAGCTCGACGCCCTGCCCGCGCTGCTGCGCGACTCGCTCGACAGCGTCTGGCCGGTAGCGGCCGCGCACGCCGCGGCGATCGCGGCCGAGCCCGGCGTCGAGCTCCTGTTGGGCACGGGTCCGAACCTCGCCACCGCGCGCTTCGCCGCGCGCAAGCGCTTCGAGCTCACGCAGCGGGCGGCCATGGTGCAGGAGACCGAGGAGTACGCCCACGACCAGATCGCGATGGTCGGACCGCACACGCCGACGCTCGTGTTCGCCCCCTCGGGCGCCGCCTCGGTGCGCGGCGCCGAGGTGCTTGACTCGCTGATCGAGCTGGGCTGCCCGGTGGCGGTGGTGACCGAGCGCGGCGCCGACCTCGGCCTGGCGCAGGAGCCGCGGTTTCGCTACGACGTCGAAGCCGGCCTCGACGAGCTGCTCAGCCCCCTGCTGCAGGCGCTCGTGCCACAGACCTGCACCTGTGAGCTCGCGCGTCTTGTCGGCGGTTCGTTCTACGGGTACGCCGATCCCGTCGTCGAGGCGCTTGGCGACCGCCTGATCTACGAGAGCGACGTGATCCCCTGAGCGGCGCGCCCGAGCTCCTCTGTGTCGCCGACATCGGCATCGACGTGGTCGCGCGGGTCGCCCGGCTGCCACGGGCCGACGAGAAGGAGTCGGCGACGCTGGTCGGCGAGTTCCCCGGCGGCATGGGTGCCAACGTGGCGTCGTCGTTTGCCACCCTGGGCGGCCGGGCGGCGCTGGTCAGCAGCGTCGGCGACGACGAGCGCGGCCGGCGCTGCCTCGCCGACCTGCGCGCGACCGGGGTGGACGTCGAGCATGTGTTGACGATCGCCGACGCCACCTTCTGGACGATCGCCCTGCTCGACGCGCAGGGCGAAAAGTCGCTCGTTGAGTTCTCGACCAGGGCCTCGGCGCCGCAGTGGGAGCGGATCGACTGGGGCGTGCTCGAGGGGGTCAGGGTCGCCTACACGGTCGGTGCCGAGGGGCGCCATGCCTGCCGGCTGTTCGCCGAGTGTCGCCGGCGCGGCGTCACGACGGCGCTCGACGTGGAGACCGCCGACCTGCGCGACGTGCTGACCCTGCGCGAGCTGCTCGCTCAGACCGACCTGCTCTTCGCGCCTGCCGGCTACGCCCGGGCGATCGCGCAGACCCAGTCGCTGCCCCAGGCTGCGCGGCGGCTGCTCGACGCCGGGCCGTCGGTCGTGGCCATCACCGGCGGCGACAGCGGCTGCCTGGTCGCCGACGGCGCCGGGCTGACCGAGATCCCCGGCCACGCCGTGGCGGTCGTCGACACCACCGGCGCCGGCGACTGTTTTGCCGGCGCCTTCCTGTACGGCTTCGTGCGGGACTGGCCGGTCGAAGACTGCGCGGCCGTGGCCAACCTCATGGCCGCGCAGAGCGTCACCGCCTACGGCTGCCGAGGGCGGCTGCTCGGCCTGGCGCAGCTCGCCGCGCTCCCTGCGGCGGCCGGCCTTGAGATCCTCAGGTAGCCGCAGCCGCAGCCGCAGCCGCAGCCGCAGCCGCCGTAGCCACCCGCGTGGCGGTGGTCGCGTGGAGTCGGCGCCCGCGAGGCGTCAAACGGCTCCGTCGAGCAGCTCGTCGGCCAGGCCCAGGAGCATCTCGCGGTTCTCGAGCTGCGCGACCCAGTCGGGCGGGATCGCCTCGAGGCCCAGCCAGGCTCCCAGGATCGCGCCGGCGATCGAGGCCGTCGAGTCGCTGTCGCCGCTGATGTTGGCCGCGGCGGCGAAGGCCCCGCGCACGTCGTCGCGGTAACGCAGCGCTGCGAACAGGCCGATGCCCAGCGCCTCGTCGGCCACCCAGCCCTTGCCGCGCTCGCCGGGCGCCTCGCGGCCGCTTGAGCCGATTCGGCCGATGGCCCCGTAAGGCTCTTCAGAGGAAGCGGCGAGCGTCACGGCGGCATCGACGGCCGCCAGTGAGTGGACCGCCCCCGGGTAGGCGGCCAGCACCGCTCGAGCCTGGGAGACCGCGTCGTCAAGGGCGAGACCGCCCACGAGCCGGTCGATCAGCAGCGCTTGAAAGCCCGACGACGTGTCGCTCGTGACCGCGCCGTGCGTCAGGGCGGCCGCGTCGACGCCCGCCGCGAAGGCGGCCGCGCCGAGCCCGATCAGACCTAGGGGAGCCACTCTCATGACGCCGCCGCAGCCCTTGCTGCCGTTGCGCGAGACGTCGCGCGCGCCCCCCGGGCTGCCGGCGGAAAGCGCGGCCATGCAGGTGTCGCCGGGCGCTCGATCGACCCAGTCGGACGAGCGGTGCCACTCGAGGTATCGCTCCCAGATGGCGAGGCGCAGGGCGCCGAGGTCGGGCGTGCGGGCGCCGTCGCCGTCGCTACCGGCACGGCTTGCGCCGGCCTTGGGAGCGCGCCAGCCGGTGGCCGCCCGCCAATCCTGAATGCCGCGCGCGGTCGCGATCGACATCTGCGTGTCGTCGGTGTAGCTGCCGGCGGCAAAACGCCGCCACGGTTGGAGGCCGCCGATGCCGTTGGGCGGGAACGCCGCGAGGATCTCGTCGCGCGTCATGAACTCGACCGGCGCTCCAAAGGCGTCGCCGACCGCGAGGCCCACGGTGCACCCGCGGCCGCGCGATCGCCGCTCCTGCTGTCTACTTGTGTCTGCGCTCACCCGGCGGCCTCCTTGGGGACTTCTTCTGTCGGCAACGCTGTCTTTGAGGTGAGAACGGTAACGGAGTGGCGGACCAGAGCAAAGCTGCCGGTCCACGGGACTCGTACGGAACCGGGCACTGGCTGCCACACAGCGCTGAGGCTTGTCGGACCATCGTCGCTCGCCGTTGGCCGGTGAGGGGAAGTAGACTCGCGGCGACACCGACAGGGGAGAAAAGCCCATGGCAACCGCTCTCACCCCCAAGACCACGATCGGCACGCTGCTCAAGGACTATCCGTTTCTGCTCGACTTCCTGGCCGACTACCACCCCGAGCTCAAGAAGCTCACCAACCCGGTCATGCGGCGCACCCTGGGCCGTACTGCCACCCTCGAACGGGTCGCGACGCAGTGTGACGTGCCGCTCGAACGGCTCATGGGCGACGTGGCCGCCGAAGTCGCGAGGGTGACCGGCGAGCGCCCCGAGATCGCACAGACCGCGGCCGCCGGCATCGACCCCGTGCGCCAGGAGGAGCTCAAGGCGATCATCACCGCGCTGCACACAGGCAGCACGCCCGACGACGTCAAGCCGCGCTTCGCCGCCCTGATCGGCGACATCGAACCCACAGAGATCGCCGCCATGGAACAAGCCCTCATGGCCGAAGGCCTGCCCGAAGACGAGGTCAAGCGGCTCTGCGACGTGCACGTGCAGGTCTTCGCCGAAGCCCTCGAAGACCACGAGCCGGTCGCCGCGCCGCAGGGCCACCCCATCGACACCTTCCAGCGCGAAAACCAGGCGCTCCTGCAGATCACGCAGTCCATCCGCAGGGTCGCGGAGCGGATCGGCACACCGCCCGGCGCCGCCGAGTGGCAGCGCTTAAAGCCGGCCCTGGCGGCGTCGGTCGACCGCCTGCTCACGGTCGACCGCCACTATCTGCGCAAAGAGAACCAGCTCTTTCCGTTCCTCGAGAAGCACGGCGTCGAGGGCCCGGCCAAGGTCATGTGGGCTCTGCACGACGACATGCGCAGCGTGCTCAAGGAGCTGCGCGGAGCGCTCGCCGCCGACGACGCCGCCACCGCCGTGCACGCCGCCACCGAGGCGGCGATCATGGCCGACGACATGGTGGTAAAGGAAGAGAAGATCCTGTTCCCCATGGCCGTCGACACGCTCTCCGAGGCGGAGTGGCGCGAGATCCGCGCCGGCGAGCCCGAGATCGGCTACTCGCTGATCACCAACGTGCCGAGCTGGCCGGGCGCCGGCGACGACGCGCCGGCGCCGCCCGCGGCGAGCGGCCCGAGCGAGTTCCTGCAGCTCCACACCGGCGGCGTGAGCCTCGAGCAGCTCAACCTCATGCTGGGCAAGCTGCCCCTCGACGTGAGCTTCGTCGACGAGCACGACGAGGTGCGCTTCTACTCAGAGGGAGAACGTGTCTTTCCGCGCTCGCCGGGCGTGATCGGCCGCAAGGTGCAGAACTGCCACCCGCCGGCCAGCGTGCACAAGGTGCAGGCGATCATCGACGCCTTCCGCGCCGGGCGCGAGGAGACCGCCGAGTTCTGGCTCACGCTCGATGAGCAGTTCCTTCACATCCGCTACTTCGCCGTGCGTGACTCCGGGGGCGCCTATCGCGGCGTGCTCGAGACCGTGCAGAACGTGACGGCCATACGCGCCCTCGAGGGGCAGCGGCGTTTGCTCGACTGGTAAGCTTGAACCCGGCGAAAGGCCGGCGCTCACGCGCGGCGTGCGGCCGGGCCGTACGGCGATGAAGGGACTCACGTGGCGCTGAACGACTATCCGATCGACGTCAGGGTCGACTATCCGCCGCGCAGCTCGCGGGGCTGGGCGGCGCTGACCATCATCTGGGTCAAGTTCCTCGCCCTCATACCCCACTTCTTCGTGCTGGTCTTTCTCAGCATCGCCCAGCTCATCGTGGCGTTCGTCGCCCAGATCGTGGTGGCCATCAAGGGGGAGTACCCTGCGGGCATGTTCGACTTCGTGGCCGGCGTGCTGCGCTGGAGCACCCGCGTCGGCGCGTTCCTGCTCTCGATCACCGACCGCTACCCGCCGTTCACGCTCGAGCCCGACACGGCATATCCGGTCGACGTGGTGCTCGAGCGGCCCGCGCGCAGCAACCGGCTCTACGCCCTCTTCACGGTCATCGTCCAGGCCGGCCTCTTCGTCGCGGGCATCGCGTTCGTCGTCTACCTCATCCACCACGGCTCGAGCACGACCGTCGACAACAACGGCAACGTCGGCAGCGCGCGCTTCGACTTCGGCTCTCCGCCCGGTGGTAGCGGCCTGGCGCTGCGCGAGATCGCCGCGCTGCCGCACCTTATCGTACTGGCGGTCCTGGGCATCGCCGCCCTCGTCGTCTGGATCGTGGTGCAGTGGGTCATCCTGTTCCGCGCCGTCTATCCGCGCGGCATGTTCGACTTTACCGCCGGGGTCATACGCTGGCAGACGCGGGTCAGCGGCTACACCCTGGGCTTGAGCGACCGCTATCCGCCCTTCACGTTCGAGTCGTCGACCGGCCAGACCGCGACCGGTCCCGCGCCGGCTGCGTGGGGCGCCAGGGCCGTGCCCGGCGCCGCGCCGGCATCGCCGCCGCCCGCCTGGTATGCCGATCCCGCCGGGCGCCACACTCATCGCTACTGGGACGGCGCGCAGTGGACCCCGCACGTGGCCGACGGCGGGCAGACCTCCTACGACCCGCTCGAGGGTCCGGGAGCGCCGGGCGCGGTCTGAACCGGGCGGCCGTGCGCGCCGCGCTCTGCGGCTCATGACGGGGCGGCGTCGGGTCGATAACCCGACTGACCCCAGACACGAGGAGCAGCACATGACGCGCGACGAGATGCATGCAGGACACGCGCTCACGCCACCAGTGGCCACGACGCTTCAGCACACGATCGTGCCCGACCCGATCCCCGCCGACGCCGAAAAGCCCCTGCCGCACGAGCTCACGCGGTACGCGCAGTGCGGCTTCGGAACGTGGAGCTATGGGCCCGGCCTCGAGCGCGTCAGGCGCCTCGATCTCATGCCCGCCGGCTACACCGGTCCCTCCGGCCGCGCTGCCGCCAAGCTGCTGCGCTTCTTCGCCATCACCGACATCCACATCACCGACGTGCAGTCGCCCGCCCAGGCGATCCTCTTCGGGTATAAGGGCTTCCTGTCGTCGGCCTACTCGGGCGTCATGCTGTACACCCACCACGTCTTAGACGCGGCCATCCAGACCGTGAACGCCCTGCACGGCGAAGATCCGATCGACTTCGGCATCTCGCTCGGCGACACGTGCAACAGCACGCAGTACAACGAGTTGCGCTGGTACATCGACGTCATCGACGGTCAGCGCATCGACCCCGATTCGGGCGTCAAAGACGACTCCGCTCCCCAGCCTCGCGGCGAGTTCCTGCGGCCGTACCGGGCGGCGGGTCTCGACAAGGCCATCCCCTGGTATCAGACGCGCGGCAACCACGACCACTTCTGGACCGGGTTCCTCGCGGTCGACGACCATCTCAGGAAGGCCTATATCGGCGACGAGATCCTCGACCTGGGCAACGTCTTCACCGACCCGCTCGGCCCCGACAGCCGCGGCTTCTACATGGGCTGTCTCGACGGTCGCACGTCCACCGGCGAGATCTTCGGGCTGGGCCCGGTCGCGGACTTCGCGAGCCCGCCGAGGGTGCCGGCCGCCGACCCCGACCGGCGCTCGCTGTCGAAGAGCGACTGGGTGAGCGAGTTCTTCACGACGTCGTCTAACCCCCGGGGGCACGGCTTCGACGAGTCGGCCGTAGCCGCCGGGTTTGCCTGCTACACCTTTGAGCCCAAGGCCGCGGCGCCCATCAGGGTCCTCGTGCTCGACGACACCCAGCGCGACGATGAGCCCTACGACAACGGCTACGGGCATGCCTCGCTCGACGAGGAGCGCTACGCCTGGCTCGTGGCCGAGCTCGACAGGGGCCAGGCCGACGGCATGCTCATGATCGTCGCGGCGCATTGCCCCATCGGCGTCGAGCCCGCCGGCGCGCCGATGGGCTGGGGCTCGAACGCCTGCGTCTCCGAGCAGGAGCTGCTCGCCCGGCTGCACACCTATCCCAATCTCATCCTGTGGATCTCGGGCCACCGTCATCGCAACCCGGCGACCGCGCTCACGTCACCCGATCCCGACCGTCCCGAGCTCGGCTTCTGGGAGATCGAGACCTCGTCGCTGCGCGACTTTCCGCAGCAGTTCCGCACCTTCGACGTCGTGCGCGGCGACGACGACACGCTCTCGATCCTCGCCACCGACGTCGACCCGGTCGTCGATGACGGCTCGCCGGCGGCCACGTCGCGCACCTATGCCGTCGCCGCCCAGCAGATCTTCGACAACCCCCTCGGGCTGCTGCCGACCTGCTCGTACAACGCCGAGCTCGTCGTGCCGCTGAGCCCCGCGATGCGCGCCCTGCTCGACCGGCAGCGATGACAAGCGCGCAACGCGCGCCGGACGAGGGCATGGCGCTTGCCGCGGCGCCGGACGACGCGCTGGGCGTGCTGGACGACTTGCCCCGGCCTAGCGGTGCGTGACGCCCGGCTGAGCGCCGATCGCGAGCTCGAAGTCGCGCGTCACCGCGTCGCCCAGGGCGGCGTCGATGGCCGTGAGGGTGTCGGCCGAGAGCTTCACGCCCGACACCGCCGCGTTGTCGAGCACCTGCTCGGGGCGCGAGGCGCCCACGATCGCCGCGGCCACCTCGTCGCGACGTAGCACCCAGGCCAGCGCGAGGTGCGACAGCGACAGCCCGGCCTGTTCGGCCACCGGGCGCAGTCGCTGCACCGCTTCGAGCACCGGCTCGTGCAACCAGCGCTTGACCATGCCGCCCATCTCGGGGCTGGCGGCGCGCGAGTCGGGCGGCACCGGCTCGCCCGGCACATACTTGCCGCTGAGCACGCCCTGTGCCATCGGTGACCAGACGATCTGGCTGATGCCGTGGCCGGTGCACAGCTTGAAGACCTCGCGCTCGGGGCCGCGCCACAGCATGCTGTACTGCGGCTGCGACGAGACGAACTTGGTGGCGCCCTCCACCTCGAGGCCGGCGCGGATCTGTTCAGGGGTCCACTCGCTGAAGCCGATCCAGCGCGCCTTGCCGGCGCGCACGACCTCGCTCAGGGCCGCCATGGTCTCCTCGATCGGCGTCTCGACGTCGAAGCGGTGGCACTGGTAGAGGTCGACGTAGTCGGTGCGCAGGCGCGAAAGCGAGGCGTCGATCTGAGTGTGCACCTCGGCCGCCGTCAGGCCGCCGGCGTGGCCTTCGGCCATCGGCCAGAAGAGCTTCGTGGCCAGCACGTACGAGCCGCGCGGGTAGCCCGACAGGATCTCGCCCCAGGCCGTCTCGGCGGCGCCCCGGCCGTAGACGTTGGCGGTGTCGAAGAAGTTGATGCCCGCGTCGAAGGCGGCCTTGGTGCACGCTGCGGTCGCCTCGCGGCTCACGCCTCCCGAGTACGTCAACCATGACCCCAGCGCGACCTCTGATACGGTCAGGTCGCTGCTGCCCAGCGTGCGGTACTCCATGTCGTCCTCCTGAACGTCGAGCGAGTGTGGGGCGCCTTGTGGCGGACTCTTCGTCGGCGGCCGCGCGGACAGGCGCGCTCGCGTGCGGTCGGCTCCCGGAGACGATGTTGCCGTCGCGGCCGCGGCCGAAACTGATGTGACGTCCGCCGACGGTGCGAGGGGCGCGGTCCACGGCGAGGGGCGCGGTCCACGGCGAGGGGCGCGTCGACCCTTTGTAGCGCTCGGGAAGAAACCGCGCCTGGCCGGCGTCGATGATGGTGTACGCCAAGAACCATCGGACCACGGAAGGTCGATCGATGAAACGAATCCTCATCTTCGTCGGGGCCGCCCTCGCCGTCGCGTTGACGGTGGCCGCCTGCGGCTCGCGCGCGAGTGCGTCAACCACGACCACCGTCGCGACCAGACAGGTCGCTGGCGCCACCGTGCTGGTCACCGCCGCGGGACTGCCTCTCTACACGAACAACCAGGACTCGGCCGCGATGGTGCAGTGCACCGGGGCTTGCGCCACCGTCTGGCGGCCTTTGACCATCGCCTCGGGCTCGCCGACCGGCACCTCCGCCGCCGGCTCGCTGGGCGTCGTCGCGCTGTCCGACGGCATGCGGCAAGTGACCGTGAATGGCAAGCCCGTCTACACGTTCGTGGTCGACAGGGCCGGCAAGGTCAGCGGCAACGACGCGCGCGACCAGTTCGGCGGCAAGAAGTTCACCTGGCGCGTCGTGACGACCAGCGGCACGCCCGGTTCGTCGGGCGGGTCGGGCACGAGCAGCGGCAACCGGTATTAAGATGCGTTCGAGGTGAGAGCCGGCGCGCTGCGTCTGCCGGAAGCGCCAGATGAGGCGCCGGACACCAGCGTACCGTCCGGCGCTTCACCGGCAGCGCGAGATCATGTCGAGTGAGCGAGACGATAGAGTGGAATGAACGAGACCGTGACTGAGCTGGGACCACACCCCGACGACCGCGACCTGGCCGACCTCTGCGCACTGGCCGACGGCACGTTGCCCGTCGAGCGCCGCGCCGAGGTCGAAGCCCGCATCGCGGCCTCGCCGCGCCTCACGGCCATGCTCGAGCGCCAACGGCGCGCGCTGGCGGCCACCGCCATCGTTGCGGACGAGCCGGTCCCGGCGACGCTCAGCGCGACCGTCGAGGCGGCGGTCGCACGAACCCGAGATGGCGCGCGCCCGACGGCGCGCACGCGCTGGTGGCAGGGCCGCCGCCTGGCGTGGCGGCTGTCCGCGGCGGGCGCGTTCGCCGCCGTGGTGGCGCTCACCCTGGTGCTCACGCTTGGCAGCGGCCCCGCGGGGCCGTCGGTGGCCGGCGCGGCGCGGCTGGCCCTCGAGCCGGCGCTGGGACCGGCTCCCGGCGCGCTCGCCACGAGCCCCACGGAACTGCTCGCCGACGTGCAGGGTCTTTCGTTCCCCGACTATGCACGAGCCTTTGGCTGGCAGGCCAGTGGCCTGCGCCACGGTCGCGTCGGCGACCGCTCCGCGACGGTCGTCTACTACTCCAAGGCGGGCCGCCACATCGCCTACGCCATCGTCGCGGGCGCCGCTCTGCCGCAGCCGTCCGGCGCTGTCGTGACCGTGATCGGCGGGGTCCGGTTTCAGACGGTGTCGTTCGATGGCCGGTCCGCGGTGACCTGGCGTCGCCTCGGTCACACGTGCGTGCTGATCGGAGGCGCGCCGCGCGCCGAGCTGCTCAGCCTCGCGAGCTGGCGCGACGGCGGCACGCTGGACTACTAGCGCGCGCGGGGACCCCGCACGTCCACCGTCGCCACGCACGCCGCGGGGAGCGCGCGCCATCTGGCGAAGCCCGCCTTACCGGAGGCCCTCGAGACGCTGGGCCAGGCGATCGCGTGCTCGCGACAACCTGCTCGTCACCGTGCCTTCGGGCACGTTCAGCACACGCGCCGCCTCGGTGTAGCTGAGGCCGGCGACGTCGACCGCGACGATGGCGTCGCGGAACTCGTCGGGCAGCTCGGCGATCGCCGCGAAGACCTCGTGCAGCTCAGTCGCCTGTGCTGGGTCGACGTCGGCGGCGTCGGTCAGAGCGAGGTCCTCGGTGAGCACGGTCGTCACCGGCCGGCGGCCGGCGGCCCGGTACTGGCTCACCAGCACGTTGTGCATGGCTCGCAGGAGATAGCCCACGTCGTCTTCGCTGCGCAGCAGACGGGGGCGGGCGAGCCCCTGGGCGATGGTCTCCTGCACGAGGTCCTCGGCATCTTCGCGCGAACCCGTCCAGGCGCGGGCAGTCCGATAGAGGATCGGCAGATGCGTCACGAAGCTCTCAGGGTCCAGCCGGCGCAGGGTCAGGTCCACTCTCGCATGGCGGAAGCTTAGCATTGCGCTCGTCGCGCCCCGTCGCGCCCCGTCGCGCCCGCACGGCCGCGCGACAAGCCTTGCGCCAGCCGCGCCAGTCGGCACAATGGTGTGAGCGGGGGGCGAGGCGCAGCTCGTCGTGTGCCGGAGCGCCCGGCCATCACCAGTTGCCGGGCTCGAGTGCGGGAACGTTGGGCGGCAAGGAGAGGGGACGATGGAGCAGCGGTTCTGTCTGGCATGCGGCGGCGACGATGTCCGTTCGGTCGCCAGCGCCGACGGCACCTTCGAAAAGACGGCTTTCAGGTGTGAAGAGTGCGGCTGGGCGGGTCTGGGGCGCCAGCTCGTGGTCTACCGGGATCCGGGAGACGAAGACGGCACACGCGACACTGCCGACCACGGACTGTGACGGCCGCCCGCCCGCATCGCGGGGCGCCCTGCGGACGCCGACCGACGCTTTGCGAAAGGTGGGAGCGCCCTCAGGGCACCCGGTGAGACGGCACCGACGGCCAAGGCAGGTCAGCGCTTGCGGCCGCCGCGGCGCTGCCGGCTGCTCGCGTGCACCGGCGCCTGGCGGGCGGCCGCGGGTGCGCGCCCGCCGGGCGCGCGCGCGCCCGGTGCCGCGGGCAGGCCGACCTGAGGCCGGGCTCGCGCTCGTGTCAGCCGGGAGTTCTGTGTGGCGATGAACACGAACGCGAGGCCGCCGAGGACGAGCCGGGTGACCACGGGACCGGCCGCGCTGCCGACCGTCAAGATGCCGGTCACGACGCCGGTGAGGCCCATCGACCACATGACGAGGTGCACGTTGGCTGCCCGTCGGGCGCCCATGATCGGCAGGAACGAGGCGTTGAGTGCCATGATGGCCATGAGCATCGCGGCGCCGGTGGTGAGCGCGAGGGTGACATACATGGGCCCCGCCTTCACCCCAGGAGTGGGATCGACCACGAACCGCACGGTCGAGACGACCGAGAGCAGGGCTACGACGATGACGACGACGACGAGGAGCAGCAGAGTGCCGCTGCGGATCGATCCGCTCCCCGGTCGTGCAGGCGGCGGCGTGCGGCCTGGGCCCGGCCGTTCCGGCTGACGCTTGTTCGAGGCGCTGCGACTCATCGTCTCTCCATTCTGACCCAAAGGCGGGGCGGGCGATAGAACCACTGCCACTGTACCAACCGCGGGGACGCGCATGAAGGGAGCGCGCGCTTGAGCCGCCGCAAGCGGCGCCTGGCGCGAGCCTCGACATGCAGGCCTGGGCTACCGCGAAGGAGCCTGCGGACGTCAGGGTGGCGACCGGCGCGACCGGGGGCCGGCTGAAACGACAAGGGCCGCGGCGCGAGTCGAAGACTCGCGCCGCGGCCCTTTCGCCTTCTTGGGGCGACCGCCGGTCTGACCGGCCGACCCCAAAAAGGAGCAAGCCCCGCGGGGGGGCGGGGCTTGCTAAGGGCTTGGGGGAGCCCTTTTGAGGGGGGTCGAAACTCAGTTTGCCCTGAGTCCATTAAGTGCGTGTTACGGCAGCGCGTCGCTTGTGTTAAGCGCCGCGCCCGCCGGCGCGGGCTTGTGTACACCGTCCGGGCACGAGGTCTGAGCGCCGTCGCTGCGCTCGGCCGGCCCGAGACCGAAGGGTCCTGGCGAGGGGGGGCGAGCGCAGCGCCCAGCCCCAAGCCGTTCCGTATGCTATCCTCGCCCCTTGTGAGCACCGAGACCCCATCGCCCGAGCATAGCGACTTCATTCGCGAGATCGTCGCCGCCGACCTGCGCGAGGGCCGCACGAAGCGCGTCGTCACTCGCTTTCCGCCCGAGCCCAACGGCTACCTGCACATCGGACACGCCAAGTCGATCTGCTTGAACTTCGGTATCGCCCAGGAGTTCGACGGTCGCTGCCACTTGCGCTTCGACGACACCAACCCGGCCAAAGAAGAGCAGGAGTACACCGATGCCATCCAGGCCGACGTGCGCTGGCTCGGCTTCGACTGGGGCGAGCATCTGCACTACGCCTCCGACTACTTCGAGCAGCTCTACGCGTGGGCCGTCGAGCTCATCAAGGGCGGTAAGGCCTACGTCGACGACCTGAGCGCCGACGAGATCCGGGAGCACCGCGGCACCTTCACCGAGCCCGGCCGCGAGAGCCCCTGGCGCGATCGCCCGGTCGACGAGAATCTCGACCTGTTCGCGCGCTTGCGCGCCGGCGAGTTCCCCGACGGCGCGCACGTGCTGCGGGCCCGCATCGACATGGCCGCGCCCAACATCAACCTGCGCGACCCGGTGCTCTACCGCATCCTCCACGCGGAGCACCCGCGTACGGGCGACGCCTGGTGCATCTACCCCACCTACGACTTCGCCCACGGGCAGTCCGACGCCATCGAGGGCATCACGCACTCGGTGTGCACGCTCGAGTTCGAGGCCCACCGGCCGCTCTACGATTGGCTTCTCGACAACCTGCCGGTGCCGTCGCGGCCGCACCAGTACGAGTTCGCGCGGCTCAAGCTCACGCACACCGTCATGTCCAAGCGCGTTCTCCTGCGGCTCGTAAACGAAGGCCACGTGCGCGGCTGGGACGACCCGCGCATGCCAACGCTGTCGGGCCTGCGCCGCCGCGGGTTTCCCGCCGAAGGCATCCGCGACTTCGTGGCGATGGTCGGCGTGGCCAAGACCGACAGCGTGGTCGAGGTCGAGATGCTCGAACACGCCGTGCGTAACGTGCTCAACCGCACGGCCACCCGCCGCTTCGCCGTGCTCGACCCCCTCAAGGTCGTCATCGAGAACTATCCCGAGGACCAGGTCGAGGAGATGGAGGTCGTGAACAACCCCGAGGACGCGTCGGCGGGCACTCGCCGGCTGCCCTTCACGCGCGAGCTCTGGATCGAGCGCGACGACTTCATGGAGGAGCCGGTACGCAAGTTCTTCCGGCTGGCTCCGGGCCGCGAGGTGCGGTTGCGCTCCGCCTACTTCATGACCTGCCGCGAGGTCGTCAAAGACGACGCGGGCAAGATCGTCGAGCTGCGCTGTACGTACGACCCCGACACGCGCGGCGGGGCCGCTCCCGACGGCCGCCGCCCTAAGGCGACCCTGCACTGGCTGTCGGCCGCCCACGCGGTGCCCGCCGAGGTGCGCTTCTACGACTACCTGCTGAAGAGCCCCTACCCCGGGGCCGGCGACGGCGACCCCTTCGACGACCTGAACCCCGACTCCGAGACCGTGCTTCGCGGCTGTCTCGCCGAGCCGTCGCTGGCCGACGTGCCGGTGGGCGAGACCGTGCAGTTCGAACGGCTGGGCTACTTCTGCCCCGACCCCGACTCGGCGCCCGGAGCGCTCGTCTTCAACCGCACGCTCACGCTGCGCGACACCTGGGCCAAGCTGCAGGCCCAGGGGCGGCAAGACAGGGCCTGAAGCGCAAGCGAGTCGGTGCCACCTGCTCGTCGCCGCCGGGAGCGACCCTTCGCGCGGCGCTCGCCCTGCCTGCATCACGCCTCATGTTGAGGAAGGTGTTCTCGCGCGGTACACTAGAACGCTGCGCGTAGCTGCACGAGCTCCGCGCAAGCGCTGGCGAGTGGCCTAATTGGCAAGGCACCTGACTCTGGATCAGGGGATTGAAGGTTCGAGTCCTTCCTCGCCAGCCACTCCTCTCCCTGAGCCCGTCACCCCTTTACCTTCCGATGCCCGAGCCCCTGCACGGTCCGACGGTGGCATCGCGCCCCTGGGCGGGCAGACTAGCTGTGTTAGTATCTGGTTAGTTCTTGGTTAGCGTCTGGTTAGTCTCAGCCGATCAGAGGCCGCTTTAAGAAGTGAGTTGCTCACCGTCGGTCGCACTCGATCGGCGTGGGCCGGCCGTCGTGGAGCCCCCTGGCCTGATTGTCAGCCCGCCCCCTTCGACAAGGATCGGCGGCTGCATTGGCGTTCGAGGAAGGGCAGGACTGTAGTGGAGATCACACACGTTCGCCGGGCTTTTCGCCACCTCAACCAAGGGGGCGCCGCGGCCCTCATCGCCATCTTGGAGCGACAGCTCGAAGAGGCCATCGCCGCCTGCCGCGTCGCGCGCTCTGTAGCCGAAGGTCAGGTCGAGCCGACCGTGGCACACGACAAGATGGCCGAGATCGAGCAGCGCGGCGACGCCTTGCGTGGCAAGCTCGTGACCCGGCTGGCGGGAGTGCTGGTCACTCCCATCGACCGCGAGGACCTCTTTCGCCTTTCGCGCTCGATCGACGACGTGCTCGATAATCTGCGCGATTTCGTACGCGAGTGGGACTTGTACGGCATTGCGGCCAACGACGCCTATCTGAGCCTGATCGACGCCACCGCCACCGGTCTCGACGACCTGCGCCGGGCGGTGCAGACGATCGCCCGAGACCCAAAAGACACGAGCCGTTTCGCGCTGGTCTGCAAGAAATCGGCAAACGAGATCCGCCGCGAGTACGACGTCGAGCTGGGACGGCTCTTCAACGGCGAGCTCACCATGGAGACCTTCAAGGTCCGCGAGCTGCTGCGGCGCCTCGACGTCGTCGGTCTCAGGTTGAACGAGGCGGCCGACGTGCTGTCGGATGCGGCCGTCAAGCGGCGCGCCTGAGGTGACATCGAAGGTCGGCTCGCGGCTCGTCGCATGACGGCCGAGGGAGCCTTCCTTCTCGCGTCGGCTTCGGCGTTCGCTCTGGTGAGCGGCGCCAACGATGGCTCCACGCTGGTGGCGATGGGCACCCGCACGAGGGCCATCCCGCCCGCGGTCGGCATCGCCGTCATGCTCGTGATGGTGGCGGTCGGCCCTCTCCTGGTCGGCACCGCGGTCGCCACCACGCTGGCGCACCGCCTCGTGTCGTTCGGAGGATCCGAGGGCAGGGTCGCGCTGCTCGCCGCCGTGGTGACCGCTCTCATCGTGGTGTTCGTGCTCACCCGACGCGGCACGCCCACGAGCCTCACACTCGCTCTGACCGGAGGCATCGTGGGGGCCGGCATCGGCGCGCGACTGCCCGTCCAATGGCCGGTCGTGGGGAAGGTGCTCGTGATCGGGCTTGCCGCGCCGCTGCTCAGCGTGGTTGCGGGCTGGCTCGTCTACCGCGCCCTGCGTGGGCCGTTGGGCCGGCTGGTCGCCCAGCGGTTCATCCACGTGTCGCAGTACCTGGGCTTCGCCCTGCAGTGCCTGGCCTACTCGGCCAACGACGCCCAGAAGATGGTGGCGATCGTCGCCATCGGCACCGCGGCCCAACTCGATCCGGTGGCGGCCACGATCGAGGGCCAGCTCGCGATCGCACTCCTGTTCGGCGTCGGCATCCTGCTGACGGTGCGGGTCATGGCGGGCCGCGTTGGCGAGGGGGTCATGTACATCCGTACGCCGCATTTCATCGCGACATCCATCGGCTCGTCGGTCGTCGTGCTGGCGACGTCGCTGCTCGGGGTGCCGGTCTCGTCGACGCAGGCGGCGACGGGAGCCGCCGTGGGTAGCGGCGTGGCCACCTCGCCGTTCAGCATCCGGTGGAACGAAGTATCGAAGATCGGCCTTGCCTGGGTCGTCACGCTGCCCGTGTCGATCGTCCTTGCGGCCGCGCTGGCGGCGCTGGGCAGGCTGGTGCGCTAGAGGCGGGTCACGACCCCTGCGTCGCCTCGGTAAGGCGGGCGCGGAACGTGGCGAGGTCTTCCTCGACCCGCAGGACCCCGCCGTTGCGCATGGTCACGACGCCGCAGTCGTAGGGACCGTCAGACCCGTTGCGCGTCTCCGCCTTGTAAAAGGCGATCTGGTCGACATTGACGACGATGCCGGCGGCCGCCTTGGCTGCCTTGGCTTCGTCTTCGGTGAGCTCGATGAACCGCATGTCGTTGCTCCTTTTGTTCACGCGTTGTCCTGGTCCAGATCGACGGCCGGCAGGTCGCGCACGTCGTCTTTGCTCAAGTTGAGGCGCACGCCGTCTGCGACGCTGGTCACGGCGCCGATCGGAATGGCGACCCGCTTCTGGCCCCATAGGTGACCCTCGTCGAGCAGCACGTGCGTCACGCGGTGATCGCGCGCGTCGACGACCAGCCCACGCACTCGTCCGATGGCGCCGTCGGTGGCGTGCACGCGTTGGCCGCGCCGCACCTCGACCTCGCCGGCCGGCACGCGGTCGACAGTGACCGTCTGGGGGCCGGCGCTCACCCCGACCGGCCCGATGGGACCCAGCGGACCCAGCGGGCCACCAGTCGTGCCGCCCATGCTATAGAAGGGCAAGACGAACGTGTCCTGCGGTCCGTAGCCCCACTCGTCGTCGGTCCCCGGCAGAAACTGTGTCTCTTCGGCGTCGGGCAGCGCTTCGAACTCGGCCGTCGTGCAGCGCAACGCAACGCCGTTGGCGCTCGACTCGACGAGCTCTATCGGCACGAGCCGCGCGGCGCCCGCCTGGCGCGGTTCGACGACGAGATGGGTGAGCGCCTTGGCGATCGGATCGACGACCACCCTGCGCAGGTCTCCGCACGCGCCGTCGCTGCAGGCTACCTCGCTGCCTATGCTGAACTGCGTCGTCTGGCTCATGGGGGCGTCTCCCTTCGTTTGCTTCGGTCGTCGCCTTCTCGAAGGACGGCCCACTCGTGACGGGAGAGTCATGCCCGGTGGGCGGCTACGCGTATCCGTCGAGTCCGCGCCTGAGCCGACGCGCCTGACCCGACGCGCTCAGGCTCACGCGCCGAGCGGCCATGGGGAGGCGCGATTTAGAGGTACTCTTCCGACATGACTCTCCCCGCCGGATACGAGCTGCGCCCGACGACCCCCGGCGACCTCGACGCCGTGGCCGGCGTGTTCCTCGCCGACGACGGTGGCGACCCCGGCCGGGTCGTCATCGACGCCGATTTCCTGCGCGACGAGTGGAGCAGGGCGGGATTCTCTCTGGCAAGCGACGCCTGGGTGGTGGCCGGCCCCGATGGGGTGGTCGTGGGGTACATGCAGACCATGCGCGAAGAGCCGAACGTTGAGTGCTGGGGCGCCGTCCACCCCGGACACAGGGGCCGGGGCATCGGTTCGGCGCTGTTCGACTGGGCCGAGCAGCGGGCCTCTGAGCTTGTGGCGGGACTGCCCTTGCCGCGGGTTCGCTTCGTGAGCGACGTGGGCGACCGCGGCGCCGAGGCACTGCTCCAGAGCAGGGACTTGTGCCTGGTCCACCACTTCTGGCACATGCAGATCGACCTTGTGGGCCCTCTCCATCCGGGGCCGGCGCCGCAGGGGTTCGAGATCAGCGAGGTCGACCCCGTCGTCGACCTGCCGGCCGTCCACGCAGTCCTCGGCGAAGCGTTAGCCGACCACTGGGACTCCCGCTCGGAGCCGTTCGATCGTTGGGTCGATGAGCACGTGAACGTCACGCGGTTCGATCCCACGCTGTGGCTGCTTGCCACTCAGGGAAGGCAGCCGGTCGCCGCGCTCACCGGCCACATACAGGGCGACCGGGGCTGGGTCGGCGGCCTCGGCGTGCGGGCGCCTTGGCGCGGCCGCGGCCTCGGCGAGGCTCTGCTGCGCCGATCCTTCGCGGCCTTCTCGCGGCACGGGCTGCGCCGCGTGGTTCTGGGCGTCGACGCCGAGAACCCGACCGGGGCCACGGCGCTCCACGAACACGTGGGCATGCGGGTCGTGCAGCGCTGGGACGTGTGGGAGCGCTAGGCGGGCGGCGCTTCGTTGCGCCGCCCCGCCGTACGGCGGGGCGCCCTGGCAAGCGCCGAACAGTCACCACATCGGCCAGGCGCCGGGCGCCCCGGCGTGTGGTCGCCGCGCTAGGCAGATAAGGTAGTGTCGAAGAACGACCGATGAACAAGCAGCTGAAGGTGCGGCGGGCCGATTCGCCTCTGTCCGCGCCTCTCGTCAGAGCCGGCTGCGCGGTTAACGGCCGTCATGCGAAGGCGAAGAGGAGGCGGAGATGGCAGCGGGGATTCCCGGGGCTGACAACACGGCTGGGGCCGTGCAGGCCCAGCGCAAGACGAAGATCGTGGCCACGCTGGGGCCGGCGACGTACGACGAGCGCACGATCAAACTCATGCTCAAAGCCGGCATGGACGTGGCCCGCATCAACCTCTCACACGGCAGCATGGCCGAGCACGCCGACTCGATCGCCATGGTGCGCCGCTGCGCGGCCCAAAAAGGCGCGCCGCTGGCCGTCCTCATCGACCTTCCCGGCCCCAAGCTGCGCGTCGGCGACCTGGCGAGACCGCTCACGGTGAAGGTCGGCGACATCGTCTCGCTCGGCAGCGCCCCCACCGACCAGCTCACGGTCAACTTCCCCGAGCTTCTGGGGCATTTCACCCGCGGCGAGCTCGTGCTCATCGACGACGGCGCCATCGCCCTGAGGGTGCGCGCCGTCGTGCCGCCCACGGTGACGCTCGAGGTGCTGAACGACGGTGTGATCGAGTCGCACAAGGGCGTGAACCTGCCCGACACGCGTCTGCCGATCGCGGCGGTCACGGCCGTCGATCGCGAGCTGCTGGCCTGGGGCATGGAGCAGGACATCGACTACGTCGCGCTCTCGTTCGTGCGCAGTGCCGCCGATGTTCTCGAGCTCAAAGAGCTCATCGCGGCCGCCGGCGGCGACCAGCTCGTGATCGCCAAGATCGAAA
>CAZFJE010000030.1:0-24799 GCA_964519555.1 uncultured Thermoleophilia bacterium
AGCCTGTCGCAGCTACGCCATGGAGCACTTCGATGCCTGAAGCTCTGGGGGGCGACATGGCGACCAGCCTGGTAACTAAGAGTCGATGATCCGCTTGTGAGGGCTAGCAACGCTTCGGGGGAGAGGTGGGCTTGGTGGTGCCGGAGATCGGTGATCGAGTCAGCTTTGAAGGCTCGGTTTGGCGTGTGGAGGGCAAGACCCTGCCCGCCTTGCAGCGTATTGATGGCGCAGTCGTGCCCGTTGCCGAGTCCTGCGTCGTGCTCATCCCCGAGACAGTTCCACTGACCGGCCAGCCTGTCCGTCAGATCAAGGTCGCCCAATCACGCTGGGGCGAGATCAGCGTGCTCGGACAGTGATGGTGGCCGGCCGCATCAAGTAGCCACCGGAGGGTCGGCTATCTCGTCGCCGCCAGCGCTGCGTCGAGAGTGGAGTGCACGGCAAACACGCGACCGAGGCCGACGATCTCGAGAATGCGCTCGACCCTGTCGTTGCCACAGACGATGAGCAGGTCGCCGTCGTGTTGGCGCAGCCTCTTGGCGCCGCCGACCAGCACGCCGAGCGTCGTCGAATCGAGGAAGGTCACCGCGGAGAGGGCGACGACGACATGACGGGCGCCCTGGTCGATGCCTCATATGAGCTTCTCGTGGAACTTGGGGGCAGTGCAGAGGTCGACCTCGCCCGCGAGTGCCACCACCGCAACCTTGTCTGTGGGTCGCGCCAGCTCCGCGCGAAACGGTGAGCTGTCTGTGATGCGCTCTGACACTGCCGTGATACTCGTTTGGAGATGGTCGCTCAACCGGACGACAAGTATCGCCCTATTGGTTTGAGCAGTAGCCAAAATGAAATCCTGCAAGGCCACATCGGCGACTTACAGGATCAAGGTGCCACGGACATGCGCGTCAACCAGCAGCAGGTTGACATCAACGGGAACAGGGTGGG
The DNA here is from genome assembly GCA_964519555.1 of uncultured Thermoleophilia bacterium. Classification (GTDB taxonomy): domain Bacteria; phylum Actinomycetota; class Thermoleophilia; order UBA2241; family UBA2241; genus Bog-752. Next base: position 940 of record CAZFJE010000030.1, read on the forward strand.
TATCAACCGCCCGGACTTGCAGTACACGTTGAATGGAGAGCGGTACTACGAAGAATACGAAACCAGCTCGCTCCGCGCAGCAGTTGAGCACGGTCCACGGATAATGGCGAACGACCCCTCCGGACAATTCATCCCCAACTTCGCGCGGTGATGCGCACCTTGCTCGATGAGGGTTTCGCGCCGATTACCTCGTCGATAGGCTTTCTCAAGCTGCCACTTGAGGAGGCTCAGCTCGGCCTCGAAGGTTGGAGGCGCTCCCTCTATTCGGAAGTGTGTGTGACGTGCCCGAAAGACGGGTTTCCGGAAGTGCTGAGGCGCCTTGAGCCGTTAACATCGGGCGCGCGGCCAAGAGAGCTATTGGTGAGCGTCGGGGAATGGACTGCCTACTTCGACAACTCATTGCGAGGGACTGACGCCGTGAGCGCCATTGGTCACTTAAGCCGAAGGTTGCGGTGCTACGGCTTGGCGATACGTGTCAAGCCGCACACGATTGGTATGCAGGGCGTTCGTCGCGGCCGAGCTGGTTCCGTGCAGTTCGAGCTTTTTGGACCTCTACCAACGAAATTCCTCAACTACGTGCGAACCGTGGGCGTGACCTTCGATGGGAGTAGGTGGGTCTTCAACGCGACGGGCACCGAGCAGCGATTCGAGGAGAGCGCCGCATATCGAAAGCGGCGGTTCCGCGACCGCTTCACGTCCGAAATGTTGGAGCGATACTGTCAAGCGCTTGGGCTCGACGTGTTCAATCCCGACGTCTACGGACCGGATGCCGCATTCTTCGAGAGTACTGTGCCAATGTCTGCTGATGGGGTGACGATGACCCTTGCCGAAGCCCAAGAGTGGGCGGAAATTGAACCTAGTATGGCACATTTGCTTCCTGGTTAGCCGATAGGGGCGCTGGATGAGTTTGGCGGCAAGAAGAGGGTCTGTTGTAGGCCGGGTCGCCGGGTTTCACGCCGGCTCGGCTTGTTGGAGGCTAAGGCCCACGCCGGCCGGTTGTTGCTCCTGCGCCGACGCACTGCCGACAAGACACACATCCACGGCCCAGCATGGTTGAACATGGTTGAGCACCGACGCTCTCCGGAAACCCGGATAGTGCAGCACAATCGCGTCTGACTGACTACCGCCGGGCACCGCGAAGTCACGTCTGCAAAACCTTAATCGCCGGTTCGACTCCGGCCGCCGCCTCCAAGAAAAGCCCTGTGATCAGGCACTGTCCTGTTTCGGCCAGGGGCGCGATTCTTGCCGAATCGGCGATCCCGCCGACATTCCGCCGACGCCACGTCAAGGTGCTCGGCACCTGCGCCACCAACATCAAGACCAGGTACTCCTGGCGCTGCATCCTGGCCAAGGGCCGCTACACGCTCAAGGTCTACGCCACCGGCAACGCCGGCAACGCCCAGAGCAAGGTGGGGAAGTCCACGCTGACCGTAAAGTAGGCGCGAGCAAGAGAGGGTCGGGAAGGCCAACTGGTAGTACCCCTCCGCGAGGCCCCGGAGGCGAGGCGGCGCCTCGCCTCCGGGGCCGCCTCGCCTCGGGCGACCGTGGTTCAGACCCCGGTCTCGACCGCGATCCTGCCGGCCTTGATCTCCTTCATGACGACCTCGTAGTCGCGCTCCGTCTGGTCGGCGTAGGCGACGGCGAAGTCGGCGATCCCCTGCTCGAAGCGATCCCCGGTGCCGATGTACGCGGCGATGGCGATGCGGCTTCCCGAACAGGCGTGCCCGCGGGCGAGCGCCCAGCCGCAGGCCTCGGCGTAGAGCTCGAGGCCCGGAGCCCTGAGAAGGGAGACGTCGATCGACGCCTTCATGTCGCGCAACTGGCGCCAGTAGAAATGGCGGCCGCCCGGCCCCGTCATCCATCCGAGGAAGATGTCGCTGGCGGCCTGCATCAGCTGCTGCCCGGCGACGACGCGGTGGCCGCTGTGCCGGTAGCGGCTCCTGGCGACGTACGGCTCGAGGACGGAGCGTGTGGCCTCTTTGATCTGCAGGATGAGCGGGTCGTCCACGTCGCGGCCGCGTAGTAGCACGATGAGGCAGATCGTACCCACGCTGCCGACGCCGACGACCTTGCGTGCCACGTCGATGAAGTCGTAGCGTTCGATGAGCTCCCGGCGGTCGTCCTCGAGCGTGGCGGCGTACTGGTGGAAGAGCGTGTGGGGGCTGTCGTCGGCCTGGGCGAGCGCATCCATGTGCATCATGAGGGGCGGCCGGTCGGTGAAGCGCCGCTGGCCGTCCGTGACCTCCGTCATCTTGCTGGCGGCCTGCAGACTGTCGCGCGTGCGCGCCTTGGCCAGCGACGCCTCCGTGGCCTTGAACGTCTTCGTCTTCAGGCGGCGGACCATGGCGAGCAGGTCGTCGGCGACGACGTGCGAGTACCACACCGGGAGCTCGCGCATCTCGGCGTAGACGGCCATGTGCTCTCTGTAGGAGCGCACCGCGGCCAGCGTCACGGCGCGCGCCGTCTCTTCACTGAGACCGTTGCTGCGCGCCGCGAGCACGAAGCTTGCCGCCAGACGCTTGAGGTCCCAGGAGAACGGGCCTGGCAACGTCTCGTCGAAGTCGTTGACGTCGAAGAGCAGCTCGCGCTCCGGCGACGCGTACAGGCCGAAGTTGGAGAGGTGCGCGTCGCCGCAGAGCTGGACCTTGAGGCCGGTGCGCGGCAGGGGACCCAGGTCGGCGGCCATGAGCAGGGCCGACCCGCGGTAGAACGTGAACGGCGAGACCGACATGCGGCCCCAGCGGATGGGCACGAGGTCTTGCTGGCGGTCCGCGTCTTGCGACCTCAGCAGCTCGATGGCGTCGGGGCGGTCCGGGGCAGGCGTCCACGCGGAGTGGGCGCGGCGCGGTACGAGCTTGCGCAGCTCCTTGCCCTCAGCTCGGCGTTCCTCAGGTGTCCCGTGGATCCACGGCTGTGTCCTGCTCATGGCGGCGCTCCTTAGTGTTCGGTCGCGCCTCCGACGGCGGCGCTGACGGTCTGGGTGGACGCCTTCTTTGTCTTGCCGCCCGGCAGGAAGCAGCTCATCGCGAATCCGAAGAGTCCGAGCACGCCGATGGCGATCAGCGCGTCTTGCAGGCCCTTATTACGCGCCGCCTGGTTGAACTCCACGAACTTCTGCGCGACCGCGGTGGGCTCGTTCTTGCCCTTGAGATAGACCGTGATCTGAGCGTTGCTCACGGTCTGGGCGTCGTGACGCAGGAAGACGACGACCTGCGGCTTCTCGCTGGCCGGGATGCCGGAGAAGTGCTCGATCGCGCCCGAGAACGAGGCGATCAGGGTGCTCATGAGCACGGCGCCGGCGACCGCGGTGCCGAAGGCGCCGCCGAGGTTGCTCATCGCGCGGGAGAGGCCGGAGATCTCGCTCTGCTCCTTGGCTGGCACGGCGCCCTGCGTGATGTTCATCAGAGGCGCGTTGATGAGGCCGATGCCGATGCCGCTGACGATCATGCCGGGCAGGAAGGCCCACTGCTGGGCGCTCGCCTTGAGCTCCATGGCGACCAGCAGAATGCCGGCCACGAAGATCAGCATGCCGGCCTGGACGATGAGCTTGGGCGCCACGATCTGGGTGAGCTTGCTCACACGCGTGGCGACGATGATGATCATGATCGTCATCGGCAGGATCAGCAGGCCGCTGTGGAAGGCGCTGTAGCCGAGGGCCATCTGCATGAACACCGGGCCGACGAAGAGGAACCCGGCCTGCATGAACATGAATGCCACGATGGCAAGCAGGCCAAACAGGACGGCGCGGTTCTTCAGCATGCCGATGTTGAGCAGCGCGTCTTTGCCGGCCTTGAGCATGTGGCGTTCCCACAGAGCGAACAGGCCGAGGACGATGACGCCGGCGACCACGAAGGGGATCACCGGCGAGATGCCGCCCTCGGCGATCAGCGTGCGGCCCAGCCCCACCATGGGTACCCTCGCGGCGGTCCAGCCGTACTTGCTCGCCTGCAGGACGCCAAGCACGACAAGCGCCAGGCCGAGCGCCGACAGGAAAGCGCCGAGGTAGTCGAGCTTCGCCGGCGGACGCTGCTCCTTGGGCGCCTTGATGCGTGTCGAGAGCGCGAGCGTGGCGAGCACGACGCAGACCTCGAGCACGAACGAGACGCGCCAGGTCAGGTACGTGGTGAGGAAGCCGCAGATCAGAGGACCGAGGGCGGCACCCATGGCGGCCATGGCGCCGACGGCCGCGAACGCCGAGACGCGCGGCTTGCCGGCGGGAAAGATGGTGCCGACGATGGCGTAGACCGCCGGGATCATCAGCGCCGAGCCGAGGCCTTCGAGCAGCGACCTGGGGTTGCCCCGCTCCGACAGACACATTCGTTACGCTGCCTGGGCCTCTGTGAGATCCCTCTGTCTTGCTTCGTAGTCTACCGGTGAGAGGTAGCCCAGGGCGGAGTGCATGCGCTGGCGGTTGTAGAAGACCTCGACGTACTCGAAGATCGCGCGGTGAGCAGCGGCTCGTGTTGGCCAGCTGCCGCGGTAGATGAGCTCCTCCTTCAGCGTCGAGAAGAAGCTCTCGGCGACGGCGTTGTCCCAGCACTGTCCCGGACGCGAGAGCGACTGCACGATGCCGTGCCTTGCGAGCAGCTCACGGAAGTCGTGCGAGGTGTATTGGCAGCCGCGGTCGGTATGGAAGATGAGACCCAGAGCTGGGCGGCGCTGGGCAACTGCCATGGCGAGCGCCTCACTCACGAGCGAGGTCCTGAGGTGATCGGCCATGGCCAGCCCGACGACGCGCCGGCTGGAAAGGTCGATCACGGTGGCCAGGTAGGTCCAGCCCTCCCAGGTGCGCACGTAACTGATGTCGGAGCACCAGGCGGTGTCGATGGCGTGCGCTACAGGGGTGAAGTTGCGCTGCAGGAGGTCGGCCGCCTTGGCCGCGGCGGGGTCGGCGATGGTGGTGCGCTTGCGGCGGGGACGAGCACGTCCCACGATGCCACGCTGCCTCATCAGGCGGGCGACGCGCTTGCGGCCGACGCGCCGGCCCTGCTTGCGTAGCGCCTTCGTGATGCGCGGCGCGCCGTAGGTGCCGCGAGAGGCCTTGTGGGCGTCCTTGATCGCTTGAAGCAGCTCGTCATCTGCGCGGCGGCGCTTTTCGGGGTCGGCGACAGACCAGGCGTAGTAGGCGGCGCGGGAGACGCTGAGCAGGACGCACGCCCGACGGACGCACCCCTGGCCTTGCTTTTCCGCCTCGATGAACAGATAGACGTTCACCGGGTCTCCTTGGCGAAGAAAGCCGTGGCTCGTTTCAAGATGTCGCGCTCCTCGCGCAGCACCCGGTTCTCGCGGCGAAGGCTGGTGAGCTCCTCGCGCTCGACGCTCGTGAGACCCTCGCGCTCGCCGGCGTCGATCTCGGCCTGCGCCACCCAGCGGCGCACCGAGGACTCGGTCAGATCGAGGTCGCGGCTAATCTCGCGGATCGACTTGCCGCTCGTCTGGCAGAGGGCGACGACCTCGGCCTTGTGCTGGTCGGTGAACGACCGTCGCTCTCTTCTTCGCTGCTCCATGCTTCGACATCCTTTCTGGGCACTATCGCCCTATCTTGGATGTCTGTCAGAGGGGGTCAACCCCAGACCAGCCGAAGATCATCATCGGCAGGCCCTGGCTGAGCGCCGTGATCAGCGCGCCGACGCCGTACATCGAGATGCCTATCGTGAACGTCACGCGCCGGCCCCACACGTCGCCGAGCTTGCCGCCGATGAGCATGAACGAGGCCATGACGAGCGAGTAGAGCACCAGCGCGGACTGCACACCCGAGACGGTGGTGCCGAGGCTCTTGACCACGGACGTGACGGCCACGTTCATCGCCGTCGTGTCGTAGGCGTTGATGAACTGGGCCATGCACAGGGCCACGAGGATGAGCTTCAGCGGCAACGTCACCGCGCTGGCGCTGGAGTCCGCGCCGGCGGGAGGCATGGTCTGGGCGTTGCCCGACATGTTCCCTCCGCGTTCGTGGAGAAGCCGCAGTCTCCGCTCACCGGGTAGCTGTGACAGTCGTCGCCCCTCGACAGTACGTATCGATAGAGGAGGGTGTCAACTGTATGTGCGCCGGCCGCGCCTTTCGATCAGTGACGCGACTGGCAGCGGCGACGGCTGGACCGTCTGCTCAGGGAGTTTCTTTCGTTCCGCGATCCCCTTCGTAGAGCCCATCGGTGGGGGCTGCGCGGTCCGAGGTCGACCGGCGGCGTTGCAGCGGCCAGAATCCGAACGCGTCGCAGTACACGACGATGACCGGGAAGGTCACGCCGAGCATCGCGGTGGCGAGCCAGAGCTCGAGCTGGTAACCGGGAGGACCGGCCCTCATGCCGGGGGTGATGACCTTGGCGGCCGCTTCATACAGCACCTGGATCGCCACCGCAAAGACGATCACAGCGGCCGTCATGGCGACGCCCTTCAGGGGCTGCGCCAAGGCTCCGAAGCCCACGCCCTGAAAGATCGTGAGGACGATGAAGACCCCGAAGATCACAGCCACCGGCACACGGACCAGATAGACGACAGGGTCCATGCCGGCCAGCCCGACCGGGATACCCCACACGAGCAGCGTCACGGCAAGCACGATGCCGCCGCACAGCAGGCCAAAGAGAGGCTCTCGTGCGATCGCCGGCCTCTTGGCGCCGAGGTGGCTCAGCGGCCAGAAGTCGAAGAGCGCAAAGCAGAGCAGCACGCCTGCCGCGGTGACGATGAAGGCGGCAGACTGCCACGCCGCAAAGAGGCCCTGGGGGTCGAGCCGCGGCAGGTACGCGGGCGAGCCCCTGAGGAAGCCGAAATCGAAGAAGATGCGGAAGATCACCCAGGTGAGCGCGTAGGCAAGCACGAGAGTCCCGACTCCGACCACGCCCGGGCGCCGCGACAGCAGGGTGACGGGCCAGCTCCTGAAAGCCAGGACCAGGACTAGTGTGACCGGGACGGTCTGGACCAGGAACAGAATGGCGAAGGGGTTCGGTGGCGTCACTCCGCCGGCGACGCCGTAGAGCACCAGCGGTGAGACGACGGCGCTGACGAGCGCCGAAAGCGCTACGAAGGCCAGGCCCTTCGCAGGCTGCGAGGCTCTCTTGAGAAATCCGGGGAACTCCAGACGAAGGCCGAGGTCCAGTACGACCATGGCGGGCACCGCGCCGATGAAGACGAGGGCGACCCACGAGCCCAGGGTGGCCGGGGTGAACAGGGCGCAGAAGGCCAGGGACGAGCCGATCGTCACGATGAAGCCCCCGACTCCCAGCAAGGGCTGGCGAAGCCCTCTTTGTCGGCGGTCGGTCATCTCGGTCTCCTTTGCTTCGTGGCCGACCAGACACGCCAGGAGGCCCCCGGGGGGCGACCATGTCCTCAGCTTACCATCCGCGGTCGAGCGCCTCACGAATGCACGACGTCTTCCTGGACCGCGACAAGCTTCGGGTCGTATGCGGAAACTCAAGCTCCAGATGCGCGCGAACGGCGATAGACTTCGGCTGGATCGAGCAGGCCGCCCGTAGCGGCACTGCTACGGCTACAGACTCTCTGATACTCGTCCGATGCGCAGGCGCGCCGGGAGGCACGGATGACCGCAGAACAGAAGAGCAGACTCCTCGAGATCTGGTCCACCTACTTTCCCGGCGCCGAGCTTCCGGTCGCCTTCTTTCGATCCAACGAGGAGCACGGCGCGTCGCCCAGCCGGCCCGCCAAGGGCTGGCGCTGCTTCATCGGCGACCTGGCGGTTGTGCGCCGCGGCCAGTCTGTCTACTACGCGCGTGAGACCGTCGGCTGCGGCCGGCGCTTCCTGGGATTGGACGCGAGCCTGCGAGAGGGCTTCGAGTCCTTCCTGTCGTGCGGCATCGCCGGGGAGCTGGAGGGCGAGCGCTACAAGCAGACCCCTGAACTTGTCACGGCCTGGATGGAGACGGTGCCCGCCGTGCCCTCGGAGAAGCGGTACGTCGTCTTCAAACGCTGGGACGCGCTGGACGAGGGCGACGAGCCCGAGGTGGTCGTCTTCTTTGCGATCCCCGACGTCCTCTCCGGCCTCTTCACCTGGGCGGGGTTCGATGAGCCCGTGGCCGAGGCGGTCGCGGCGCCCTTCGGCGCCGGCTGTGCCTCCATCGTCCAGTACCCTCTGCTGGAGGCGGCCAAGGAGCGACCGCGGGCGATCCTCGGCATGTTCGACGTGTCCGCCCGGCCGCGGGTCCCCGACGACGTGCTGACGTTCGCCGTGCCGTGGAGCAAGTTCGAGCGCATGCTGGGCAACGCGGACGAGACGTTCCTGACGACTGAGTCCTGGGCCAAAGTGCGGCGTCGCATCGCCCGCCGGACAGGCGCGGAAGGGTGACCGCTCGTGAAACGGAGATGTGATGGCTAGCGAATCTCGATACGACTCGATGCAGTACCGTCGCTGCGGACGGAGCGGCCTGAAGCTACCCGCGATCTCGCTTGGCCTCTGGCAGAACTTCGGCGGCGACCATCCCTTTGAGGCGAGCAGGGCGATCGTGACGCGGGCGTTCGACCTTGGGGTCACACACTTCGATCTCGCCAACAACTATGGTCCTCCGTACGGCTCGGCGGAACAGACGTTCGGTCAGATCCTGCGCCAGGACCTTGCGGCCTACCGCGACGAGCTCATCGTCTCGACGAAGGCCGGCTACGACATGTGGCCCGGGCCTTACGGCGACTGGGGCTCGCGGAAGTACCTGCTCGCCTCGCTCGATCAGTCGCTTGCGCGGATGGGGCTCGACCATGTCGACATCTTCTACTCGCACCGCTTCGACCCCGAGACGCCGCTCGAAGAGACGATGGGCGCCCTCGATACGGCTGTGCGCCAGGGCAAGGCGCTCTACGTCGGCATCTCCTCGTACTCGGCCGAGCGGACGCGCGAAGCGGCGGAGATCTTGCGCTCGCTGGGGACGCCGCTGCTCATCCATCAGCCCTCATACTCGCTGTTCAACCGCTGGATCGAGCCCGATCTGCTCGATACGCTCAAGTCGCTCAGCGTCGGCTGCATCGCGTTCTCACCGCTCGCTCAAGGCCTTCTGACCGACCGCTACCTCGGCGCCATCCCGCAGGACTCGCGCGCGATCTCGGGCCAGGAGTTCAGCACGAGCCTCCTGACCGAGACGAACCTGGGACGTGTGCGCGCGCTGGGCGAGGTGGCTCAGCGGCGCGGCCAGACGCTCGCGCAAATGGCACTCGCCTGGACGTTGCGCGACGCGCGCGTCACCTCGACTCTCGTCGGGGTCAGCCGGATCGAGCAGCTCGAAGCGAACCTCGCCGCCCTCGAGCGGCCTGAGTTCACCCCCGAGGAGCTTGCCGAGATCGACCGGCACGCCGTCGAGGCAGGCGTCGACATCTGGGCGAGCTCAAGCACGAGTTGAGCTGACTTACGAGGCGGCTGCCGGGTATCCGATTCCGAGATAGAATCGATGGCGCTGGGGGTCGATAGGCCCAGCGGGAGCAGCAGCCCAAGTGTTTCGGAAGGGATCAAGATGAGTCGAAGGCCGCCAGCCGGGTCCTCCGCTGCCTTGAGCGGGGATTCTTCCTATGTGGGCACATATCTTCCTGGCTCCGATGCAGCAGTCAAAGCCAGGGGAGCGCTGGTCTACGGCACCGATATCAAGATGCCGGGCATGCTGTACGCCAAGTTGTTGCTCAGCGAGATACCTCACGGCATCGTCGCCGACATAGACGCTTCACAGGCTGAAGCTCTCCCCGGCGTGGTGAGAGTGTTCTCATGGTTCAACACCCCCGATACTTCCTACAGTCGCTATCGACTCATGCCCGGCCAGGAGTCGTGTCCCGAAGATGAGACGCTGTTCGCGAGACACGTGCGTTTCGCCGGCGATCGCGTCGCCGCCGTAGTCGCGACTTCGCAGGCCGTGGCCAACGCAGCCGTGCGTCTCATCAACGTCACCTACGAAGAGCTGCCTGCTCTGCTGACGCCCGACGAGTCTCTGAAACGGACCGATGTGCGGCTGCACCCCGAAGGCAATCTGCTGCATGAGTACCGATTCGATCATGGAGAGCCGCAGGCCGCCGACCCGGAGGCGCTCGGCACCACGACCTGTACGAAGACGCAGAGGATCCATCAGGCCGCCATGGAGCCACATGTGTGTCTCGCCACGTACGACGGGTCAGAGAACCTCACCGTCTGGAGCCCGTCTCAAGGAGTGTTCGGCGCCAGGACTGTGATCGCCGACCTTCTGGGGCTCAGCTACAACCGGGTCAGAGTGATCAAGGTCCCCACCGGCGGCTCGTTCGGAGCAAAGCAGGAGTTCATACTCGAGCCTGTCACCGCCTACATGGCCATGCAGATCGGTAAGCCCGTCAGGCTCGCACTCGACAGGAGGGAGTGCATAAGGGCCACGACGACCCGGCCGCCGACGATGTCGACCGTTCACACCGCGGTCTCTCCTCAGGGGAAGCTGCGCGAGATGACGGTCGATACGGTCCTCGACGCTGGTGCGTATGCGACGTGCTCGATCGACTACGCCGAAGCGATGGCGCACAAAGTGATGCGGCTGTACCGGATACCGCACTACCGGCACCACGGTCAGGTGGCATACACCAACACGCCCGTCACGGGAGGCGCGCGGGGTTGGGGCGCTCCCGAGATCATCACCGCGGTCGAGATCCATCTCGATCTGGTCGCCAGAAGGTTGGCGATGGACCCCGTCGACGTGCGCTTGATGAACCTGGTGCACCCCTACGACTTCGACGAAGCGTCGAAGCTGTCTCTGGGTGACGCACGTGTTCGTGAGTGCCTCGAGCGGGGCGCGGAAGCCTTTCGCTGGAACGTCCGACGCGCACGACCCGTGGCAGACGGGCCGGTACGTCGCGGTGTAGGCGTCGCCTGTGGCGCCCACAAGAACAGTCAGACGTCCGGCGACTTCATCGATCACAGCACGATGACCCTCAAGATGAATGAGGATGGCAGCCTTTCCCTCAACGCCAGCTTGCACGAAGTCGGCAGTGGTGTCCTGGTGGCCATGAGACTGATCGTGGCGGAAGTGCTGCAAGTGGCCCCCGATCGCGTGGTCGTACGCGAAGCCGACACCGACCTCACTCCTTACGACTTCGGCACCTACGGCAGCAGGGTTACCTATGTCTGCGGCGCGTGCGCCCGTGCGGTCGCTCAGATACTGAAAGACCAGATGCTGCAGACGGCCGGTGACGTGCTCGGGGTGCCCGTGGCCAGTCTCGTCGTAGATCAGGGGCGCATCTACCCGGCTGGAGACGCGTCCAGAGGTCTGACCTACGCCGACGTGGCCACGACGATCAAGACGAAGGCCGGGCGGGACCTCGTCGCCACCTACACCCATTCGGCGCCGACCAATCCGGGCGCCTACTCGGTGCAGTTCGCCGAGGTCGAAGTCGATTGCGAGACTGGTTCGTGCAGCGTCACCGACTTTCTTGCCGTCGGAGACGTAGGACAGGCTATCAACAGAGGCGTGGTCGAGGGTCAGTTCTACGGCGGCGTGCAGATGGGGATCGGCTACGCTCTTTGCGAGGAGGTCATTCTCGACCGCTCAGGACGACCGTGCCAGAGCGGCTTCGAGGACTACCGTCTGGCGACGACTCTCGATATGCCGGACATCCGCGTCCTGCTGATCGAGCACGAGGCAGATGCAGGACCTTTTGGCGCAAAGAGCGTCGGGGAGATCGCCACGGTCCCCACGACGGCGGCAGTCGTCAACGCCGTCAATCATGCTCTCGGGACTTCTCTCACGGACATACCCGTGACTCCCGCGAAGATACTGGCTGCCTTGGCGGAGACCGCACCGGGGGTCACGTCGATCGAGTCCATCGAGGAGGTCGCCGGTGTGCTCGCATAGCGCGCAGAGCGCGGCGACCGAGCGCTCCCTCGAAGCGCCGGGCGCGGAGCGTCCGGCCTTCCCGACGATCGCGCTGCGTGTCAACGGACAACGCCACGAGCTCGTCGCCGGCCGCGACTTCTGGTCCGGCGCTTCGCTCGCCGAAGTGCTTCGCGACTCCCTTGGGCTCACCGGCGTCAAGGTCGCCTGCGATCAGGGGGCGTGCGGAGCGTGCACCGTCATTATGGACAAGCGGCCGGTGCTTTCCTGCCTGGTGCTTGCGGCCCAGGCCGATGGTGCGGACATCCTGACGGTCGAGGGGCTTGCCGACGACGACCCGCTGATCGTCGCCTTCGCGACGCAGTCGCGGCCGGGCCACGGCACCGCCATCCAGTGTGGCTTCTGTACGCCCGGCATGATCATGGCGGCTAAGGCCCTGCTCCTGCGGGTCGCGCGCCCCACGCGCGAGCAGGTCGTCGCGGCGCTCGCCGGCAACATCTGTCGCTGCGGTTGCTACGAGGGGATCGTCGATGCCGTCGTCAGGGCGGGCCGATCGGGCGACGCGGTGCGCCCCGGCGAGCCGTCCGAAGGTCGAGCGCAATGACTCAGATCCGCTACCATGCGGCCGCCTCGCTGCAGGAGGCCGGGCAACTCCTTCGGAGCGAGCCCGGCGCGCGCTTGCTGGCAGGCGGCACAGACCTGTTCGGCGCCCTGAAGGACTCCATCCACGCCGCCGGTCCGCCGGTCCTCCTCGTCGACCTCAAGAGCGTCCCCGGGCTCGACCGTGTGACGCTCGAGGGCCGCGAGGTCGTGATCGGCGCCCTCACCCGCCTGGCGGACCTGGCGTCGAGCGAGCTGGTCAACGAGCGGCTGCCGATGCTCGCCGGCGCCACGGGAGCGGTGGCTTCTCCGCAGCTGCGCGAGATGGGTACGGTCGGCGGCAACCTCTGCCAGGAGCCGCGCTGCTGGTACTACCGCCATCCGGGCGACCTGTTCCACTGCCATCGCAAAGGCGGCGAGCTGTGCGCCGCCGCGCTCGGCGACGATCGCTACCACTCGATCTTCGGCGCCGCGCGGGTCGCAGACTCGCCGTGCACACAGGCCTGCCCCAACCACACGAACATCCCGGTCTACGTCGACATGCTGCGCGATCTCGAGGTAGAGACCGCAGCCGGTACCCTGCTCGCCCAGAACCCCATGCCGGCCATCACCGGCCGGATATGCCCCCATCTCTGCGAGACGGGCTGCAACCGCGCGGACATCGACGAGCCGGTCTCGATCCACAGTCTGGAGCGAGAGGTCGGCGACTACGTCCTCGAGGAGCCCGCGGTCTTCCGTGGCTCCGAGGTCGCTCCAAGCGGCTGCAGCGTCACCGTCGTCGGGTCTGGCCCTGCCGGCCTTACCGCCGCCTACTATCTGCGACGTGCCAGCCACGCGGTGACCGTGCTGGAGAGGGAGTCGCGCGCCGGCGGCGCGCTGTCCTTCGCGATCCCGTCCTTCAGGCTGTCTCGCGCCGTGGTGGACCGTCTGGTCGACCTCTATGTGTCCCTCGGCGTCCGGTTCCGGCTGGGCGTCGAGGTCGGTCGCGACGTCACGCTCGAGGAGGTCCGCGCCACCTCCGACGCGGTGATCGTCGCCTCCGGCGCCTGCGTCGCCTCGCGGATCGGGATCGAGGGCGAGGATGCGACGGTCGCCGGCCTCGACTATCTGCGCCAGGCGGCCATCGACGAGCAGTGGCGCGAGTCGGGAACGGTGCTGGTGATCGGCGGCGGCAACGTCGCGGTCGACAGCGCGATGACGGCGCTGGCGCGTGGCGCCGAGCGAGTGACCATGGTCTGCCTCGAGTCTCGCGAAGAGATGCCGGCCTTCGAATCGGAGATCGCGGGCGCTCTGCAGAGCGGCATGCAGCTGCGCACCGGGTGGGGACCGCGAGGCATCCGCCTCGAAGGCGGCGCGGTCGCCGGCGTCGATCTCGTGCGCTGCTCGAGCGTGTTCGACGCGAACGGCGCGTTCTGCCCTGTGCTGGATGAGTCGGTCACAGACTTCGTCGCCGCCGAGAAGGTGATCCTCGCCGTCGGGCAGCGGGTGGACAGGGAGTGGTTCAAGGACTGCCTCGTGCCCGAGACCGGCGCAGTCAGTAGCGCCTTCGTCTGCGGCGATGCGGAGTCGGGGCCGGCGACCGTCGTCGCGGCGATCGCGTCGGGTCGCCGGGCGGCCGCGAGCGTCCACCGCCTCCTCACCGGCGCGGACCTCCCGGGACAGGCGTCGAGTGGTGACGTCGGCGACCTGCTCGCGGTGGATGCCGGGAGCGGCGCCAGAGCGACCCGCGTGCTCGGCGAAGGCGGCGAAGGTCCGGCCGAGGCCGCGAGCGACTCCGCGGGATCATGGTCCGCGCTGTTTCGGAGCGATATCGCCGAAGAGGCACGACGCTGCCTGAACTGTAGCTGCCTGGCCGTGTCACCCTCCGATCTTGCGCCGGCGTTCATAGCTCTCAACGCCAGCGTGCAGACCAGCAAGCGCCTCCTTGCCGTCGAGGAGCTGTTCGCCGCTTCGGTGGGGGCCTCGACGGCGCTCGATGACGACGAGATCGTGCTGGCCGTGCGCGTCCCGCTCCCCGACCCCGCGGATGGGAACGTCTTCCAGAAGTTCAGGGAGCGCAAGTCCGTCGACTTCCCGATCGTCAATCTGGCCGTCCATCTGAGCGTTGTCGGTGGCACGGTCACCGACGCGCGGCTGTGCGCCGGCGCCGTGGCGCCCGTGCCGCTGCGCCTGCGAGTGGCGGAGAAGGCTCTTGTCGGGCGGCAAGCCGACCTTGCGGCGTGTGAGCGGGCAGCGCAGGCGGCCGTTGCCTCGTCCCGTATGCTCGCCAACAACGGCTACAAACGACAGATCCTCGAGGTGATGGTCAGGCGGTCACTCGAAGAGGCCGTTGGCCTGGCCGGAGGTAGTCTCACTGCGGCAACGGGCGGACCCGATGACGGCCGTTGAGCGCCCAGGGCGGCGGGGGAGGTTGTTCTCCCCCGCCAGATGCTCGCGTGCGACGACGCTGAACGGTGTCTCCGGTCAAGTGAGGTCGAACCGATCGAGGGTCATGACCTTGTCCCACGCGGCGACGAAGTCGCGCACGAACTTCTCGTGCGCATCGTCGCTGGCGTAGACCTCGGCGAGCGCGCGCAGCTGGGAGTTTGACCCGAAGACGAGGTCGACGCGGCTCGCCGTCCAGCGGATCGCGCCGGTCGAGCGGTCGCGGCCTTCGAAGGTCTCCTCGGACTCGCTCACCGGTTGCCACGTCGTGCCCATGTCGAGAAGGTTGACGAAGAAGTCGTTCGTCAGCGTCTCCTTGCGGGCGGTAAGCACACCGAGGTCGGACCGGTCGTGGTTTGCGCCGAGCACGCGCAAGCCGCCCACGAGCACCGTCATCTCGGGCGCGGTGAGAGTGAGGCTGTCCGCCTTGTCGACGAGGAGGTGTTCGGCCGGCTTGTGGCGACCCTCACCCAGGTAGTTGCGAAAGCCGTCGGCGGCGGGCTCGAGCACGGCGAACGACTCGGTGTCGGTCTGCTCCTGCGTCGCGTCGGTGCGCCCCGGGGTGAAGGGCACCTCGACGTCGAAGCCGGCGTCCCGCGCGGCCTTCTCGACGGCGGCGCAGCCACCCAGCACGATCAGGTCGGCGAGCGAGACCCGCGCGCCGTCGGTGGCCCGCGCCGCGAACTCCCGCCGCATCGCCTCGAGCGCCGGCAGGACCTGCGCGAGCTGCGTGGGGTCGTTCGCCGCCCACTGGTTCTGCGGCGCGAGCCGGATGCGGGCGCCGTTGGCGCCGCCGCGCTTGTCGGTGCCGCGGAACGTCGACGCCGAGGCCCAGGCCGTGGAGACGAGCTGCGACACCGACAATCCAGAAGCGAGGATGCTGTCCTTGAGGGCCGCGACGTCCCGCGCGCTCACCAGTGGGTGGGATACCGCGGGCACGGGGTCTTGCCACAGCTGCGGCTCGGACGGCACGAGCGGACCGAGGTAGCGGCTGCGCGGCCCCATGTCGCGGTGTGTCAGCTTGAACCACGCCTTGGCGAACGCGGCGGCAAGCTCCCGCGGGTCCTCGTGGAAGCGCCGCGCGATGGGCTCGTAGACCGGGTCGACGCGTAGCGCGAGGTCGGTCGTGAGCATGACCGGTGCGTGGCGTTTCGAGGGGTCGTGGGGATCGGGCACGGCGCTGCTCGCCGCCGGGTCGCTGGGGACCCACTGCTTGGCGCCTGCCGGGCTTTGCGAGAGCTCCCACTCGTAGCCGAACAGCGTGTCGAGGAAGCTTGTGTCCCAGGTCACCGGCGTGGGGGTCCAGGCGCCTTCGAGACCGCTGGTGATGGTGTCGTCACCTGTGCCGCTGCCGTAGGCGTTGCGCCAGCCGAGCCCCATCTCCTGCAGCGGGGCGGCCTCGGGTTCCGGTCCCACGTTGCCGGGGTCGGCGGCGCCGTGGGTCTTGCCGAACGTGTGCCCGCCCGCGATGAGCGCGACGGTCTCCTCGTCGTTCATGGCCATCCGGCGAAACGTCTCGCGGATGTCGACGGCTGCCGCCAGCGGGTCGGGGTTGCCGTTGGGACCCTCCGGGTTTACATAGATGAGACCCATCTGGACAGCCCCGAGCGGGTCGGCGAGCTCGCGATCGCCGCTGTATCGCTCGTCGCCGAGCCAGGTACGCTCTGTGCCCCAGTCGATGTCTTGCGGCTCCCAGACGTCCTCGCGGCCGCCGCCGAAACCGAACGTCGCAAAGCCCATCGACTCAAGGGCGCAGTTGCCGGCAAGGACCATGAGGTCGGCCCAGGAGATCTTGCGGCCGTACGTGCGTTTGATCGGCCACAACAGGCGGCGCGCCTTGTCGAGGTTCGCGTTGTCCGGCCAGCTGTTGAGCGGGGCGAGGCGCTGCGCGCCGGCGCCCGCGCCGCCGCGACCGTCGCTCACGCGGTAGGTACCCGCGCTGTGCCAGGCCATGCGGATGAACAGCGGGCCGTAGTGGCCGTAGTCGGCCGGCCACCACTCCTGCGAGTCGGTCATGAGAGCAAGGAGGTCGCGCCGCACGGCCTCGAGGTCGAGGGTGGCGAACTCGGCGGCGTAGTCGAAGTCGGCTCCCATCGGGTCGGCTGCCGACGGGCCGCGGCGCAGCACCGTCAGGTCGAGCTGGTTGGGCCACCACTGCCGGACCGTCGTCGCTGCGGCCGCATGCGTGCTCTCGTCGGACATCCCGGTCTCTCCTCTCACGAGCAGCGGCGCGACTGCCACAGCAAAGGGATGACCGTCACTCGCGCGGTAGCCACCCCATCTGTGGGGTGTGCCCACCGCCACATCACGGGCCTTCATTTGCCCAGCCGCACGACTGGCCGCCGGCCACTCGTGCCTCATCGGTCACACGGAGGCGGCCGAGATCGACGCACGCGGAATCCCGAGGGCGTCACCGTTGGCAGTCTAGTCCCGGGCTCTCGGTCCGGTCGAGTCCAACAGCCGTTGAGGCGGCAGCCGCCTCAAGGACTGCTCGGCAGCGGCGAACCTCGAGGAGCCGGCGACCCAGGTCGCCGCTCGTTGCGACCTTCGGCGCCGCTCGTGCGCACCACGGATACCCTGGCACGCTGGGCCGGCGGTGAGTTCGTCGTGGTGCTCGGAGATGTCAGTGGGGAAGAGGCGGCCAGGCGAGTCGCCGAGCAGATCGCGACGGCGTTCGCCGTCTAACGAAGCAGGCGCTCGATGTCGACCCAGGCCGCTACCTCTGCCAGCGATCCCCGCTCGAGCCACTCGGCGTCGACGGCGCCGCTCTCCGCCTCGGCGTTACTCACACAGAACATGCGAACGACGTCGGGGTCGATGGCCTTGCGACGCTTCGGATACATCTTGCGAAGCGCATCGGCCAAAGCCTGCGCCCGCCCGCGGCTCATCATGTAGCACTGCATCGTCTCTCCTGTCAGCTCGTGTCCGACTACTGCCGGTATCGGCTGCCGAGGGACTATTCGTGAGCTCCGGCTCTTGGGCAGCCAGACCACGTTGGACCCGATGACCATCAGCACGGTGCGTCGCCGGCGCTTGCGGGCGCCGTCGCGCGGCTAATGCACGTGGGGCAGGGTCGCGAGGAACACGCCTGTCAGGGTGATGGCCGCGCCCAGCACGAGGCGGGCGCCGAGGCGCTCGCGCAACAAGACGATCCCGCCGAGGATCGCGAAGATGGGCGACGTGGCGACGATCAGCGTGGTGAGCACCGGGCCGATCTGGTCGATGAGCACGTACCACATGACGGTGAACAGCGCGTTCAGCACGCCGGCCGCGACGAGCAGGCCGATGACCCTGCGGCGCTCCGCGGCTTGCAGCGACGCCGCAAGGAGCGGCCGGCGACGGACGAGCATGAAGGGTGCCAGCAGCACGACGCCCAGGGCCTCGCCGAGCACCATCATGGTCGTGCTCGCGCCGTGGGTCGAGCGCTCGGCGAGCTGGAT
This sequence comes from uncultured Thermoleophilia bacterium, assembly GCA_964519555.1. Classification (GTDB taxonomy): domain Bacteria; phylum Actinomycetota; class Thermoleophilia; order UBA2241; family UBA2241; genus Bog-752. Next base: position 19,175 of record CAZFJE010000030.1, read on the forward strand.
CATCACGGGGCTGAAGCCCCACCCTGCGGCGGTCACCAGCGACAGTGCGACCACCGTCCGGGCCGAGGCGTGCAGCCGCGGACCGGCGGCGCCCTCGAGCGCCGGGGCGTGAGGTTCGGGTTCGTCGTCCATCCAGCGCGAGATGAGAACCACCCCGGTAAGGGCCACCAGCAGGCCGGCGATCGTCAGCCCGACGATCGCCGTGCCGACGATGAGCGCCGCAAACCCGGCCGTGAACAACGGGTCGGTGCAGGTCAGCGGTCCCACGACGCTCACCCTGCCGGAGCGCAGTGCGGAGTAGTAGGCGGTGAACGCGATCAGCCAGGTGACCGACGAGCCGATGGCGATGTAGCCCGCCGCCGTCCAGGTCATGGTGAACCCGAGTGACCAGAGGTGCAGCAGGCTGAGGGGCACCGCCACCACGACCAGGCTGACGGTCGAGACCACGAGGACGAAGAAGTTCACCGGGATCGGGCGCACGTGCTCGAGGACCTGCTTGTTGAGCACGACGACGAGGCCCCAGCAGGCGGCGGCCAGAAAGGCTACGCCGACCCAGACAAGAAAGCCCCCCGAGATCTCGCCCACCTCCGCATCGCTGCGCACCAGGCACTGGCCCGCAGACGCGGGACGTGACGCCAGTCTATCAACGACGCGTGGCGAGGAGCGCCGGTCTGCCTGCTCTCGTCGTCGGTCGGTCCGTGCCGGGTCGGGGTGACTGCTTACGGCCCCTGCCGCCGCGGACGCGCTACATGCACGAGTGCGCCGGCTCACCCGAGGGCAGCGCGACGGGCCCCTGATGGTCGGGCCAGGCCAGAAAGGCCTCGAGGACGCGGGCGTCGAACTGCGTGCCGCTGCCGCGGATAAGCTCGCTCACCGCGACTTCGTGCGAGAGGGCGCGCCGGTAGGGTCGATCCGAGGTCATGGCGTCGTAGACGTCGGCGACGGCGATGATGCGCGCTCCCAGTGGAATGGCGTTGCCGGCCAGGCCGTCGGGGTAGCCGGTCCCGTCCCAACGCTCGTGGTGGTGACGGATGATGTCGGCTCCCTCGCCGTACATGCTGAACTGACCGGCCAGCTCTGCGCCCGCCGCTGGATGGGTGTTGACCTGCCGGCGCTCCTCGTCGGTCAAAGGTCCCTCTTTGAAGAGGATGCGGTTGTCGATCGCGATCTTGCCGAGGTCGTGCACGTGCGCCGCTGAGACGATGAGCTCGGCGTCGCCGGCGGGCAGGTTGAGGCGCGCCGCGATGTCGGCCACGTAGGCGGCGACGCGCTCGGAATGCTGGTGGGTGTAGGTGTCGCGCTGCTCGATCGTGTTCGCCAGGACCTCGAGCGCTTTGCCGGTGTCGTCTCTCAGGTGGGCGAAGAGCATGAAGCCTTTGTGGACGACCCAGAGCAGCAGGGGGAAATAGAGCAGCGTCCACGGACTCTGCTCGTAGGCGTTGACCGCCAGAGCGCCGAGGGGCGCCATAGCGATGTAGAAGACGCCCGCTTCGCGCACAACGAGCAGCCACTGGTTCATGAAGGGATGGCCGTAGAAGGCGATAGCGCCACTCCCGAGGCCGCTGTTGACCACGATATAGACGGCGGCAGCGGCGGCGTAAGCCGGCGCGTTCGACATGAGGCTCAGGTGAGTACCGGCTCTGAGTGCCTCGAAGGCCAGTCCGGTGAGTCCACAGGTCACGGCGATCTGGCCTGCGTTGAACCCGATCTTCAAAACGCCTTTGCGGCTGGTCAACCCCTCGGCGATGATGCTTCCCCCGCAGGCCGTCAAGGCGCCGAAGCAGGGTCCGAAGAGGATGGCTGCGGCGAAGTTGACGGTGAAAGAGAGGGAGACCTCGCCACGGACCGATGTGGGCACAGTCCAGAGCTCAGCCAGAGCGGTCAGCACGGTGAAAAGGATGAGCTCAAGCCAGTGGTGCCGAGGCAGTCCGGGGAGCGTCGCCACGATCATGGCGAGCCCGGCACCCATCACGACGATCGTATAGAGGAGCAGCCCTCGCGGCCGGCCGGCCGGGAGCAGACCGTCGCGGAAGCCGGCCTGCCCACCACCAGATGCTTCGATACGGCTCATGGAACGGGGCATCGGCGGGCAAACGCATGTGCGACGGCGGCGCGCAACGGCTGTGGTCCCATCGGCGGCGATTGCTCCTTCGCTTTGACTGTCACTGACACCGTACTGCATGTGGACCGCAACGCGTCACTCGCGGTCCTGGTGGCTGTCGTGCCCGTCGCTATCGCAGGCCATCGGGATGTGAGGGTCGATGGTGGTGGCCCGCACTGGTCATTCTCGGTATCAGAACCTCTCGACTTGAGCCTGAGAGGTGGGCTCGCCTTCGTGCGTGGCTACGCTCGCACGGCCGGTATGGCCTATGATGCGTCCAGCAATGACGGGCGGGACGGCTGAAAGGCGGCGATGACTGAGTTTCATTCGGTGAAGTCCTTCAGCCGCGAGGAGCCGCGCGTCGAGCTGATCGAGTCGATGCTGAAGTCGATCCTGGACGTCGTCGAACTTGAGTTCGACGGGCAGCCGGTGCGCGTCGATGGGTTTCGGCCACGCAACATCGACGACTGGCGCACGGTGCGTGAGACATCTCTGGAACAGAACCTCGGCTCGCTTTCGACCGTCTGCAACTGCAAGTGCACCTTCTGCTACGAAGACGGCAACCCTGCGGGACTGTTCGAGAAACACCCCAGGTTCGTGAGTATGGCCGAGGCCCAGACCAGGCTTCGTCACCTGCACGACGGTCGAGGCTTGTTCCGCGAATCCAAAGGCTTCTTCGAGCCTCTGGCCAACCCCGAGTTTCTTGAGATCCTCGAGCTCATTCGCGCGCATGACCCGGGGCAGGTCATCGACGTCACCACCAATGGAGCCTTGCTGACCCCAGAGCTCGTCTCGCGGCTCGCCGAGCTCAAGCCCGTCTACGTGAACATCTCGCTGATCTCCGCCGACCTGGAGACGCGCGGGAGCGTGATGGGCGACCGGCGGGCGGCAACGGCGATCGGCGCGGTCGAACTGCTACGAGAGCACGGGATCCCCTTCATGGGCACGCTCGTGCCGTGGCCCCAGCAGGGGCTCGACGACATCACCAGGACCGTCGACTACCTCGACGCCAACGATGCCCGCGTCATCCGTGTGGCGATGCTGGGGTTGACGCGACACCACCCCAGGTACGAGCAGGCGACCATCGACGCCTGGCAGCCCCGGGTCGTCGAGCACGTGTCGGCGCTGCGTGCGCGGTTGCGGACGCCGATCATGATCAGCCCCTATGCTGCGGTGTCCGCTTCGCTCGACGCCGTCGTCGAGGGCGTCATCCAGGGGTCCCCCGCCGCCGCCGTCGGCGTCGAAGTCGGAGACCGTGTCCTTGCCGTTGACGGCACCGAGGTCGTGTCGCGCCAGCACGCGTCGAGCCTGCTCAGACGGGCCGCCGGCTCAAGGACCGCTGAGGTCGAGATCCTCCGGGCAGGGGCGAGGGTGACCTCGACGCTCAGAGAGCCGGCCGCTGAGTCCGACGCCTATCCGTACAAGATGCAGGGCGTGCCGCCGTTCGACATTCCCGGCATGAGCTTTGGCATCTGCCTGCCGGGCTCGTTCCACCTGCAGTATCTCAAGCAGATCCACGACACCGTTCAGGCAAGACAGGCAAGGCGGACCATCGTCGTGGTGTCGTCCCTCTATCGCGACCTCGTCGGCCGACTCCTGGCCGCCCTTCCTCTGCCCGAAGGGTCCAGCCTGGAGCTCGTCGTGCCCGAGAACGCGTTCTTCGGGGGCAACGTCAACGTCGGAGACCTGTGGGTGTTGGACGACATCGCCCGGGCCGTGCAGCCCCGCCTCGAGTCGGCCGAACGACCCGACCTGCTCCTGTTGCCGAGCTCGTTTCTGTCGCGCTGGGGGCGAGACCTCTGCGGAGTGCCCTACTCGGAGCTCGCAGCGAAGCTCGGCATCGAGGTCGTTCTGATCGACTGCGAACGCATCGTCTTCTAGGATGGTGATGACCGGATCCCCAGAGCAGCCAGAGTACGTGTGGCACTTCAAACTCTCCAGCGATGAGGGCGAACGGCTGCATCCCGAGGCACTCACCGAGATGCTGCGGCGCCAGCTCAAGACGCTTCTGAGCTGCGCGGTCCTGACGAGCGATGGCACAGACCTGCGGGTGACGGGGTTCCGGCTCCTCGAAGACCTCGAGTGCGAACATGCCATCTATGCGGGGCCGGCCCCGAGGTCCGCCGTCGAGCTCGACGCTCCTCCTTCGCCTGGAGAGGCTGAGAGCAAGGTCAGTTGACAGTGGACCGCGCCGGGTTCTAGTGTCGGGCGTGCGTTTTCCGTTCATCATGATCACCGAACAAAAGGCGGAGAGAATGGCCGAGCAAGATACGCAGGGTGTGCTGGCGTTGGCAGAGCGCGAAGAAGCCGACGAGATCCGCACCTTCGACGCCGACCCCCTCAGTTTCAAGTTCGCCGCTCCGTACGCCTCTAAGAACTAGCTGCCGGCGCCGCCAGTCCCTCGCGCTGTCCTAGCGCCCCCGGCGCGACAGCCAGGTCTCTTTGGCCACGAGGCCATCGCCGAAGGCGAGCACGCGGTTGCGTCCGGCGCGCTTGGCCGCGTACATGGCCCAGTCGGCCTTGTCGAGCAGCTCGTCGCGTGCCGAGGCGTCTCTTGGACAGGTGGCGACGCCCACGCTGACCGTGAGCGGCTGGCCGGCCTTGGTGCTGGAGGCCTCGACTTCGGCGCGGATCCGTTCGGCCACAGTGAGGGCGCCCGCCGTATCGGTATCGACCAGCACCAGCACGAACTCCTCGCCGCCGTAGCGCGCCGCCAGGTCGACGCGCCGGCTGCACGACTCGACGATGCGCGCGATGCGCGCCAGGGCGGCGTCGCCGGCCTTGTGTCCGTAGGCGTCGTTGTAGGCCTTGAAACAGTCGCAGTCACAGAACAGCAGGCTGACGCGCGTCTCGTGGCGGCGGGCGCGTTCGAGCTCTTCCTCGAGGCGCTCGTGCAGGTAACGATGGTTGTAGAGGCCGGTAAGGCCGTCGGTGATGGCCTCGACCTCGGCGCGGCTGAAGCGGATGGCAGCGGTCTGCAGCATGGCCGCCAGAGTGTGGGAGCGGTCGCCCTGCAGTGAGCGATCGAGCGACGCCACGATCGGCGCATCGACGCTGACGGCGCCGACGACCGCACCCTGGGCATCGCGCAGCGGAGCGATGCCCGAGACCCACACGCCGAAATCGTCGGCATTCAGGACGTTGGCCACCAGGCCCTCGCCGGCGAGCACGCGGGCGAGCTCGTCCTCGGGCAGCCACGGGTCGCCGCAGCGGGAGAATTGATCTTCTGTGTCGCCGGTGTCGAGCACCGTGATGCACTGATCGCCGCGCAGGGCGAAGCTCGTGACGAAGCGCACCGGCGGATGCTCGTCGCGCAGGCGACGCAGGGCGGCCACCATCGTCACGTAGGCAGGCGACGCCTCGTCGGCGCGGGCGTGCAGCAAGGCGTGGGCCTCTGGGTCGACGATTGTCGCGGCCCGGCGGGCCAGCGCGGCGACGCGCGTGCGCCGCCGGCGCAGCCGTCGCAGCACGCGCAGGAACGCCTCGACCATCTCGGGGTCGAACTGCGTGCCGACGCAGCGCCG
>CAZFJE010000031.1:0-13946 GCA_964519555.1 uncultured Thermoleophilia bacterium
TCGATGGGCAGCTCGAGATCGACGATCTCGGGTAGCGTGAGGCGCAGCAGCGGCAAGAAGAGGCGCTCGGTGGCCTTGCCCAGGAAGCAGTCTTCCATGGGCGGGCGGCCGACGATCGTCGCCGGGTAGACGGCGTCGCGGCGCATGCTCATCGCGGTCAGATGAAAGACCGGGTAGTCGTCGGCCAGCGAGTAGTAGCCGGTGTGGTCGCCGAAGGGCCCTTCGCGCCGCGTCTCGGCCTTGTCGACGTAGCCCTCGAGCACGATCTCCGAGTCGGCCGGCACCTCGAGGTCGACCGTGGCGCAAGCCGCAAGCTCGACAGGCTTGCCCCGCAGGAACCCGGCGAACATGAACTCGTCGATGCCCGCCGGCAGCGGCGCCGTGGCGGCGTAGGTGACCGCCGGGTCGGTGCCCAGCGCGACCGCGACTTCGAGACGGCCGTCGGCCTCGCGGAAGTTGGCGGCGCCGTCGTGGTGCACGTGCCAGTGCATGCCGGTCGTGCGGGCGTCGTAGACCTGCAGGCGATACATGCCGGCGTTGCGCCGCCCCTCACGGTCTTTGGTCACGCAGACCGGCAGCGTGACGAAGGGCCCGCCGTCGCCCGGCCAGGTGGTGAGCACCGGCAGCAGACCCAGGTCGGGCGGATCGATCACGACCTCGCGAAACGCCGCCTTGGAGACCACCTTGGGCGCAAACGAAGCGAGCTCGCGAAGCTGGCCAAGCGCTTTGACCTTGCCGACCAGGCCCTTGGGGACCTGCAGCTCGACGAGCTCGGCGATACGCCCGGCGAGCTCGTCGAGCGGCGCGCCCAGCGCGAGCTCGAGGCGCCGATACGAGCCGAACTGGTTCATGAACACGGGCAACGGCGCGCCCGTGAGGCGGTGGGCGTTGGCCGGCGGCGAACTGCTCTGCGCGGCCTCGGGCTCGGGCCGCTCGAAGAGCAGCGCCGGGCCGCCGGCCTTGCTGGCCCGGTCGGCGATCTCGGCCATCTCGAGCCAGGGGTCGACCGGCGCCTTCACCACGTCGAGCTCACCCTCGCGGCGCAGCACCTCGATGAACTCGCGCAGGCTCAACTCGCGGCCTCGGTCTCAGTGGGGGCCGCCGACTCGGGAGCCGCCGACTCGGGGCCCGGCTCCTCGGCTGCGATCTCGAGCCCCAGGGCGCGGCGCAGGGGCGCCGGGTGACGCAGCCAGAGCGTGGCCGCCGCGCGCCGCACGACGTCGGGCAGGCGCTCGACACGGTCGCGCTCGAACAGGCGGCCGACCTCGTCGAAGGCGCGTAGCGCCGCCAGGGCATGGCCGCCCGACGCAGTCGCGGCGATGCCCGCCACGCACAACGCCCAGAGGTCGTCGTCGTAGGCGAAGGGCCGCTGTTCGGCGCGCAGCCAGGAGCAGCTCGCCATGAGCTTGGTGAGCAGCTTCACGGCGTCGAGGTCGCCGCCGCGCGCCACCAGGCGCAGGCCGCTGGCGTCGAAGTGGTCGCCTGCCAGCAGCCTGGTCGACAACGCCGTGTCGGCCGTGAGCAGGCGCGGCTCCCGGTAGTGCGAGAGGTAACCCTCGTAGACGAACTCGAGGGCCAACGGGTAGGCGCTGTGGCTCGCCTCGGGAGCGAGCGCCGTGAACAGCGGCGCGTAGAAGAGCTCGAAGGCCGGCGGCGCGGCCGGCGTGAAGCGCGCCGCGACCGCGCACAGCGCGTCGCGGATGGTGCCGTCGTCCATGCCGGTCAGCCCTCGCGGTCGAGGTAGAACGACAGGAACATGAGCTCGCTCGAAAAATCGACCTGACGCACCACCACGTCGCGCGGGGCAAAGACCTTGACCGGTGCGAAGTTCAGGACGGCGCTCACCCGGCGGCCCGGTTCAAGCCCGACGAGGCGGTCTATGATCGACTGCGCGGCGTGCGCCGGCACCGAGATGATGGCGATGTCGACGCACTCTTCGTGGCAGAAGGCTTCGAGGTCGGCGACGTCGCGGATGGTGCGCCCGTCGCCGAAGCTCACGCCGACCTTCTTCTGTGAGGCGTCGAACATGGCGATGAGCTTGAAGCCCTGCTCGGCGAAGCCGCGGTAGCGAGCCAGGGCGGTGCCCAGCGAGCCGGCGCCCACGATGATCACGTTCCACGAGCGCTCCAGCCCCAGGCAGCGCTTGATCTCGGTGACGAGGCGGTCGACCTCGTAGCCCACACCGCGCGTGCCGAACTCGCCGAAGTACGAGAAATCCTTGCGGATCTGGGCGGCGTTCAGGTCGATCAAGCCGGCGAGCTGTTTCGACGAGACGCGCTCCACGCCCCGCGCCTGCAGCTCACGCAGCTTGCGCAGATAGACGGTGAGTCGCGGCACGGTGACCGCCGGCACAGCGCTCTTGTCGACCGGCGGCGTCATGCGCCGGCCGCGCCAGCGTCGTGCAGTCCGGCGAAGAACGAGGTGGCGGCCTCGGTGGCGAGAGCCACGTCGGCGTCGGTCAGCGCCAGCGAGACCATGGCCGACTCGAACTGCGACGGCGCCAGGTACACGCCGCGCTCGAGCATGTAGCGGAAGTAGCGCGCGTACAGTGTGGTGTCGGCGCGGCGCGCGTCGGCGAAGCTCGCGACGGGGCCCTCGCAGAAGAAGAGCGTCATCATGGCGCCGACACGGTTGAGCGTGGTCGCCACGCCGCCCTCAAGGGCCGCCTGCACGAGACCCTGGCAGACCTGCTGCGCGCGCTCCTCGAGGCGTTCATAGGTGCCGGGCTGCGAGAGCACGCGCAGCGTGGCGATGCCGGCGGCCATGGCCAGCGGATTGCCCGACAGCGTGCCGGCCTGGTAGGTGGAGCCCAGCGGCGCGACCGTCTCCATGATGTCGCGGCGTCCGCCGAACGCCCCCACGGGCAGGCCGCCGCCGATGATCTTGCCCAGGGTCGTCAAGTCGGGGGTCACACCGTAGCGCTGCTGAGCACCGCCCCAGGCCACGCGAAAACCGGTGATCACCTCGTCGAAGAGCAGCAGCGCGCCCGACTCGGTGCACAGCCGTCGCGCCGTCTCGAGGAATCCGGGCTGCGGGGGCACGACGCCCATGTTGCCGGCGACCGGCTCGACGATCACGCAGGCGATCTCGGCGCCGCGGGCGGCGAAGACCGCCGACAGGGCGGCCGCGTCGTTGTACTCGACCAGGATGGTGTCGGCGGTGGTCGCCGCCGTGACGCCGGGGCTGTCGGGCAGCGCCAGGGTGAGCACGCCGCTGCCGGCGGCCGCCAGGAACGGGTCGGCGTGCCCGTGGTAGCAGCCGATGAACTTGACGACCTTGTCGCGCCCCGTGAAGCCGCGCGCCACGCGCAGCGCGCTCATCGTGGCCTCGGTGCCCGAGTTGACCATGCGCACGAGCTCGACCGACGGGACGGCCTCGCAGATGAGGCGGGCGAGCTCGACCTCGAGATCGGTGGGCGCCCCGAAGCTCGTGCCCAGGTCGAGCTGGGTGTGCAATGCGGCGAGGACCTCGGGGTGTCCCCAGCCGAGGACCATCGGTCCCCACGACGAGACCAGATCGACGAACTCGTTGCCGTCGGCGTCCCACAAGTGGGCGCCGCGGCCGCGGCTCACGAACAGGGGGTGCGGCATGCCGACGCCCTTCATGGCGCGCACCGGCGAGTTGACCCCACCGGGAATGTAGCGTCGCGCCTCGTCGAACAGGCGCTGCGACGTCTCTGTCTTCACTGCCTTCCCCCCCACGCGAGCGGCCGCTCGAGCGACCCTTGTGATTGAGAGTACATATTACTGTGTCTTTACACGCTACGGCGGATCGGCGCGTTATTGCCTGGCGGCCGGCGATCGCCCGCGCGCGCCGCTGAGGCGGCTCAGGCCGCCGAGCTCGTCCACGAGCTCGCCCGCCTCGAGAACGTCGACAGCGACGTCACGGCGCAGCAGGTGCGCGCCTACCAGCGACGCAGCGATAGCGGCATCCTGGTGGCGGCCCTCGACGACCGGCTGGTCGGCGCGCTCACCTGGGCCGGCGGGCCGCTCTTCGAGGCGTCGGCCGGCCGCTCGGCGGGCCGCCGGCACACAGGTCAGGCGCGGGGCGACCAGCCGCGCGGCACGTAGGCGCAGTAGGGCTCTTCGGCCAGGTAGTCGCCGGTGCGCTCGAAGGCGCGCGCCCGGCAGCCGCCGCAGACCCGCTTGTACTCGCAGGCGCCGCATTTGCCCTTGAGCGCATCGAGGTCGCGCAAGTCGGTGAACAGCGGCGCCGTGCGCCAGATCTCGCCGAAGCTCTGCTCGCGCACGTTACCGGCCGCCTTGTCGAAGTAGCCGCAGGGTTGCACCACACCGACGTGCGAGACGAAGCAGAAGCCCACGCCGGCCAAGCAGCCGCGGCTGAGCGTGTTGAGGCCGCCGTGGGCGTGGGGGTGCACCGTGAGTGTACTGCCGTCGGCCTTGGCCCGCTGGCGCATGACCCGCCAGTAGTGCGGCACGTCGGTCGGCTTGAAGAACAGCGGCGAGGTGCGCTGCGCGTCGTAGATCCAGTTGAGCGTGCGCTCGTAGTCGTCGGGGTCGAGCTCGTCGTCGGCCAGGTCTTTGCCACGACCGGTGGGCACCAGCATGAACGGGTGGAAGCTCACCGCGCCGAGCTCTTCGGCCAGGGCCAGCAGGCGTGGCAGGTAGGCCACGTTCAAGCGCGTGATGGTCGAATTGACCTGGATCTCGATGCCGGCGTCCTGGGCGGCGCGCATGCCCTGCAGGGCGGCGTCGAAGGCCCCGGTGCAGCCCCGGAAGCGGTCATGTGCGGCAGCGTCGGGAAAGTCGATCGAGATGCTGATGCGGCCTATGCCGGCGGCCTTCATACGGGCCGCGGCGGCAGGCGTGACGAGCGTGCCGTTGGGCGCCATCACCGCTCGCAGGCCGGCTTCGCGAGCGGCCTCGGCGATCTCGAAGATGTCGGGCCGCAGCAGCGGCTCGCCGCCGGTGAGGATGAGGATCGGTCTGCCGGCGGCGGCGATCTGTGTGACGAGCTCGAGGCACTCGGCGGTGGAGAGCTCGCCTTCGTAGGGGCCGTTGGCGGCTGCGGCGCGGCAGTGGGCACAAGCGAGGTTGCAGCTGCGCGTAACCTCCCAGGCCACGACCCGGGGGGCGCTCGCTTCGAGCGCGCCGCCCCGGCGCCGCCCCTCGCGGGCCGCGGCGTCGGCCGCCGGGTGACCGGCGTCGCCGGTGCCGCCGGCCGAGATGCCGTACTGCGTGGCGTCGCCGTGCCCTGCGGCGTCGGCCGCGCCGTGCGACGGGGTGGAGCTGTGGTGCCCGGGAGAGCTCATGGCGCGTGCGGGCCTAGAACTCGTCTTGCAGCCAGCGCACCGCGTCTTTGGCGTGATAGGTGATGATGAGGTCGGCGCCGGCCCGCTTGATCGCCAGCAGCGCCTCGAGCACGCAGGCGCGCTCGTCGAGCCAGCCGTTGGCGGCGGCCGCCTTGATCATGGCGTACTCGCCGCTCACGTTGTAGGCGGCGAGCGGGAACTTGGTCTCCTGCTTGACCATCTTGACGACGTCGAGATAGGCCAGCGCCGGCTTGACCATGACGATGTCGGCGCCCTCTTCGATGTCGAGCAGCGCCTCGCGCACGGCCTCTTCGCCGTTGGCGACGTCCATCTGGTAGGTCTTGCGATCGCCGAACAGCGGCGGCGACTCGGCGGCGTCGCGGAACGGGCCGTAGAAGGCCGAGGCGAACTTTGCCGAGTACGACATGATCGCGGCGTCGGTGAAGCCTTCGTCGTCGAGCGCGGCGCGGATGGCCGCCACGCGGCCGTCCATCATGTCGGAGGGCGCCACGATGTCGGCGCCGGCGTCGACGTGGCTGACGGCCATCTTGGCGAGCAGCTCGAGGGTGAGGTCGTTCACGATCTCGCCATCCTGGACCACGCCGCAGTGGCCGTGGTCCATGTACTCGCACAGGCAGACGTCGGTGATCACGACGAGGTCGGGCACTTCGTCTTTGATGGCACGGATGGCGAGCTGCACGACGCCTTCGGGGTCGTAGGCGCTGCTCGCGCCCGAGTCTTTGTGCGAGGGGATGCCGAAGAGCAGCACGGCCGGAATGCCGAGCCGCGAGATCTCTCGCACCTCGGGCAGCAGATTGCCGATCGAGAGCTGCTCGCACCCGGGCATGGAGGGGATCGGACGCTTGACGTTCTCGCCGTGCGACACGAACAGCGGGTAGATGAGGTCGTCGGGCGAGAGCGCCGTTTCGCGCATCATGCGGCGCAGCGTAGGCGTACGGCGCATCCGCCGCATGCGGTACGTGGGAAAGTACATGTGATCGGGTCCTTCCATAGGGCGACGCCTGGGTCGTGGCTCTCGGGCAATGTATCCCCCGCCGCGACGGTCTGACAAGGTTACCCGACTTACGCCCGCCCGGCTTGCGGCGCGCGGCGCCGCGTCAGGCGGGGACGATGAGCTCGATGGCCTTCTTGACGATCGCTTCGACCGAGTCGCGGTCGCGCAGGCTGCAGGGCATGACGGGGATGTCGTCGGTCAGGCCGAGGGTCTTGGCCACGGCGGCCGGGCTGAGCGAGTCCTCGTCCATGGAGACGTAGGTGGCCACGACGATGGGCATGGTGCCCAGCTTGCGCACGAAGCCCAGGTCGCGCACCGACGCCTTGAGGCTGTCGATCGAGTTGGCGGCGGCCAGCACGATGAAAGCCGAGCTCTGCTCGGCGAAGCGCCGCCAGATCTCTTCGGGCGAGCTCACGGCGGCGGTGAGCACGAGCGCCGCGCCTTCCGTGGCACGGGGCGCGTCGTAGTCGTCGCCGGCGATGCCGTTGGGCGTGTACGTCGCGGCGACCATGGGGATCTCGATCTCGCGATCGTCGACGAGCTCGACGCGCAGATGCTCGGTGACGTTGCTCTCGACCAGCGTGCTGATGAAGACCTGGTTGTAGAGGTCGATCGGCCCGCGCACCACGATGGTGCGCCCATCGCCGATCTCTTCGATGGCGGAGTCGCTCACGGTCAGCAGGCCGGTGCGGTGCAGGTCGTAGATGATCTTGGCGCCGTTGAAGCGGTCGAGCCCGCACTCCTTGAGCACGGTGTTGATGTCGTGGCGCCCGTCGACCCAGCACACCACGCGCCACTGGTCGGGCGCGAGCCTGACGCCGCCGTCCTCTTCGACGATGTCGTTGTAGCGCAGGCGCGGCACGCGTTCGAGCGAACCCAGCGTGGCGAAGATGAGCTCCCACTCGTCGATGCGGCGGCAGCCCTCCATGATGACCGACTCGACCTTCATCTCGACGTGGATGTCTTCGTCGGTCACGGTCTCGTCGGCTTCGAAGGTGAAGTCGCCGTCGGCCCAGCTGAAGAAGTTGAAGGTGACGTCTTCGATCTGGTCGCGCACCGACTGTTCGAGCGTGGCGCGGTCGATGTAGCCGTGCGCCAGCAAGATAGAGCCGATGCGGCCCTTGACCGACTTCTTCTTCTGCTCGGCGAGCGCGGCGCGGAGCTGTTTGCTCGTGACGTGACCCGACTTCACCAGGCGTTCGCCGAGCGGCATGGTGCCGGGGTGGGCGGTGGCGAAGTAGATCTGGCCGTTGCGAAAGAAGATCTTGCCCGACTCGCCCTCGCGGTTGATCGACAGGGCGCCGGTCTTGGCGCTCATCTTGACCAGCTGAAAGACGTTCGGAAGGTTGAACTCTTTAAGGTTGCCCTGCAGGAGCACTCGCGCTCTCCTCACGCACCATGCGGCCGTTCGTCACTGTGGCGACCGACCCGTCGCCCACCGGTTCCTTCATCGGCCAAAGGCGCCGGTTGGTTAAACGCTTCGCGCCCGGAAGTTGCGGCCAAAGACGGCGGCGGCGGGCACGCTTGAGCGCGTGCGGCCCCGAGATGGTGGCTACGCTCCGTCACAGGGCACGCCACGGCCGACCGGCGGCGGCGGTTCGAGGCCGGCCCGCGGCGGCCGTCGGCGGTTCGAGACTGCCGGTGGCCGACCGCAAGGCCGTGACGTCGGCCGGATCTCAGGCGCCCGGGCGCCCGGGCGCTACGGCCGGCCCCACCAGCGTTCGTAGGACTTGGGCGGCTTGAGCCCGGCGGCGAGCTGCTGGCGCTGGGTGGCGCGCTCACGCGCTACGACGAGCGCGTCGGCCAGATAGTCGATCAGACTCTCGTTGAACTGCTCGGCGACCTCGTTGGCGCGCGCCACGTCGGCCTCGACAGCCTGTACGCTACGCTCGAAGAACTGGTTGGCGCTACTGGCGGTCGGATGCTCGGCGATGTAGCCGATCACGAGGCGATGGTCCTTGAGGTCGATCTCGATGCTCGCGTGCTCGAGCTCGTTGTCTTCTTCGTGCAGGAAGATGAGCGTCTCGCCGCCTTCCACCGAGATGTACAGGTCGACCCGCGTGCCGGGCACCACGATCGGAGTGCCACCCGGCGCCTCGCGCCCGGGCTCGCCGGCGACCGCCATCTTGATCGCTCGCGGCGTGTCGAAGGTGGCGCTGCCCAGGCGTACCGGTGCCAGGTAGTGGCGCTCGGCGACCTCGGTCGGCAGCACAACGTGGCGCGACGACAGCACGGCATCGTCGTCTAAGGCAAAGACCTCGCGCTGCGCCCGCTCGCGCAACGCTTCAAGACGTTTGGCCAGGCTCATGTGATCCCCTCCGCTCCCTTTGCTTTGTGCAGAGCCGCCGCAAGTCTATAGCCAGACGCCGCGTGGCGCGCCCCGGCGCGGCAAGAAAGGCGGCCGTCGCGGCGAACTAGTGACAGACCGCCTGCGGTGAAGGTCCTGCGACGCAAGATCCCCGAGGAGACCGTGACGACAGAGCACCCCAGCGCCGACAAAGGCCGCCGGCTTGAGAGCGAGATCGCGCACGCCCTGACGGCGGGCGGCTACGCCGCCCGCCGCAACGTCGTGCGCGAAGGCCGTTCGGGGGCGCGCCACGAGATCGACGTGCTGGCCGAAAAGGGCGACGGGCTGACCACGTTCACCCTTATGGTCGAATGCAAGGCGTGGGACCGGCCGGTCGACAAGGAGGTGCTCGCCAAGGCCGCCTTCGTGGGCGCCGACGTGGGCGCCGACAAGACGATCGTGGTCGCGCTGCAGGGCGCGACCGGCGGCGCCACGCTCTCGGCCGCCGAGCTCGGCGTCGAGCTCTGGGGGCCCGACGAGCTCGAGCGCCGGCTGGGCCGGGTGCTGCTCGCCGACCTCGGTGCGACGCGGCCGCCCACCGAGCTCGGCTTCGCCGTGGTCGTCGACGCGGCGCGCGCCGCCCGCCTGGCCGAACGGCAGCGCGGCAAGGGCGTTCTGGGCATCGGGGCCGAAGAGGTCGCCTGGTTCGACCTCGTCTGGCTGCCCTGCCTGCTGCTGACGCTGGGCTGCACGAGCCGCCAGGGACGGCTGCAGAAACGCATCCGGCACTCGTCGGTCTTCAATCTCTACGAGGCGCTCGACGGCACGCTCCTCGAGAGCTTCGCCACCGACCCCGCCGTCGGCGCCGTCGAGGTGGGCCCGCACCGCCCGGCGCCCCGCGTGAAGTCGCGGGTCTTGCGCACCGAAATCGCGACAACCTTCGACAAGTGGCGCTCGGTCGTGCAGGGCGCCGCCCGCGAACGCTGGGAACGGGCGGGCTGCGAGCTCGGCATCCCCCTGCCGATCGACGCCCTCACGGTCGACGAGACTGTCGCCTGCTACCTGCCGGTCTACGCCGCCGTTCTCAGGCAACGAGACTCGCGCCGCGTGGTGGTGATCGACGGCGGCGACGGCACGATCGACACGCTGCTGTCGGGCGTGTTCACGGCGAACCTCGGCTACCTCACCGAGGCGCTCGAGCCGCAGCCGTAGCCCTCGTGCCGCGCGGCCGCCGGTGACGCCCGGCCTTCGCGCAGCGACCGCGCGCCGCCGATGCAGCAACGCTACTCGCGCAGGCGACCGGGTATGAGAGGGGCAGCGGGCCTGCAGGGCGGCAGGCTGTCACCGAACGGCGGCGCCAAGCGGCGCTTCGCGCCCGCCGGGACGAGTTTGAGACCACAGACGAGGGGCGTCGGCAGACGCCAGGGGGGTGTTCGATGGATCGCAGCAATGACCGGGTCCCGGTCCTCTCCCAGGTCCTGGAAGACGCCGAGGGCTGCCGGACAGTGGTCGCGAGCATGTTGCTGCTCGACGTGCCCGGCGACGTGCTGGACGAGCTTGCCGCCTGTGACGAACAGCTCTCGGCTCTGATCGTGGCCGTGCGTGGTCACCTTGGCATGAGCCCGAGCGACGAGGGACGCCACGCCGCCTGAGGCCGACGGCGCCCGCGGCCTGCCCGGCCGCGAGCCGTCGCCCGACCTGCAGCTCCATACCGCTCGCGGGCGCTGGGTGATCACGGCGTCCGTGCTCGGCGCCGGCATCGTGTTCATCGACGGCACAGTGGTAAACGTGGCCCTGCCGGCCATCGGGCGCACGTTCCACAGTAGCCTCGCCACCCTGCAGTGGACCGTCTCCGCCTACACCCTCACGCTGGCCGCCTTGATCCTGGTGGGTGGTTCGATCGGCGACCGCTACGGCCGCCGGCGCAGCTTCATCGTCGGCGTGTTGTGGTTCGCCGCCGCCTCGCTCGCGTGCGGCCTCGCGCCCAACGCCACCGTGCTCATCCTGGCGCGCGCGCTGCAGGGGATCGGCGCCGCGTTGCTCACCCCGGAGAGCCTCGCCATCTTGCAGGCCTCGTTTCGCCCGCAAGACCGCGCCCAGGCGATCGGCACGTGGTCGGGCATGAGCGGCATCGCCGCCGCCATCGGGCCGTTCGTGGGTGGCTACCTGATCCAGGCCGTCTCGTGGCGGCTCATCTTTCTGATCAACCTGCCGTTCGTCGCGGCGGTGGTGTGGATCGCGCGGCGCCACGTGCCCGAGACGAGCGACGCGACCGCCGTCGGTCGCCTCGACATGGCCGGCGCGGGGCTGGCCACCGCGACTCTCGGCACGCTCATCTACGGCCTCATCCAGGGAGCCAGTGCGGGCTGGGCGGCGCGCGGCGTGGTGATCGCGCTCGTGACCTCGGTCGTGGCGGGCCTCGCCTTTGTGGTCGTCGAGCGCCGCGTGAATGACCCCATGCTGCCCTTCGCCATCTTTCGCGCCCGCCAGTTCACGGCCGCCAACCTGGCCACCTTCATGGTCTACGGCGCCCTGGGCGGCGCCCTGTTCCTGCTGCCGCTCCAGCTGCAACAGGTGCTGGGCTACTCGCCGCTCGAGGCGGGCACGGCCCTGCTGCCCATCACGCTGGTCATGCTCGTGCTCTCGGCGCAAGCCGGCAAGCTCTCGCAGCGCATCGGCCCGCGGCTGCCGATGACCGTGGGTCCGATCGTCGCCGGGATCGGCCTGGCGGCCCTCTCGCTCGTGCAGCCGGGCACGACGTACCTGAGCACCTTCCTGCCCGCAATCGTCGTGTTCGCGCTGGGCCTCGCGCTGACCGTGTCGCCGCTCACCGCCACTGTGCTGGCGGCCGCTCCGGTCGAGCACGCCGGCCTGGCGTCTGCCGTGAACAACGCGGTCGCCCGCGCGGCGGGCCTGATCGCGGTGGCGGTACTGCCCGCGGCCGCCGGCCTGAGCGCCTCGAGCTACCTGCACCCCGCCGCGTTCACCTCTGGGTTTCGCACGGCCATGTGGCTCGCCGGCGGCGCCTGCGCCCTGGGCGGCGTGATCTCGGCCGTCACCATCCGCAACGACCCGGCGGCGGCTCCGGCGGCCGAACAGAGCGCGCGCTACTCGTGCTCCCTCGACGCTCCCCAGCTGTGCGCCGACCAAGGCGACGGGCCGCTCGCCTCGGGGACGGGCCGCCATCCGGTCGCCTGAGACCCACGCGACGCGTTACCGCCGGGCACTGCTGGGGAATCAGGGGGCACAGGCCGGGGTGTGGGAACGTCGGCACGGCAAAAAGGGGCGTCATGGGCAAGCTTCACGGCCATTCCTTCAGCGATCGTTTCAGGCATGCCCTGGTGGGGCGCGCCGCGAAGTCGGGGGACTACGCGCGTAGCGAAGCCGCCGCACTCGAACGCCACTGGGGAGTGGCGACCTGCGCGCGCTGTGGCCGTGCCATCATGCTGGGTGAACCCGTCGCGCGAGTGGGCTCGCGTGACATCACGCCCACGCTCTGCGTGGAGTGCCTCGCACCGGCGCAGGCGGCGCCCACCTGGGTGGCCGCTCCCGGGCGCCACGGCAGAGTGCCGGTGCGCCTGGCGGCGCCGCAGAGCGACCTCGAGCGCGCGGCCTGACGGCCTCTGCTCGCCGCGCGACCCGCCGCAGCGGGCGGCCGCGGCGCCCTGTGTTTCAGTAGACGATCACGGCCGCGCCGTAGTTCATGAAGCTGTAGACCCACGGGGCTTCGGGCATCGAGATGCGCACGCAGCCGTGCGACGCCGGGTACGCCGGCACGTCGGGAAAGCCGTGGATGGCGTCACCCGCGTTGAAGAAACTGGCGTACGGCATCCAGTCGAGGTACTCGGTCGTCCACCAGGCGATCGCCTTCATGTAAACGCTGAAATGCCCTGCCGGCGTGGGCAGGCTGGGGCGCCCGGTCGAGCAGTGCACGACGCGCACAAGCTTGCCGTTGTTCACGCAGAGCAGCACGCCGAGGCTACGGAAGACCTCGGCGTAGTGGCCCGTCGCCGACTCGCGACGAGGCTTGGGCGACGTACCGACCTCGAGCCTGGCCCTGGTCCTGGACCCGTCGCGACCGTCGCGCACGAGGCCGTTCCACGCCTGGAACGCCATGAGGGCCTGCTCCGTGCGGTAGTCGTCGACGCCGCTCACCGCGCCCGCCGGCAGGTAGCGTAGCGCGATCAGGCAGCGCTGCACGTCGGCGGTGTTGTGGATCACCCAGGTCACGACGCTCAGGCCGCGCCTGCCGCGCGCGCGCTGCGCGTTGCCGGCCGCGTCGGTCGCGGTCACGGACCAGGTGTAGCTGCCGTTGGCGAGCCGCACCCGGTATGTGCAGGTGCGCTTGACGTTCTCGGCGACGCCGCCCACCGGGATCCTCTCCACGATCTTGTGGCCGCGGTAGATCGTGATCTTCACGGCCGCGGTGCCGCAGCTCGGCGCGGGGTCGTTTATGCGGAACGAGAACGTGGCCAGCTTGCCGCCCGCCGCCGTGACGTTGGCGACCGCCACACACACCGGCGCGGTGGTGTCGATGTTCACGTAGCCGGTGCGAGCGGTCTCGGCGTTGCCGACGAGGTCGACCGCCCAGTAGCTCACGACGTGCGATCCCGCGCCCGACACGGCGAAGGCGCCCCTGTAGGTCTGCCGGGAGCCGCCGTCGACCGTGTAATAGACGGCGGCGACACCCGAGCCGCTGTCTGAGGCGGCCAGCGAGACCGTCTGTGCCTTGTTGCGCCAGCCCGCGTGGCGAGTCGTCTGCAGGCCCGTCGCCGTCGTTACCGGGAACGTCGAGTCGGCCACGCCCCCGTCGAGGGTGCGCAGCACCGTGCCGGCGGCGCCCACGGCGCTGCCGCGCAACCCGTCGGTCGCGACCGCCACGCCGTTCAGATCGTTCGCGGCGGGAGCCGACGATGCCTGGGTGGTCCAGCTGAGCCCACCGTCGGTGGTGTGGAGGATGGTGCCGGCGGCGCCCACGGCCCAGCCGTCGGTCGCGTCGGCGAAGGCCACGGCGTTCAGGTCCTGATTCGTGCCAGAGTCCTGCGGGGTCCAGGTGAGCCCGCCATCGGTGGTGTGGAGGATGGTGCCGGCGGCGCCCACGGCCCAGCCGTCGGTCGCGTCGGCGAAGGCCACGGCGTTCAGGTCGCTGATCGTGGCGGGAGTGACGCTCTGGAGCGTCCAGGCCGAGCCGTCGCTCGTGTGGAGGATGGTGCCGGCGGCGCCCACGGCCCAGCCGTCGGTCGCACCGGAGAAGGTCACGGCGTTCAGGTCGTGCGTCGCGGGCGAGCTCTGCGACGTCCAGGCCGAGCCGTCGCTCGTGTGGAGGATGGTGCCGGCGGCGCCCACGGCCCAGCCGTCGGTCGCGTCGGTGA
>CAZFJE010000031.1:14046-24526 GCA_964519555.1 uncultured Thermoleophilia bacterium
GTGGTGTGGAGGATGGTGCCGGCGGCGCCCACGGCCCAGCCGTCGGTCGCGTCGGTGAAGGCAACGCCGTTCAGATCGACGGCCGTGACCGGTGTGGAACTCTGCGCGGTCCAGGTCGAGCCATCGGTGGTGTGGAGGATGGTGCCGGCGGCGCCCACGGCCCAGCCGTCGGTCGCGTCGGTGAAGGCAACGGCGCTGAGATCCGTGCTCGTGCCCGAGCTCTGCGGACTCCAGCCGGCAGCCGCCCAGGCGCCGCTCGCCGCCAGCAGGGCTGCCAAGCACAGTGCGGCCCCAAGGCCGCCGGTCGCCAACAGTCGCCGCCTGATCCGTCTTGCCATGGCCTCCACCCTCCCTGGTACCTGGACAGGTAGTCTACGGGAGCGCGCGCCCGCTGGCGAGGGTCCGAGCGGCCGGATTGATTCTCCCGTGCCCGGAGGCTAGGCTCCCGGATAGCGGCCGGTGCGCCGCGCAAATCGGGGAACGTCGCTGGGGGTCGCAAGTCACTTGCGGGGTCGCATTGCGGAGCGCCCCACTTGCCGATCTTCACACGTGCCGCAAGGGGTCCTGCCGCACGTTCTGTCCGGCGTGGTGCGGCTCGTGCGCCGGCGGCGGACAGGGCCGGCCGAAGAGCTGTAAGAGGGACCAGACCGCCCGTCGCGGGCCTGCGCCTTCGTGTCCGCGTGCCGTCGCCCTGTATCTGCCCATGGATCCCTGCCGTCGCGGAGGTGACGGGTGTCGCGTAAAGGCTGGCTGCTGTTCTGCGCACTGTGCGTCATCTGGGGCATCCCCTACCTGCTGATCCGCGTGGCGGTGCGCGAGCTCACCCCGGCGACCCTCGTCTTTTTGCGTACGGCGCCGGTGGCGGTGCTCATGGCGCCCTTTGCCTTGCGCCGCGGCCGCCTCACACCGCTGCTCGCCCGCTGGCGCTGGATCGTGGCCTACACCGTCGTCGAGATCGCCGTGCCCTGGCTGCTGCTGGCGCACGCCGAGGAGCGGCTGTCGAGCTCGATCGCCGGACTGCTGATCGCGGCCGTACCGCTGCTGGGGGCGGTGGTCTACCGGCTCACCGGCACGGCCGAGCACCTCACGCGGCGGCGCCTCGCGGGGCTTGCCCTCGGCTTTGTCGGCGTGGCCGCCCTGGTCGGCTTCGACAGCGCCGGCGGTCGCCAGCCACGCGCCGTGGTCGAAGTCCTGATCGTGGCGCTGTGCTACGCGACGGGACCGCTGATCATCAGCCGGCGCCTGGCCGACCTGCCCGGTCTGGGCGTGGTCGCCGCCTCGCTTGTCCTGAGCGCCGCGATCTACGCGCCGCTGGGATTGAGCGAGCTCCCGACATCGCTGTCTGGCGAGACCATCGCGGCGGTCGCCACGCTCGCCCTGGTCTGCACGGCGCTCGCCTTCGCCCTGTTCTTCGCCCTGATCGTCGAGGTCGGGCCGGCGCGCGCCACGGTGGTCACCTACGTCAACCCGCTGATCGCGGTGCTGCTCGGCGTCGTGTTCCTGGCCGAACCGCTGACTGCCGGCATCGCCGTCGGCATGCCGCTCATTCTCGGCGGCTCCGTCCTGGCGACCTCACGCACCCCGGCCGCGGCCGCGCAGGACAGCGCCGCCCCCTGACGAGCGCCACGCCCGACCGCCCGCGGCGCTCGCCCACACGATCACGCCGAGGACGCCCGGGTCGGCCTAAGGCTTGACGACCTTGGTCGGTGCGGCGACGATGGAGGCAACGGATCGACGACTCGCTCTCTCCCGGAGGCAACCAGTGATCGAAGACCTCTTCACGCCCCAGCATCTCATCATCCTGTTCGCCATCCTGTTCTTCCTGTTCGGTGCCAAGCGACTGCCGGGACTGGGCAAGTCGCTGGGCCACGGCATCCGCGAGTTTCGCGGCGGGATCGCAGGACTGAGCGACGCCGACCCCGACGGAGTAGTGGCCGCCCCCGACGCTCAGGCCGCCGCCCTCGCCGCGGGCGCCGCCGGCGCCCAGCCAGCCGGCACGACCGGCGTCGCGCCCGACGCGGTCGACGCAACAGCACCTGTCGCCGCCGACGCGAGTGCTACCGCCGACGCGAGTGCTACTGCCGACGCGGTCGCCACCCCCGTCGCGGCCGTCGCGGCGACCGACCCGGCGCTCGACGACGCCGCCATCGAAGACGCGGACTATACCGAGCTCGACGGCGAGGTCATGAGCGAAGTCGTGGGCGAGATGAGCGAGGCCGAGGGCGCGGTAGCGACACCAGGTCCGTTGTCGTAAGAGACGCGGACCGCCGGGCCCGGTGGCGGTTAGGACTGTTGCGTTGCGACGGCCGCGTCGCGCGTGGGGAACACGGCGAAGACGGTGTCGAGCCCGGTGATCTCGAGGATGCGACGGATCTTTTCGTCGGGGCAGCCGATGGCCAGCCTGCCGGCCGACTGCTGCAGGCGCTTGCCGCCGCTGACCAGCACGCCCAAGGCCGTCGAGTCGATGAAGCTCACGTCGGTCAGGTCGATCACGACGCGCACGGCGCCGTCGTCGATGGTCTGCAGCAGGACCTCGCGGAACTGCGGCGCGGTGTACAGGTCGACTTCGCCGGCCAGGATGACCACGGCCACACCGTTCGTCGACCGCTCGAGTGTCACCGCGAACTGCTGTCCGTCAGCCATCATGTCTTCCCTTCGTGCGGGCCGATGTCGTCGGCGACAAGTGCTTGGCGACAAGCGACGGCCGGCGGACTTGCCTGCCGTCACATTCTCCTGTTTTGAGTGTGTAGAGGTCAAACCAATCCCGTTGGTACGAGCCGGGTCGAACGGCGACCGACACGCCACATGCAGCAGGCCATCGCCTGGGGCAAGGCCTCAGGCCGGCGTGACTTGCGTTACGCGCTTAGTGCCCGGCGGCGATGAACCGCAAGGCGCGCTGCAACGCCATGTCCACTTTGCTGTGGGACGGCTGCGCCACGACGATCGTGGGCTCGATGCCCTTGTGGTTGATGTTGCGCCCGTGCGGCGTAAGGTACGCGGCGATCGTGATCTTCAGGCTCGCGCCGCCGCGCAGCGGCAGGACGGTCTGCACGACCCCCTTGCCGAAGGTCCTGCTGCCGATCACGGTGGCGCGCCCGTAGTCCTGGAGAGCGCCGGTGACGATCTCGGAGGCGCTGGCCGTGTTGCCGTTGACGAGCAGGACGAGGGGCAGGCTCGTGGGGTGGCCGCCATTGGTCTTCAGCACCGTGCGCGGCGCGTGCAGACCCTGGGTGGTCACGACCACCTTGCCCGCCGGCAGGAAGTCGTCGGCTACGTTGACAGCCTCGTCGACCAGGCCGCCGCCGTTGTCGCGCAGGTCGAAGATCAGCGACTGCGCGCCGCGCTTTTGCAGGGCCGCGATCGCTGCGCCCACCTGCTGTCCGGCCCCCTGGGCAAAGGCGGACAGCGACACGTAACCCACCTTGACGCCGTGGTCGGTCACGAGGCGTGAGCTCGTGAGCGGACGCGAGATCTTGCTGCGCGTGAGCGTCAGGTCGATCAGGCTGGCCACGCCGGTGCGACGCAACTGCAGCCGCACGCGCGTGCCGGCCGGTCCCACGATGCGCGCCACGACGGCGTCGACCGACTTGCCGGCCGTTGGGGCGCCGTCGACCGTCATGATGACCTCGCCGGGCACCATGCCGGCGCGCGCCGCCGGCGACCCCGCGAAGACCTGGGTCACGACCGGCCGGCCGGCCTTCGTGTCGACGGCGGTGCCGATCCCCGTATAGCTGCCGCTCAGCTCCTGGCTGAACGCTTTGGACTCGGCCTGCGTGAAGTACACGGTGTAGGGGTCGTGCAGGGGCGCGAGCAGCCCGGTGATGCCCGCCTGGCCGAGCTTAGCGGTGTCGACGGGGCGGTAGTAGTCGCGCTGCAGGTCCTGAAGGACCTGCCGGTACAGGGCGGTCTGACCGCTCACGCCCGCGGTCGTGCCGCCGCGGGCGAGCAGGGTGGCAAGACCGAAGCCCGCCACGAAAGCGAGCACGATGATAAGGACAGCGAGCAGTCTTCTGGTACGCATCGCCCCGATTGTACCCGCTCGTACCCTCACTCGGCGGCGAATCGCGCGGCGGCCGTCGTCTTTCTCAGTCGCCGGTGCTGGTCGTGGTTGATCGACAGGATGCCGTTGCGTCCCCTGCCAAGCACTACGACGGCCGTTGCAGCAGTCGCAGGGGAGCGCAGCGACCGCCCCGCAAGTCCGACCGAGTGGCCTCTCGGCCGCTGGAGCCGCGCGGGCAAACGCTTTTCTTCGTGGAGGGGGTCGGCACATACCGCCCACTGAGAATGCTCAGGGGTTTCTCATTGTCCTGACAGGCCAGGAGTGGGTCACACGGGAGGGTCAAGGGTCAGTCGTCACCACCCGTGGGGCGCGCTGTGACCAAGGAGCCGCCGGCAAAGTAGCCACGTGCGTCAGGCCCATTCA
Source organism: uncultured Thermoleophilia bacterium (assembly GCA_964519555.1). GTDB lineage: Bacteria > Actinomycetota > Thermoleophilia > UBA2241 > UBA2241 > Bog-752. The sequence continues at coordinate 18,470 of CAZFJE010000031.1, forward strand.
CACGGCGGTCTGCCGGCCCAGGCTTCCAATCGTCCGTCGTCTGACCCTCAGGGGGGGGATCAATGCCTCACAGCGACAACTCCCAGCCTTCACGCGCGCCCGATCGAGCACCACGAAGGCGCGGCAAGCTCACCCTGCTCGCGCTCGCGCTCGCGCTCGCGCTGGCCGCTCTTATCTGGGGCGTGGTACCGTCGCACGCCGCCAAGCCGGCAGCCGCCAAACCCGCTGCCCCGGCGCACACCCACGGACACGTGACCAACGCCCAGCGCCTCGCCGCCGCCAAACGAGCCGCCGCCCTGCTGGCCGCGGCAGGCGGCCAGAACAAGGCCGCAAGCAAGGCGCCTATCGGTCCGGGCTCCACGCCGGACTATTTCGGCACGACGCCCAACTACGCCAACAGCCCACTGCCCACGGGCCCGATCGGCGCGATCGTCGTGAAGAACGGCGGCTACCACTACACCGGGACCGTCAAGGTCAGGATCACCGACGTGAACTGGAGCTTCGGCAAGGGCGCGACCGCCAAGGCGAAGGTCGTGCGCGGCGTCATCAAGTCGATCACCGTGACGAAGGGCGGCGCCAACTACACCGCCCCCACGGTCACGATCACCGGCAATGGCCACAGCGCCACGGCCAGGGCAGTCCTGAGCAGCGCCAAGTCGAAGGGCGGCATCAAGAAGTTCGTCACCGCGCTGCCCGGTCTGGGCCGGACCGCGGCGAACGCCCAGGGGCAGTACATTCCGGTGGCCGTTGCCGACACGACGACCTTCCCCGGCTCTGACTACTACGAGATCGCTCTCGTGCAATATCGCGAGAAGCTGAGCACAAGTCTGCCGGCGAGCACGCTGCGTGGCTACGTGCAGATCGAGACGCCGGTCAATGCCGCCCAGAGCAAGCACTTCCCCCTCACCTACCCGGACGGCAGCCCCATCGTGAACGGCGCCGGCCAGCAGGTCTACGCGGTCGATCCCCCTCAGTACGCGGGGCCGACGATCGCCGCGCAGCGTAACCGCCCCGTGCGCGTCAAGTTCACCAACTACCTGCCCACCGGCGCCGCCGGCAACCTCTTCCTGCCGGTCGACACGACCGTCATGGGAGCCGGAGCCGGCCCGAACGGCGGGAACTACACCCAGAACCGCGCCAACATCCACCTGCACGGCGGCGCCACCCCATGGATCAGCGACGGCACGCCGTACCAGTGGACGGCGCCGGGTGCCGAAGTGACGTCGTACAAGCGCGGCGCCAGCGTCGAGTTCGTGCCCGACATGTGGTTCAACGCACAGGGCACCGTCGTTCCCGCCGGCACCGCCGGCGCGACCAACGACCCGGGTGCGGGCTCGCTGACGATGTACTACACCAACGAGCAGAGCGCGCGCCTCATGTTCTACCACGACCACAGCGACGGCATCACCCGCCTCAATGTCTACGCGGGCGAAGTCGCCCCGTACGTGCTGCAGGACCCCGTCGAGCAGAAGCTGGTGAACGGCGGCACGATCGGCTCTGTGAAGGTGGCGAAGGGCACCGTCCCCGCGACCCAGATCCCGCTCGTCATCCAGGACAAGACCTTCGTTCCCAAGGCGAGCCAGCTCGCCCACGAAGACCCGACCTGGAACACGGCCACCTGGGGTGGCACGGGCTCGCTGTGGCTGCCTCACGTCTACATGCCCAACCAGAACCCGACCGACAGCCAGGGCGTCAACGCCATGGGGCGCTGGGACTACAACTCGTGGTTCTACCCGCCGCAGGTGCCGCAGACCTACGGGCCTGTGGCCAACCCGCTGGCCGGCACGACCGCCCTCGAAGGACCCTACAACCCGGGCACGCCGACACCGTCGATCGTGCCCGAGGCGTTCATGGACACGCCCGTCGTCAACGGCGTGGCTTACCCCTACCTGAACGTCGGCCGTCACGCGTACCGCTTCCGCATCCTGAACGGCAGTGACGATCGCACGCTCAACCTGCAGCTCTACTACGCCAAGACCAACGCGCCCATGTGGAAAGCCAACGGCACGCTCAACAACGCCAACGCCGGCGAGGTGCCGATGGTCGCGGCGGCAGTCGGCACTGGTCTGCCGTCGAGCTGGCCGACCGACGGCCGCGTGGGCGGCGTGCCGAGCCCCAAGGCTGTGGGCCCGAGCATGGTGCAGATCGGCAACGAGGGCGGGCTGCTGCCCAACCCCGTCGTGCTCAAAAACACGCCCGTCGGCTATGAGTACTTCCGCCGCACGATCACCGTGCTGAACGTCACCCGCCACACCCTGCTGCTCGGCCCAGCCGAGCGCGCCGACGTGATCATCGACTTCTCGAAGGTGCCCGCAGGCGCCAAGCTCATCCTCTACAACGACGCTCCCGCCCCGATCCCCGGCTTTGACACCCGGCTCGACTACTACACGGGCGATCCCGACCAGACGTCGATCGGCGGCGCGCCGTCGACGGTCGCCGGCTACGACCCCGACACCCGCACCATCATGCAGTTCCGGGTCTCCGGCCGCGCGGCCAAGCCGTACAACGTCAGCGCACTGCAGACCGCCCTGCCGGCGGCCTACGGCGCCAGCCAGCCCAAGCCCATCGTGCCCGAGGCGGCCTACAACAAGGCCTTCGGCACCAACTACACCAACCACTACATGCACGTCGTCGACTCGTCGCTCACCTTCACCCCCGACGGCGCTTCTGAGGTCAACAGCGTCGACGTCACCAACGGTGGGTCAGGCTACATCGCTCCCACCATCACCTTCACGGGCGGCGGCGGCACGGGCGCCGCAGCGACGGCGACCGTCTCGGGCGGCGTCATCACCGCGCTCACCATCACCAGCCACGGCACCGGCTACAACACACCGCCGACCGTCACCATCACTGGCGGCGGAGGCAGCGGCGCCACGGCGACCGCGACCAACGTGGGCGGCGTGGTCGACACGCTCACCCTCGGGGCGGGCGGCTCCGGCTATACCACGCCGACCATCACCTTCGCCGGCGCCAACACCACCCCCGCGGCCGCGGCCGCGACCGTCACCGGCGGCGTGGTCACGGCGATCACCGTCACCGACCCCGGTGTCGGCTACACGACGCTGCCCAGCGTCGCGATCACCGGAGCGGGAGGCAGCGGCGCCACGGCGACCGCCAGCTACGCACTCACCCTGCCCCAGCAGGAGAAGGCCGTGATCGAGCAGTTCGACACCGACTACGGCCGCATGAACGCCGTGCTGGGCACGGGCCTCGGCAACGGCGGCGCCTCGGCAGGCACCGCCACGCCGTACTCCTACGACGACACCCCGACTGACATCATCCTCGACTCGTCGAACGCCACCCAGATCGGCGCCCTGAACGACGGCACCCAGATCTGGCGCGTCGACCACCAGGGCGTCGACACGCACGCCATCCACTTCCACCTCTTCAACGTGCAGGTCATCAACCGCGTCGCCATCGACGGCACGCTCCTGCCGCCCGACCCTAACGAGCTCGGCTGGAAAGAGACCGTGCGCATGAACCCGGGCCAGGACGTCATTCTCGCCGTGCGGGCGATCGTGCCCACGCTGCCCTGGAAGCTCGGCGACAGCGTCCGTCTCCTCGAGCCCAGCATGAAGCTGGGCGACACCTACACCGACGCCAACGGCGTCACGGTGACCAACACCATGCAGGACTACGGCTGGGAGTACGTGTGGCACTGTCACCTGCTCAGCCACGAAGAGAACGACATGATGCGGCCGCTGGTCATCGAAGTCGCACCGGCCGCACCCGACACGCTGACCGCCGCGCGGGCCGGCACCACGGCGAACCTCGCCTGGGTCGACCACGCCACCGAACCGGCGGCGACCATGTACACCGTCGAGCGGGCGACCGACTCGGCATTCACCACGGGCGTGACCGACATCCCCGTGAACAACGCGACGGCGACCAGTTACGCCGACACCGGGCTGGCCAGCGGCACGTACTACTACCGCGTGCGGGCCGAGGACAAGGCGGCCTTCTCGCAGTGGGCGCCGACGCCTCCGGCGACCGTGACGGTCACGGTGCCGTGAACTAAGGCACACCGGCTGGTCGCCGCCCGCCTGACTGCAGGCGGCGACCGCTCGGGGGAGGGAGGGAGACATCCCTCCCTCCCCCTTTGTCTTGACGGCGCCTCAACGCGCTCGCCCAACGCCGCCGGCGTCCGTCGCCGCGCACCGTCGCCAAGCCCAGGCCGACACGAACGCCAGTCTGCACCCGTCGTCGAGTCTGGGCCGCGCCACGGGCTCCCCGCCGTCGGCGCGACGTGGTATCCTCGGGCAAGGATACGAACAGGAGTTCGCTCATGCTCGTCGAGCTCAACCCCGAGCAACTCGCCGCCGCCTCGCACGACGACGGCCCGCTGCTGATTGTCGCCGGCGCCGGTACAGGCAAGACGGCCACGCTCGTGCACCGCGTCGCCCATCTCATCGAACGCGGCGCCGACCCGCGGCGCATCCTGCTGCTCACCTTCACGCGGCGCGCGTCGGCCGAGATGCTGCGCCGTGTCGACAGCCTGCTCGCCACCGAGGCCGTCGGGCGCGGGCGCGCCCGCGAGCGCGTGTGGGGCGGCACGTTCCACGCCATCGCCGCCCGCCTGCTGCGCATCCACGCCCGCGACCTCGGCATGGAGCCCGACTTCACCATCCTCGACCGCAGCGACTCCGAAGATCTGCTGCACATCGAGCGCACCGCGCTCGGCCTGGGCCGCGAGGGCCCGCGCTTTCCGCAAAAGGCCACCTGTCTCGACATCTACTCGCGCTGCGTCAACGCCCAGGCGCCGTTGCCCGAGGTCCTGCGCGTCGCCTTTCCCTGGTGCGAGACCGCCGAAGAGGGCCTCGGCCGGCTCTTCGCGCGCTACACGGACGCAAAAGAAGAGCAGCAGGTGCTCGACTACGACGACCTGCTGCTGTTCTGGCGCGCGCTGCTGGCCGACCCGGTCGCCGGCGGGCGAGTGCGCGAGCGCTTCGACCACGTGCTGGTCGACGAGTACCAGGACACCAACGCCCTGCAGGCCGAGATCGTCGCGCTGCTGCGCCCCGGCGGCCGGGGCGTCACCTGCGTGGGCGACGACGCCCAGGCCATCTACAGCTTTCGCGCCGCCACGGTGCGCAACATCCTCGACTTCGAGCAACGCTTCCCGGGCGCCGACGTGCTCACCCTCACGCGCAACTACCGCTCCACGGCGCCCATCCTGGCGGCGACCAACGCCGTCATCGCCGAGGCCGCCGAACGCCGCGAAAAGGTGCTCTGGACCAAGCGCAACGGCGGCGCCCGGCCGCTGCTCGTCACCTGCCGCGACGAAGACGAGCAGACGACGTGGCTCTGCGAGCGCATCCTCGAACACCGCGAGCAGGGCACGGCGCTCACCGCCCAGGCGGTGCTGTTTCGCGCCCAGCATCATTCGCTGCTGCTCGAGATCGAGCTCTCGCGCCGCAACATCCCCTTTCGCAAGTACGGCGGCCTGCGCTTCGTCGAGATGGCCCACGTCAAAGACCTGGTCGCCTTTCTGCGCTTAGCCGAAAACCCGCGCGACGCCATGGCAAGCCTGCGCGTGCTGGGCCTTATCCCCGGCATCGGCCCGGCCACCGCGGCCACGCTCGGCGAGGCGCTCGCGACGAGCGGCGGCGACTTCGCCGCCTGGGCCGGCGCCAAGGTGCCCGAGCCCGCGCGCGGCGCCTGGCCCGCCGTCGTCGCGCTGCTGCGCGGGCTCGCCGGAGCCGCCCCCGGCGAGGTGCCGGCCCAGGTGCACGCCGTGCGCATCGTCTATCAGCCGCTGCTCGAACGCCGCTACGACAACGCCCCGGCCCGCCTGCGCGACCTCGAACAGATCGAGGCGCTGGCCTCGCGGGCGAGCGACCGCGCCCAGTTCCTCGCCGACCTCGTGCTCGACCCGCCGGCCTACACGCAGGAGCTCGCCGGGCCGCCCCTGCTCGACGAGGACTACCTCATCCTGTCGACCATGCACTCGGCCAAGGGCCTTGAGTTCGACGTGGTCTACGTCATGCACGCCGCCGACGGCAACATCCCCTCCGACATGGCGACCGGCAGCACCGATGAGATCGAAGAGGAACGCCG
>CAZFJE010000032.1:0-24453 GCA_964519555.1 uncultured Thermoleophilia bacterium
GATGCCGAAGTAGATCATCACCTTGTGCCAGCTATCGCCTAGGCCCATCGTCCCTCCCGGTCCGCATCAGAAGAGCACGCTTCCGACGCGGACGATCGTCGCACCCTCTCGCACCGCTACCTCGTAATCGACACTCGTGCCCATCGACAACTGCGCGAAAGTATATCTTCCGGCCCAGCGACTCGAAAGGTCGGCGGCGAGCTGTCTGGCCTGCGCGAAGTACGGCGCCGTCTGTTGCGGGTCGGCAAGCAGCGGCGGCATGCACATGAGTCCGGCGAAGGACACCTTGTCGCAAGCCGCTGCTTCGTCGAGGAAACGATCGACCTGATCGACCCCGACACCCGCCTTCGATTCTTCGGCGGCGATGTTCACTTCGAGCAGCACGTCTATTGGATTCTCCGCGCGGACCTGAAGTTCCTCTACGACACTCTTCGTCGAGACCGAATGGATGAGCCGCACCAGGGGCAGCACGAGCTTCACCTTGCGACTCTGCAGGTGGCCGATGAAGTCGAAGACGAAGTCTCCGGCGTAGAGCTCGTGCTTGGCGGCCAGGTCCTGAGCGCGGTTCTCGCCCACCAGCGCGACGCCGGCGTCGCGCAGCACGCCCATGTCGTGAGGGGCGACGTATTTGGTGGCGACGACGATCTCGACCTCGCCGGCCGCGCGGCCCGCCTGGCGAGCCGCCTCGTCGACGCGCTCGCTCACCTCGTCGAAACGCCGGCGTACATGATCGGCCGTGCCTGTGAACTGCTTCACGTGCTTCCTCCTGTGATCCAGGCGATGGCCGCCTGGCGGCCCGTGCCGCCGTGCTCGCGGCGGTGCGAGAAGAACTCGTGGTCGTGGCAGGTGCACAGCCCGCTCGCCACCACGTCGGCGGCGGCAAAGCCGCCCGCCACGAGCTGGCGGCGGGCCGCCTCCCACAGGTCGACATGCCCCGCCCGCCACGTACCGGCGAAGGCGGTGCCAAAGGCTTCACCCACGTCGGGCGACACGGCAAAGCAGCAGGGCCCGATGCTCGGACCGATGACGGCGGCGACCGGTTCGCCGGCGGCAGCGACGGCGCGCGCCGCCTGGGCGACGATGCCGGCCAGCATGCCGCGCCAGCCGGCGTGCACGAGGGCCACGGCGCGTGCTGGCCGGCCGGCGACCAGCAGGACGGGCACGCAGTCGGCGAAGCTGAGGAACAGCGGCAGCCCCGGCTCACGAGTGAGCAGGCCGTCGGTGCGGGCGATCACGCCGGCGCCGCCGAGAGCGCCGTGGCCGCGCTCCCCGCTCCCCACCTCGGCCACGGTGGTGCCGTGGATCTGTCCGGGCACGACGAGGTCGTGGCCGGACACGCCGGCGGCGGCGGCGAAGGCGAACCGGTTGCGCAGTACCGCCTCGGCGTCGTCACCGGTGGCAAGACCGAGGTTCAGCGAGTCGTAGGGCGGCGCCGAGACCCCGCCCAGCCTCGTCGAGAAAGCGGCCTTCCAGCCGTCGCCGCGCGCCTCGTACCACACCGGCCCGCCGTCATCGTGACGCCGCAACGGCCCCGCGGAGCCCGCGCTCGCAGTGGGCGTGGCCGGGGTCGTCACGAGGCCCGCGCGGCGGTCGAGTGGTCGAGCAGGCCGCGCGCCGCGGCGAGCTCGTCGCGGCGGCCGGAGACGAGGCCGTCGAGCTTCAGGCGCAGCAGAGCGCGCAACACGGCGCCCAAGTCGGCTGACTCGCGGTAGCCGAGCGCGAGCAGGTCGCGTCCGCTCACGGCAAGACGCACGCGGCGCGACTGGGCGATGAAATGTTCGAGGCGCCCCTCGGCGGGCCCGCCGGCGGCGATCGCCATGGCGACGAGCAGGGTTTCGAGCGGCTCACCGTGGGCGATCTCGTAGAGGTCGCTTTCGGACAAAGAGCGCTCGAGCCGGCGCTCGAGGCGCGCGCCGAGTAGCCAGGCCCGCACCAGCACGCGCGCGTCGGCACGGCGGAACCGCATGCGTGCCACCCACTCTTCGAGCTCGTCAGGGCTGAGATCGCGCAACGCCATCACCAGACGTGCCCGCCAGGCCGGCACTTCGCACTCGAGGCCGCAGCGGCGCCGCAAGGCATCGACCGTGGCGATCAGCGCCGCGCTTTCGTCGTCTAGGGCAAAGCGCGGGTGCAGGACGTGCTGCAGGCCGAGCTCCTTGAGGCGCTGCAGCGTGAAGGAGATGCGCGGCTCGTCGAGCAGCGCCACGAGCTCGTCGCGCAGACGGGCCGAGGAGAGGTCGCCGATCAGGTCCATCTCGTTGCAGGCACGGGCCAGGGCGAGCGTGTGGCGGTCCATGCGAAAGCCGTAGCGGTCTTCGTAGCGCACGGCGCGGAAGATGCGGGTCGGGTCTTCGATGAAGCTCAGATTGTGCAGCACCCTGATGCGCTTGCGGCGCAGGTCGTCGAGGCCGCCGAAGAAATCGAGCAGCGCGCCGAAGTCGCGCGGATTCAGCGACACGGCCATGGCGTTGATCGTGAAGTCGCGGCGCGCCAGGTCGCCGCGGATGGTGGCGTGCTCGACCTTGGGCAGGGCGGCCGGATAGTCGTAGAACTCGGTGCGGGTCGAGGCGACGTCGACGCGCAGCGCCCGCGCCGGTGCGCCCGCGCCGTGCTCGACGACGACGACCGCCGTCTGGAACTTATCGTGGGCGCGCACGCGGCCTCCGAGCCGCGCGGCGAGCGCCCGCGCGAACTCGATGCCATCGCCCTCGACGGCGATGTCGATGTCGGCCACAGGCTGGTCGAGCAGCAGGTCACGCACCGCCCCTCCGACCAGGTAGGCGCCGCGGTAGTCGGTCGCCACCGCCTCGATCTCGTCGAACAGTGCGTCGAGGCCAAGGCTGCCCAGCTGCTCGGCCAGCGAGACGCCGGCCGGTCCGCCGGCGCCCTCGCCGCCGGTGTGCAGAGCGCGCAGCACGTCGCTGCGCGTCACCACGCCGACCACGTCGCTTTTGCGCACCGGCTCGATGCCGGCCGCGCGCACGACGAGGACGCGGCCCACGGGGTCGCGCGCCAGCACATTGGTGAGCTCGTCGGCCGCGGTGTCGGCGGCGACCACGGTCGTCGCGGTGGTCATGACCGCCTTGACCGGGGCATGCCCCAGCTTGTGCCGCACGGCCCGGTCGAGGTCGCGTCGCGAGACCGAGCCCACCAGCGTCTCGCCGTCGGCCACCGACAGGCCACCGTGGCCGTAGCGCTCACAAGTGATGCGGGCGGCATCGACCGTGGTCTGCACGGTCACCCAGCGCACCGGCTCGGACATGAGCGTCGCCGCGGTGGGACCCGCCACCCTCGAGCGCTCGAGGGCGGCGACCACGCGCTTCTCGGCGGTGGCCAGGGGCACGTCCTTGACGATGGCCGAGGCGGCGGCGGCGTGGCCGCCGCCGCCTACCGCCTTGAGGACCTCGGCGACGTCGAGCGCCGCCACCCTGCTGCGCGCCGTCACGAAGACGCGCCGCTCCATCTCGACGAGCAGCACCAGGGCGTCGCAGTTGGCCACGTCCATGGCCTTGTGCACGACCAGGCTGACGCCCTCGATGTAGGCCTCGCCGGCGACCGCCGCGACGAGCACGTCGAGTCCCCCGGCCGCGACCGGGCGGGCGCGCTCGAGCACGCGCAGCAGCAGCTCGCGCTGGGGCGCGCTCAGCGGGTTGTGCAGAAAGCGTTCGATGACCTGCTGGTTGGCGCCCTGGCGCATGCAGAAGGCCAGCGCCTCGACGTCGCGCACCGTGGTCGTGGGAAAGGTGAGCGAGCCCGTGTCTTCGTGGATGCCCAGGGCGAACACGGTCGCTTCGAGCGGCGTCACGGCGATCTCGCGCTCGGCGATGATGCGCAGCATCAGGGTGACCAGCGAGCCGTCGTCGGAGACCACCACGCTTCCGGGGTCGATGAACGGCGGCAGCGCGCCCGTGGGACGGTGGTGGTCGAACACCAGGATCTCGACGTCGCCGCGTGCGGTGAGCGGACCGAGCTCGCCGAGCCGGTTGGCGTGCAGCGCCTCGACCAGGATGAGGCGCCTGACCGCCGCCAGGTCGACGGCGGCGGCCTCGACTACAGGGATCTCGTCGGCGAACAGCGTGCGGAACTCGCGCACGTTGCGGTTGAGCGCGCCGCTCAACACCATGCGCGCCTCGGGGTAGAGCTTGTGGGCGGCGACCATGGCGGCGAAGCCGTCGAAATCGGTGTTGGAATGGGTGGCGATGAGTTCGCTGTCGCTCATATCAGGCTCACCATACCCCGCCCCTCACGTCTTGAGCTGCCGCCCGGCGCCGCCGCCCCTCCTGCGTCAGCCGCCACGGCCCTTCTCACGCCTTGAGCAGCCACGAGAGCTCGTCGCCGAAGGCGGCGCGCACGGCGGCCGCCAGCGGCGCGTCGGCCGGCGCGTCGAGCGCCGGGTCGGCGAGTAGGATCGCGCGCGCCAAACGGCGGGCGCGCACCACGGCGTCACGGTCGCGTGTGAGCTTGGCGAGCTTGAGGTCGGGCAGCCCCGACTGGCGCGTGCCGAACAGCTGACCTTCGCCGCGGATCTCGAGGTCGCGGTCGGCCAGCACGAAGCCGTCGGAGGTAGCACACAGCGCCTTCAGGCGGGCGTCGGAGCGTTCGCCCGGCACCCGCTCGCCTCGCGGGCTCGTGAACAGCAGGCAGTAGGAGCGGGCGGTGCCGCGCCCCACGCGGCCGCGCAGCTGGTGGAGCTGGGCCAGTCCGAACCGTTCGGCGCCCTCGATCAGCATGACCGTCGCGTTGGGCACGTCGATGCCCACCTCGATCACGCTGGTGGCGACCAGCACGTCGACGGCGCCGGACTTGAAGGCGCTCATGGCGGCGTCGCGCTCGGCGGTCTTCATCTGGCCGTGCAGCACGGCCACTGTGTAGTCGCGAAACTCGGCGGCGGCCAGGCGCTCGGCCTCGGCCACCGCGGCGGCCGACTGCAGCGCCTCGGACTCTTCGATAAGCGGGCAGACGACGTAGGCCTGGCGGCCTTTGGCGAGCTCTTTGCGCACGAGGTCGTAGCCGGCCGCGCGGCGGCCCTCGGAGACGAGGCGCGTGACGACCGGCCGCCGGCCGGCCGGCGAGCCGGCGATCACCGTGACGTCGAGGTCGCCGTAGAAGGTCAGCGCCAGCGTGCGCGGGATCGGCGTGGCCGTCATGTAGAGCGCATGCGGAGTGCGGCCGCCGACGGCCGCGCGCCGCCCCATCTCGTCGCGCTGCACGACGCCGAAACGATGCTGCTCGTCGACGACCACCACGGCCAGGTCGGCGAAAGCCACGTCGCCCTGGATCAGGGCGTGTGTGCCGGCCGCGATGGCCACCTCGCCCGAGGCGATGCGCGCCAGCGCGCCGCGGCGCTCCGCGGCGGTCAGGCGGCTGGTGAGGAGCTCGCAGGCCACGAGCGGGCCGAGCAGTGCCCGCATGGTCTCGAGGTGCTGCTCGGCGAGCGTCTCGGTGGGCGCCATGAAGGCCCCCTGGTGGCCCTTCTCGACCGCGCGCAGCAGGGTGTGCACGGCGACCACCGTCTTACCCGAGCCGACATCGCCCTGCAGCAGCCGCCGCATGGGGGTGGCGCGCTCGAGGTCGGCGTCGATCTCGGCGATGGCGTTGACCTGGTGGGCGGTCAGCACGAAAGGCAGGCCTGACAGGAACGCAGACGACGTCTCGCCGGCCGCCCCGAGCGCTGGCGCGCTGCTGGCGCGCTGCTCGGCGTCTTTGTGGAGCAGCAGGCCGAGCTGCATGAGGAGCAGCTCTTCGAGCACGAGACGTTCGCGCGCCGCCGCCGCTTCGGGGTGTGAGCGCGGCGCGTGGATGGCCAGCACGGCGTCGGCCTTGGTGGGCAGGCCCTCGGCGGCGCGCAGCGCGCCCGACAGGGGATCGGGCACGCTGCGCGCCGTGCGCCGGACCTCGTGGACGAGGTCGCGCAGCACGCGCGTCGAGATGCTCTCGCTCGCCGGGTAGACGGGCACGATGCCCTCGGTGTGCACGGTCTCTCCCTCGCCGGCCAGGATCTCGTGCGCCTTGACCACGAACGAGGCCCCGCCACCCGAGAGGCGCACGCCACCGCGCAGACTGAGCACCATGCCCGGCTCGAGCACCTTCGCCAGCCAGGGCTGATTGAACCAGACGCCGATCATGATGCCGGACTGGTCGCGCAGCACCGCCTTGAGCAGGGTCACGCGGCGCCGGTGGCCGTGGTCGAGCGTGACGCGCTCGACCGTCGCCCGCACGGTGGCCTCTTCGCCCACCTTGAGGTCGGCGATCGCCTTGCGGTCGGTGAAATCTTCGTAGCGGCGCGGGTAGTGCGTCAGCAGGTCGCCCACGGTCTCAAGGCCGAAGCCGGCCAGGCGTTTGGCCAGAGCGGGTCGCACGCCGGGCAGCTCGGCGAGCAGCCGGGCCAGTCCGGAGGAGTCGGGGGCGAGTCGGGGGGGCTGCGGCCGCTGGTCGTACAGGCCGCCCGCAAAGCGCAGGAGGGAGCGGCCCGCGCTCACTCCACGATCATCGCGAAGGCAAAGACGCCGGGCCCGCCGTGGGTGCCGACGATGGCGCCGACGCGGCCGTGGAACAGGACCTCGGACTTGGGCCGCAGCGCGAGCAGCGCCGCCTCGAGGGCCGGCAGCTTATCGTCGGCGTCGGCACTCCAGGTGATCAGCTTGACGGCGTCGTCGGGCGCGCTGCGCGCTCCGAGCATGGCGCTCATGGCCTCGAGAGCGCGGCGCTCGCCGCGTACCTTGGCGTAGGCGACGAGCTCGCCGTCGTCGACGGTGATCAGCGGCCTGATGCCGAACACGTCGCCGACCATCGACTGTGCCTTGCCTATGCGCCCGCCGCGCCGCAGGTATTCGAGCGTGGGCACCTGGAAGAGCATGTGGTTATTGCGCACGAAGTGGGCGATGTAGTCGTGCGCCTCGTCGGCCGTGATGCCGTCGGCCAGGCGCGCGCGCAGCCGGTCGACCAGCAGGCAGATGGTCGCCGACACGGTGTGCGTGTCGAAGACCTCGACGCCCGCGAAAGGCTGCGCCGCCGTAAGCGAGGCCTGATAGGTGCCGCTCATGGTGCTCGCCAGATGAAACGCCAGCACGTGCTCGTAGTCGGCGGTGAGTGCGCGATAGACGGAGGTGAACTCGCCGACCGTCGGCTGCGACGTCGTCGGCAGCACCGGCGACGAAGCGAGGCGAGCGAAGAACTCGCCAGGTGTGAGGTCGACCCCGTCGCGAAAGGTCTCGTCGCCGAAATGGACCTTGAGCGGCACCATGGCGAGACCCGGACGCTCAAAGTAGCCGGGCGGCGGGTCGCACGTGGAATCGACCACGATCGCCGTGTTGTCGAGCGTGAGGCGGGTCATCACTCGGCGCCGATCAGGATGGGATAGAGCGGCTGGCCGCCCTCCTGGAACAGGAACTCGACCAGGGGACACTCAGTGGCACAGGCCTCGGCGGCGGTGCGCTCGAGGTCGGCGACGGTGACGCCGCAGCCGTTCAGTGCGGTAAGGATGGTGATGAGCTCAGCGCCGCCTGAGCCGAGCTTGCGCACGACGTCGCCGAAGACCAGCACGAGATCGTCGCCGCTGGCCGCGAGGTGGCCGTCGACCAGGCCGATGACCTCGCCCTGGCGCACCGGCGTGCCATCGATCTCGGAGTCGCGCACGGCGTGGGTGATCTCGGCGCTGTGCACGCGGGCGAGCACCTCGTCCATGGCGGCGGCGTTGGCGGCCGCCCCTGAGTCGGTGTCGAAAGCGACCATGGCCGACAGTCCGGCCGGCAGCGAGGTCGACGCCACGACTGCCACCTTGCGGTCGCACATGGTCGCGGCCTGCTCGGCGGTGAGCACGACGTTGCCGTTGTTGGGCAGCACGACGACCTCGGCGGCGTCGAGGCTCTCGACGGCGGCCACGAGCTCGGCGGCGCTCGGGTTCATGGACTGGCCTCCGTCGATGACGGCCTCGCAGCCGAGCTCGCGAAAGAGCGACTTGTTGCCCTCGCCGGCGGCGACGGCCACACAGGCCACACGCTGGTCGAGGCGCAGGCGGCGCTGGCGCGCGCGGGTCTGCTCGCGCATGTCGGCGACCTCGATGTCGTCGATCGTGCCGTGCGTCGAGGCGTAGCTGAGCACGGCGCCGGGGTGATCGGTGTGCACGTGGACCTTGAGCATGCCCTCGCCGCCGACGACGAGAGCGCAGTCGCCCTGGGTTCCGATGAAGCGCTCGAGGTCGTCGTGGTCGAGGTCGTCGCCGAGCAGCAGGAAGCTCGTGCAGTAGCGGTAGCGCGACTCCTCGATGTCGTCGGCCGGTATGCCGGCGACGTGGCGCGAAGCGCGTCCGCGGCGGCGGTCGCTGCCGTCGGCGGTGACCGCCGCCGCGGCGACGCTGCCGGTCTCGGCCCGCAAAAAGCCGGCCACCGCGCCGCGCAGCAGCACGAGCAGGCCGTAGCCGCCGGCATCGACCACGCCCGCGCGGCGCAGCGCTTCGAGCTGGTCGATGGTGTGCTCGACGGCCTCGGCTCCGGCAGTGCTCACCGTGGTCAGCAGGGCGGGCAGAGAGATGGTCTCGGGGGTGGCTGCGGCGGCGTCGGCCATGGCCCGTATGACCGAGAGCATAGTGCCTTCGACGGGCTGGCGCACGGCGCGGTAGGCGGCGTCGGAGGCGGCGTGCAGGGCATCGCGCACGGCGACCGAGTCGAAGGCGCGCGCCGCGGCGATCGACTCGCAAGCGCCGCGCACGATCTGCGAGAGGATCACGCCGGAGTTGCCGCGGGCGCCCATGAGCGAGCCGCGGATGACGACCGCCATGAGCCCGCCAAGGTCGTCGGCGGCGACGCCCTCGACTTCGTCGATCACCGCCTGCATGGTGAGAAACAGGTTGGTGCCGGTGTCGCCGTCGGGCACTGGGTAGACGTTCAGGTCGTTGATGTAGTCGCGTTCGAGCCCCAGGGCGGTAGACGCCCCGGCGAGCACCTCGAGAACGTGCCCGCGCGCGCTCATCGGCGCACGTTGTCGACGCGTACGTGCACCTCGCCGACCGTCACGCCGGCGATCCGCTCCACCTCGAAGCGCACCTGCTCTTCGAGCGTGCGGGTGACCTCGGCCAGGTTGAGGCCGCGCTCGATCACGACGTGCAGGCTGATGTCGGCGTGCGATTCGTGGGCGTCGACGTCGACCCCGCTCGTGAGCTCGTCGCGAAACAGGCGGGCGAGCGGCGTGAGCCGCGAGCGCCGCAGGTCGACCACGCCGTAGGTGAGCAGAGCGGCGCGACCGGCGAGCTTGGCGATGACGCCGTCGGCCACGGTGACCTCGCCGCCGAGGGCGCCGGGGAGATTGGCTTTGAGGTCGGGCTGAGCCACGAGCGCCTGCCCGGCCGTTTCAGTCGCCGGCGGTCGTACGCTCGAGCCGGTTGAGCTCGGCGACGACGGCCTCGGGATCGACGGCGTGCATGATGGCCCCGCTCTCGATACTCTCGAGTTGCGCGCCGATGCAGAGACTGCACCCCATACCCCATCGCGCGAACACGTCGCGCGCGCCGGGGTGCGATTCGAGCGCCTCGAGAATGGACATTTGTTTCGTGAACTGACTCATGGGTCACAGATACGACAAGGGCCGCGGTTGCGTCTCGCGGCCGCGTGTAGCATAATTCCGGCCCGTCACCTTTCGCAAGCGAGGATCGCGCATGTCACGAATCTGCGTGAGTTGTGGCAAGAAGCCCGCAGTGGGCAACAACCGCAGCCACTCCAATAGAGCTACCAAACGGTGTTTCGAGCCAAACCTGCAGCACGTCCACATCATGCTCGACGGACGCTCGCAGGCCGCCTACGTCTGCGCCCGCTGTCTCAAGTCCGGACGCGTGGCCAAGGCCCTGTAGCGACCCCGGCCCGCGCCCCTCGCGGGTGCGCCTTACGGCAGCACCCGCAGCAGGTTGGCCATCTCAAGGGCGGTCGTCGCCGCCGCCCAGCCTTTGTTGCCGGCTTTGGTGCCGGCACGTTCGACGGCCTGTTCGACGCTGTCGGTCGTGAGCACCCCGAACACCACCGGCACGCCGCTGTCGAGGCCCACCTTGGCAATCCCCTTGGCGACCTCTGAAGCCACGTAGTCGAAGTGCGGCGTGCCGCCGCGGATCACCGCTCCCAGGCAGATGACGGCGTCGTAGCGACCGCTGCCTGCCAGCCTCTGGGCGATGAGCGGCATCTCGAAGGCGCCCGGCACCCAGACGATGTCGATGTCGTCGTCGGCCGCCTCGTGACGGCGCAGGTTGTCGAGCGCCCCGCTCAGCAGATGGCCCGAGATGAACTCGTTGAAGCGCCCCACGACGAGCGCGAACTTGAGTCCTTTGCCCGTCAGCTTTCCCTCGTAGGTCGTGTTCATGGTCAAGAAGCTCCTTTCGGTGCGGGCCGACGCCGGCCCGGGGTCGGATGGCCGGATCTGTTCACTACCCCTCGTCGCCTTCGACCGGCAGGAGCTCCTCGTGCTCCAGCAGGTGGCCCATCTTGTCGCGCTTGGTGCGCAGATACGTGACACTGTGCTCGTGGGGCGCCACCTCTATGGGCACGCGCTCCGTGATGGTCAAGCCGTAGCCCTCGAGGGCGACCAGCTTCTTGGGGTTGTTGGTCATCGTGCGGATGCTCGACAGGCCCAAGTCGACCAGGATCTGGGCGCCGATGCCGTAGTCGCGCAGGTCGGCCGGAAAGCCGAGCTCGAGGTTGGCCTCGACGGTGTCGCGGCCCTTCTCTTGCAGAGCGTAGGCGCGCAGCTTGTTGAGAAGGCCGATGCCGCGGCCTTCCTGGCGCATGTAGAGCACCACGCCCAGGCCCTCCTCTTCGACGCGCCGCATGGCGAGCGCGAGCTGGTCGCCGCAGTCGCAGCGCAGCGAGCCGAAGACGTCGCCCGTGAGGCACTCGGAGTGCACGCGCACGAGCACGTCGCTCTTGCCCGCGACGTTGCCTTTGACCAAGGCGACGTGTTGCGAGCTGTCGACCAGCGACTCATAGCCGATCGCCCGAAAGTCGCCGTAGCGCGTGGGCATCTGCACGACGGCCGCGCGGCGCACGAGCTTCTCGGTGCGGCGCCGGTGGCGGATGAGGTCGGCCACGGTGATCATCTTGATGCCGTGCCGCCGGCAGTAGCCGACCAGGTCGGGCACTCTCGCCATGGTGCCGTCGTCGTTCATGACCTCGCAGATCACGGCCGCCGGCTGCAGGCCGGCGAGGCGGGCGAGGTCGACGCCGGCCTCGGTCTGGCCGGCGCGCTCGAGCACGCCCCCCGAGGCGGCGATGAGCGGAAAGATGTGGCCGGGCTGCACGATGTCGTGCGGCCCGCATGCGGGGTCGACAGCCACCTGGATGGTGCGCGCACGGTCGGCCGCCGAGATGCCGGTGGTCACGCCGTGGCGCGCCTCGATCGACTGCGTGAAGGCGGTCTGGAAGCGCGCCGAGTTCTGCGCCACCATGGGTCCCAGGTTGAGCTCTTCGCAGCGCTTCGCGGTGAGCGTAAGGCAGATCAGGCCACGACCGTGGGTCGCCATGAAGTTGATCGATTCGGGCGTGACGAACTCGGCCGCCATGGTGAGATCGCCTTCGTTCTCGCGGCCCTCGTCGTCGCAGACCACGAGCATGCGGCCGGCGCGGATGTCGGCCAGGGCTTCTTCGATGGTGGCGAAGGCCGATGGATCGCGCCCCTCGTCGGCCGTCGAGCCCGCGCTGGCGGCCGCGAAGGGCGCGTGGTGGCCGTCGGTCGTGGGCGTGTCGGTGCTGCTCATAGGTACCCCGCTTCTGACAGTTTCTCGAAGGTGAGACCCTGGGTGGATCCGGATCGCGCCAGGTAGGCGCGCACGTACTTGCCGATGAGATCGGCTTCGAGGTTGACCTCGTCGCCCACCGCCAGGTCGCGCAACGTGGTGGCTGCGACCGTGTGAGGGATCAGCGAGACTCTGAGGCCGGCGTCGGTGAGGTCGACGATCGTGAGGCTCACGCCGTCGACCGTCACCGAGCCCTGCGGCACGCTCACGTCGACGACGGCGGCGGGCGCCGCCAGCGTGACCACCGACGCGCTCTGTTCGCGCGCCATCTTGACCACCGTGCCGACGCCGTCGACGTGGCCCTGTACAAGGTGCCCGCCGAGGCGCGACTGCAGCGTGAGGGCGCGCTCGAGGTTGAGCCCGTCGCCGGGCCGCTTGCGCCCCAGCGTGGTGCGCCGCACCGTCTCGGGCATGGCGTCGGCCCAGAACCGGTCGCCGGCCAGGCGCGTCACGGTGAGACACGGCCCGCTCGTGGCGATCGAGTCGCCCACGCGCGTGTCGGCCAGCACAGTGTGGGCCTCGATCTCGAGCACCGCGGTCGCGTCGCGCACGACCAGGCCGCGCAGGCGCCCGACCTCTTCGACGATGCCGGTGAACATGAGCCTACCCCTCCCTCTCGGTGCGCCCGCCGGCCGAGCTCGGCTCGGCGGTGCGCTCGGTCGACGGCTTCGCGGTCGCAGACGGCGCCCCCCCGAATGGCGGTGTATCGGGCGGCGGCGGCGCGGCGCCCGGCAGGCCCGCGGCGGCGGCACGCTTGACGACGCGCGCCTCACAGACCATGTCGGGTCCCGTCGCGGACCAGACCACGTCGCTCAGTGCGAGGCCCTCGGCGACGACCGCCGGCGCCGGGGTGGCGACCAGGTCGGGCGCGCCGCGGCCCACGAGCAGCGGCGCGACGAAGATCGCGACCCGGTCGACGAGTCCCGCGTCGAGGAGCGCCGCGGCCAGCGTGGGCCCGCCTTCGAAGAGGATCTCGACGAGGCCGCGAGCGGCGAGCGCCGCCAGGCCGGTGCGCAGGTCGACGGCCCGCACGATCTCGACGCCGCGCTCGGTGAGCGTGCGCGCCGCGTCGGGTGCGATGGCGCGGGTGAGCAGGATGGTGGGCACCTCGGCGGCGGTCGCGACGAGCTGCGACTCGGCGGGTAGGTCGCCGCCGCGGCTCACGACGACGCGCACGGGGTCGGGGCCCTCGACGTCGCGCGCCGTGAGGCGCGGGTCGTCGCGGCGAGCCGTGCCGGCCCCCACCATGACGGCGTCGGCCGCTGCGCGCATGCTGTGCACCAGGCGGCGGCTGGCGGGCGAGGAGATCCAGCGGGCGTCGCCGCCGGCCGCGGCCACCTTGCCGTCGAGCGACACCGCCGCCTTGAAGGTGACGAACGGCAGACCCTCGCGGATGAAGCGCGCGAACGGTTCGTTCAACTGCTCGCAGAGCCCGTGCAGGGGGCCGTCGTCGACCACGACGTCGATGCCAGCGGCGCGCAGGGCGTCGATACCGCGACCGTCGACGACCGGGTTCGGGTCGGGGGCGCCGATCACCACGCGGGCGACGCCGGCGGCGATGATCTTCTCGGTGCAGGGACCGGTGCGACCGTAGCTGCAGCACGGCTCGAGGGTCACGTACAGGGTGGCGCCCTGCGAGCGCTCGCCGGCCTGCTCGAGGGCGACGGCCTCGGCGTGCGGCGTGCCCGGCCCGCGATGGTACCCCTCACCCACGAGGCCGTCGGCGGTCACGACGACCGCTCCGACGCGAGGGTTGGGGTGCGCCTGCCGCCGGCCCAGGCGGGCGAGCTGCAGGGCGTGGTCCAGATGTTCGGCGTCAGTCATAAGAAAAACCCCGGCGCACACAGGCTCCAGGGCTCTTGCGACTACGTACCCGCAGTCTTCTTTCATCCGGACTCTGACCGTCGGCTCAGGGATCTCACCTGATCGGCCCCAACGCGTGGGGTTCGCGGGCTTTCACCGCCGGTGGGGAATCTCACCCCGCCCTGAAGACGTTTTACTCCCGCTCAGTATAGCGCAACGCCGGGCGCGCCGCGAGGCTCCGCCCGCAGGCGGCGGGACTCAGGCGGCGGTGACGGCGGCCTGCAGGGCGCGGAAGGCGGCGCTCGGGTCGGGCGCCCCGTAGACGCTGTTGCCGGCGACCAGCAGGTTGGCGCCGCAGCGCACGAGCTGCGCGGCGTTGTCGAGCGACACGCCCCCGTCGACCTCGATGGCCACCGCGGCCGGCAGGAAGGCGCGGGCGCGGCGCAGCTTGTCGAGGGCGCCGCTGATGAAGCGCTGTCCGCCGAAGCCGGGGTTGACCGACATGACGAGCACCAGGTCGACATCGTCGCGCACCTCGGCCAGCGTCTCGATGGGTGTCGCGAGATTGAGCGCGACACCCGCCGCGGCGCCGGCCTCGCGGATCTGGGCAAGCGTGCGGTGCAGGTGGACGCAGGCTTCCTGGTGGACGGTGATGGCGTCGGCGCCGGCCGCCGCGAAGGCGTCGACGTAGCGCTCGGGGTGTTCGATCATGAGGTGCACGTCGAGCGCCGCGCCGCGCTCGTGCGCCGCGGGCGCGATGGCCTTCACGACCGGCGCCCCGATCGTGATGTTGGGCACGAAATGGCCGTCCATGACGTCGACGTGGATGAGCCGCGCCCCCGCGTCGATCACGGTGGCGATGTCGGCGGCGAGGCGGCCGAAGTCGGCCGACAGGATCGACGGCGTCACCAGGCGCTGCTCGAGTACGTCGTTCATGGTCTCTCCCCTGCGTCGCGGCTGTGATGGCACCAGTGCATGCTAATCGACTCGTCGCAGGCGTGCGACGAAGAAACCGGTGGTCTGGTCGCGCGACGGCAGCGTCTGCACGAAGGCGCCGTTGCCGGCATGGCGCAGGTCGGGGTAGCCGGCCCCCAGATCGTCGAGCTCCCAGGCGAGCGGGCGCCCCGGCTCACCGTCTCCCCCACCGCGCGAGATGAAGCGTTCGACGACCTCGAGGGTCTCGGCCCGCGCGATGGTGCAGACCGAGTACGTCAAGGTGCCACCCGGCGCGACCAGTGCGGCGGCGGCGTCCAGCAGGCTCTGCTGCAGCGCCGCCAGACGCGCCACGTCACCGGCCCGCCGCCGCCAGCGCAGGTCGGGCCGCGAGGCCAGCGTGCCCAGGCCGGAACAGGGAGCGTCGAGCAGCACGAGATCGTAGCGCCCCTGCTGCTCGGGGTCGGCGCCCATCGTCAGCACGTCGCGCTCGGCCACCTCGACCTCGTGGGCACCGAGCCGGGCAAGGTTGGCGCGCAGCGCCGTGACCCTGTGGGGCTCGTCGTCGGCGGCCAGCACCTGCCAGCCGGGCAGCAACGCGGCGAGCTGCGACGTCTTGCCCCCGGGCGCCGCGCACAGGTCGGCGGCGCGGCCTACGCCTGCGTCGCCAGCGCCGGCCGCGGCGATGGCCGCGGCGAGCTGCGAGCCGCGCGACTGCGGCGTGACAAGGCCGTCCCGGAAGGCGGCACTGGACTCGAGCGCCGCTCCTTCGAGCAGGAAGGCGTCGGGCGTGGCGCGGACGAGCTCGCGGGACGGGCCGCTCGCGGGCCGCGCGGTGATGCCGCCGGCGGCCAGGGCGGCCTGCGCCTCGGCGGGCGTCGCGCGCAGGCGGTTCACGCGGACGCAGCGTTCGGCGGGCAGGTTGTCGGCGGTCATCAGCTCGGCGGCCGCCTTGCCGCCGAGCTCGTGTACCCAGAGCGCGACGAGCCAGTCGGGGTGTGAAAATCGCAGCGCCAGCGCCTCGGTCGAGTCGGCGGCCGACAGGCGGGCAAGCTCGGCGCGGCCGTCGGCGGCCACGCGGCGCAGCACGGCGTTCACGAACGAGCCGGTGCGCTGCCCGTGGCGTTTGGCGAGCTCGACCGCGTCGTTCACGGCGGCATGGGCCGGCACGCGGTCGAGGTAGAGCAGTTGGAAGGCGCCCAGGCGCAGCGCTTCGCGCACGTCGGGGCGCAGGCGCGACGACGAGGCGCTCGCGAAGGCGGCGATGACGCGATCAAGTGAGTTGCGCCGCTTGATGGTGCCCATCACGAGCTCGTAAGCCAGGCCGCGGTCGCGCCCTTCGAGCGCACCGAACTCGGCGGCCGCGGCGGCGGCGAGCTCGAACGGGGCCCTGCTGGCCGCCTCGCGCACGAGCACGTTGAAGGCGGCGCTGCGCGCCGGTGCGACCGCTGCGCCGGTCAAGTGAGCCCTCAGCCCTGCGCCAGGCGCCGGCCGGCGCCCCGCAGGTAGTCGTGGGCGGTCATGCGCCGCCGGCCGGCCTCTTGCAGCTCGAGGATCTCGAGATGGCCCCGTCCGGTGGGCACGATCAGCCGATCGCGCGCCCGATCGCCGTCGGGCAGGGCGGCAAGCGGCGTGGTCTTCCAGAGCAGCACGCGACGGCCGCCGAGCTCGGTGTGGGCGCCGACCTCGGGCGAGAGCGCCCGCACCTGATCGGCGATCTCGGCGGCCGGCCGCCGCCAGTCGACCACGCGATCGGCCTCGGTGATCTTGGCGGCGTAGTCGGTGTCGCCCCGCTGAGGCGTGTAAACGAGACTGCCGTCGGCCACAGCGGCGAGCGTGGCGAGCAGGCTGTCGGCTGCGGGGCCCGCGAGAAGATCGTAGGCGGCGCCGGCGTCGGCGTCGCGCGGCACGGCCACCTCGCGCTCGTCGGCGATCGGTCCCTCGTCGATGCCGGCCGCCATCGCGATGGTCGCCACCCCGAGACGGGTCTCGCCCGCCATGAGAGCGCGCACCACCGGCGCCGCGCCGCGCCAGTGCGGCACGAGCGAGGGGTGGACGACCAGCGAGGGCAAAGCCGTGAACAGTTCGGGCGGCACGATGCGCCCGTAGGCGCAAGCCACCAGCACGTCGGGGGCGAAGGCGAGCAGCTTGGCGCGGGCATTGGGAGCGCGCAGGTCGTCGGGCTGTACCACGGGCACGCCCAGCTCGAGAGCAGCCTCTTTGAGCACCGAGGGCTGCGGCGCGCCGTGGCGGCCGCGCGGGCGGTCGGGCGTGGTGAGGCAGACGACGATCTCGTGTGGCGAGGCGGCGACTTTTGAGAGCACGAGCACCGCGAAGCGTGCCGTGCCGGCCCAGGCGATCCTCAAGGCCTACAGGCCCGAGCCGGACGAAACGGGAGAGACGGCGGCGATCTCGCGCTCGCGGAACTCGCGCAGGGCGCGGGCGCGCTCGTCGCGCGTGGCACGTTCGAGGATGAGGATGCCGTCGAGGTGATCGGTCTCGTGCTGGATGACGCGCGCCTCGAGGCCCTCGGCCTCGAAGTCGAGGCGCCGCCCGCGGACGTCGCGGGCGCGCACGTGGACGGCGAAGGCGCGCTCGACCTGAAGGTTCATGCCGGGCAGGCTCAGGCAGCCTTCTTCGGCGACCTCGGTCTCGCGCGACGTCTCGACGATCCTGGGGTTTACCAGCGTGACCGCGTCGTCGTCGACCTCGTAGACCAGCACGCGCTGCACGACGCCGAGCTGCGTGGCGGCAAGGCCCACCCCGGGCGCGTCGCGCATGATGCCGATCAGGCGCCGCGACAGCGCGGCAAGCTCGTCGTCGAACTTGTCGACCGGCTGCGCCTGTTCGCGCAGCACGGGGTCGCCCAGCGTGCGGATCTGGCGGCGCGCGGCGGCCTGGCGCTCGGGCGACACCTCGGTGCGTTCGCGACGCCCCTTGCCGGGGCCGCGCTCTGTGCGTTCGGTCTGACTCATGACGGTATTGTACCCCGCGTCATAACCATTGTGGCTCGACGTCGACAACGAGCCGCGCGCCGCGTCGCGCGAAACGCGCGCCGTAGCGCGCGAGCAAGTGGCGCATGACCGGCAGGGTCTCGTCGACGGCGGCGCTCTTGACCACCAGGCGGGCCACGTAGCGGGCCCGTTCGCGCGACAGCGGACCCGGTCCGATGACGAGCTCGTCGTGGCGCAGGGCATCGCGCAGCCGGGTACCCACGAAGGCCGCGCCGGCGGTCGCCTTGTCGGCAGCGGTCGACGACACCTCGACGGCCAGCAGGGTGCTCGACGGCGGGTAGCCGAGCGCCTCGCGCCTCGCGACTTCGTCGTCGTAGAAGCGCTCGTGCTCGCCCGAGGCCGCCAGGGCGATGGGCCGCGCCTGGGGGTCGAGAGTCTGCACCAGCACGCGCCCCGGGTGCTCGCCGCGACCGCTGCGCCCGCCCACCTGCACGAGCATGGCGAAGGTACGCTCTTCGGCGCGAAAGTCGGGGAAGCGCAGCGTGAGGTCGGCGTTGACGACACCCACCAGGGTGACGTCGGGAAAGTGGTGGCCCTTGGCTATCATCTGGGTGCCGACCAGGACCTTGCTGCCCGGCGCGGCGAAGCGCTCGAGCACGTCCGAGAGACGCGCGAACGAACCGGCCACGTCGGAGTCGAGGCGCAGCAGCTCGATGCCCGGCAGCAGGCCGGCGACCTCGCGCTCGAGGGCCTCGGTACCGTAGCCATAGCGCGCCAGCTCCATGCTCTGGCAGGCCGGGCACACCCCCGGCGCCGACTCGTGGTAGTCGCAGATGCGGCAGCGCAGGCGGTCGCCCCGGGCGAAATACGCGAGGGCGACGTCGCAGTGCGGGCAGACCCAGGTGTGGCCGCAGTGGCTGCAGGCGAGGAGCGAGGCGTAGCCGCGGCGGTTGAGGAAGAGGATGACCTTGTCGCCGGCTTCGACCGCCTGCGTCATGGCGCGCGCAAGCGGCGCCGAGAGCAGGCCGGGCGTGTCGCGGATGTCGACGATCTCGAGGCGCGGCGGCACCGAGCCGTCGACCCGCCGGGTAAGGTCGGCGTGGCGCACCGTACGAGCGAAGGCTTCGATGCTGGGCGTCGCCGAGCCGAGCACCAGGGCGGCGCCGGTGCGCGCGGCACGCCACGCCGCCACCGTGCGCGCGTCGTAGCGCGGGTCGTTGTCCTGTTTGTACGACGCGTCGTGCTCTTCGTCGACGACGATGAGACCCAGGTCGCGCAGCGGGGCGAACACCGCCGAGCGGGCGCCCAGGGCGATGCGCGCCCGTCCGCTCGCCGTCTCGCGCCAGGCCGACAGGCGCTCGCCCTGCGACAGGCCGGAGTGGAACACGGCGATCCGTTCACCCGGAAACCGTGCGGCAAGCCGGGCGATCGTCTGCCCGGTCAGGCCGATCTCAGGCACCAGCATGAGGACGCCGTGCCCCGAGCGCAGCACGGCTTCGGCGGCGCGCAGGTAGACCTCGGTCTTGCCGCTGCCGGTGACGCCGTGCAGCAGGACGGGTTCGCCGCGGCCGCCGGCGGCGAGGATCTCGGCGAGCGCCGCCTCTTGCTCGGGGAGTAGCGTGGGCGCCGCTTCGGCTGCGGCCGGCCGGCGCTGCTGTTCGCCGGCCACGCGCAGCACGTCGTCGGCGAGCAGCCGCTCGAGGCCGCGCGCGCTCACGCCGGCGTGTTCGCGCAGCGCGGCTTCGTCGACCGTGCGGCGGCGTTGCACGTGGTCGAGCGCCGCGCGCTGGCGCGCCCCGAGCCGGCTCGGCCGCCCCTCGCCCACCGTGAGCAGGCGCGGCGCGGCGCGCGCGCCGGCGACGTGCAGCGAGTAGCTCGCGGCCAGCCAGCCGCGACGGCGCAGGCGCGCGGCGGCGGCGTCGGCGGAGGCGCCCCCCATGTAGCGCTCGAGGGCTTCGGCGCCGCGCTGGCCCGCGGCCAGCGCGGCGAGGCCGACGACAGTGGGCACGAGCTGACGGCGCAGGCTCAGCGCGCCGGCGGGCGGCAGCACGAGAGCCAGAGCAGACCCCAGCGTGGTGAGGTAGTGGTCGCGCACCCGGGCGGCCATGTCGAGCAGCTCCTCAGGGACCACGGGCAGGTCGATCGCCGAGAGCACCGGCAGGTGGCGCCCGGTGTGGGCAGAGGTCGCGGAGAGGGCCAGCACGACACCGAGGACGGTCTGCGCGCCCAGGCGCACCGCCACGACCGAGCCGCGCCGCACGACGGCGGCGAGCTCGTCGGGCACGAGGTAGTCGAACGGCTCCTCGAGCGCCCGCGCGGTCAGCAGCGGAAAGACGGCAGCATACATGCGGTCACCTGCCCCCAGTCTGCGCGCCGGCGGGGACGGAGAAACCGACGGGGCGGCAACGCAGCCGAGAGAGTGACTGCGAGCCCGGGCGGCTGAAAAGAAGACCGACCCGGCGGCGAAGCGCAGGCGTGCCGCCGGGTCGGTCCATGAGCGGGCGTGAGCCTAGCCGACGACCGGCTCGGATTCGAGCTTCAGACCGGCCGCCGCGCGCAGCGCCGCGGCCTTGTCGGTGCGCTCCCACGTGAAATCGTGGTCGGTGCGGCCGAAGTGGCCGTAGGTCGCCGTCTTGCGGTAGATCGGACGGCGCAGGTCGAGGTCGCGGATGATGGCGGCCGGCCGTAGGTCGAAGTGCTCGCGCACGAGCGCCTCGATCGACTCGACCGAGATCGTCTCGGTGCCGTGGCAGTCGACCATGACCGACACGGGGTGGGCCACGCCGATCGCGTAGGCCACCTGTACCTCGCAGATCTCGCAGAGACCGGCGGCCACGACGTTCTTGGCGACGTAGCGCGCGGCGTAGGCGCCGGAGCGGTCGACCTTGCTCGGGTCTTTGCCTGAGAAGGCGCCGCCGCCGTGGCGCGCCGCGCCGCCGTACGTGTCGACGATCAGCTTGCGGCCGGTGAGACCGGTGTCGCCCATCGGTCCGCCCACGACGAAGCGCCCGGTCGGGTTGACCAGGGTGATCTCGGCGATGCGGGCGGCATCGTAGAGCTCCTTGGGCAGGATCGGTTCGACGACGTGCTCAAGCAGGTCGGGCTTGATCAGCATGTCGACGTCGGCCTCGGGGGCGTGCTGGGTGGACAGCACGACGCGCACGATCTCGACAGGACGCTGGCCCTCGTAGCGCACGGTGACCTGCGATTTGCCGTCGGGGCGCAGGTACGGCAGGACCTCGGCCTTGCGCACCTCGGCCAGGCGTTTGGTGAGCTTGTGGGCGAGCATGATGGGCAGCGGCATGAGCTCGGGCGTCTCGCTGCAGGCGTAGCCGAACATCATGCCCTGGTCGCCGGCGCCCTGGCTGTCGAGCTCGTCGTCGTCGTTGACGTCGGTGCGCACCTCATAGGCCCGTCCCACGCCCTGGGCGATGTCGGGCGACTGCTCGTGGATGGTGGTGATGACCGAGCAGGTCTCGTGGTCGAAGCCGAACGACGAATGCGAGTAGCCGACGTCTTTGACCACGCCGCGCACCACCCGCGGGATGTCGATGTAGGTCTGCGTGCTGATCTCGCCCGAGACCATGACGAGCCCCGTGGTGGTGAGGGTCTCGCAGGCGACGCGGCTGAAGGGGTCTTCGGCGAGCGCGGCGTCGAGGATGGCGTCGGAGATCTGGTCGGCGATCTTGTCGGGGTGACCCTCGGTCACCGACTCCGAACTGAACAGGTGCTCGTGCTTGTCCACGTGGTCCTCCTGGCCCGCGCCTTGGTCACGGCATGCGCGAACGTCACGACGTTTTTCGAGCCTGTGCCAGGTCGACCCATCTGTCAGGCTCATCGCCTGCTGGAGTTGGCACCGTGCCGTGCGACCGGTTGCCGGGCTTCGTAGGGCCAGTCCCTCAGCCAGGACCGCTGGCGCGCGCGACGCGCGACGGCGGCCTCTCTCGTGATGGGTCAAAACGACCTGTCGGCGAGTGTATCAGACCGGCGGGCGCGCGGACAACGATACGCCCGTGCCTGCGGCACGCTCGGCCCCGGCCGTCAGGGCAGGAGCTTGCGGGCGGTGCGCTTGGCCGTCTTGGTCGCCGTCTGACGGATCTGAGTGATCAGGCTCATCATGTCCTGGCCGGCCTCGAAGGTGACCTCGCGGCCCATCAGGTTGCGCACCGACTCGGCCGGCGAGAGGCCCTGTTCGAGCACGGCGAACACCGCCTCGGTGACCGGCATCTCGACGCCCAGCCTGGCGCTCAGGTCGTGCAGCGCGTACGTCGTGGGAATGCCTTCGACGACCTGGCCGATGATCTGCTGCACGGCGGCCGGGTCCTCGCCGCGGCCGATGAGCTCGCCGGCGTGGCGGTTGCGGCTGTGCTGCGAGGTGCAGGTGGCCATGAGGTCGCCGATGCCGGCGAGACCGGCGAAGGTCGCGAAGTCGGCGCCCAGGCGCATGCCCAGGCGAGCCACCTCGGCGAGGCTGCGCGTCATGAGCGCGGCCCGCGTGTTGTCGCCGAAGCCGAGACCGTCGGCTATGCCGACCGCGATGGCGATCGGGTTCTTGGCGGCGCCGCAGAACTCTACCCCCACGACGTCGTCGTTGGTGTAGACGCGCAGCGTGTCGCCGGTGACGATGCGCTGCAGGCGGCGCGCGAGCTCGGGATCGGCGGCGGCGATCACGGTGGCCGCCGGCATGTCGCGCGAGATCTCCTCGGCGTGATTGGGACCCGAGAGCGCGGCCACCGCGGCCGACGTCTCGTGGGCGATCACCTCGGTCGGCCGCTGCAGGCTGTGCAGCTCGAGACCCTTGGCCAGCGAGAGCTGCAGCGACTGCCCGGGGCGACGGCCGGAGACCCAGCCGGCGACCGCGCGCACGACCTGCGTGGGCACGGCGTAAACGACGAGCTCGGCGCCCTCGAGCGACGCCTCGGGCATGGCGACGAAGCGGATCTCGGGCGAGAATTCGACGCCCGGCACGAAGCGCGGATTCTCGTGCTCTGCGTTCAACTGCGCGGCCTCGGCCGCGGTCAGGGTGAGCACCTGGACGGTGTGGCCGTTGCGCCACAGCAGGCGGGCGAAGGTGCAGCCCCAGCTGCCCGAACCGATGACGGTGACGCGCACGGCCGTGGAACCCCGGCCTTAAGCCCCGGCGCCGGCCTGACCGGAGCCCGACGAGCCGCGGTGATCCCAGGGAAAGGTCACCTTGTTCTCACAGCGCAGCGCGATGCGGCGCATGTTGGAGCGATGCTGAAAGATGACGACCAGCGCGGCGAAGACCGCGAGGACCTTGTACCAGACCGGCTTGTCGAAGGCGAACGTGCAGATGGCGAAGGTGAGCGCCGCCATCATCGAAGCCACGCTCACCATGCGCGTGGCGAACAGGAAGACCAGAAAGACGCACAGCGCGATGATGAAGATCCACGGCACCAGGGCGAGCACGATGCCGGCCCCGGTGGCCACGCCCTTGCCGCCGCCGCCGCGCAGGAAGACCGAGTACATGTGGCCAAGCAAGGCGGCCAGCGCGACGATCAGCGCATACCAGGTGGGAAAGTAGTGCGCTGCGATGAACACCGGGATGAAGCCCTTGGCCATGTCGCCGATCAGCACGAGTGAGCCGGCGCGGATGCCGAGCACGCGGAAGACGTTGGTCGTGCCCACGTTGCCCGAGCCGTGGTCGCGCACGTCGACGTGCCAGAACCACTTGCCGATCACGATCGCGAAGGGCACGGAGCCCATGATGTAGGCGACGAGCACCAGAGCGATGCCGGCCGCCACCCACCAGCCCACCGTCTAGCGCTCCTTGAAGTCGATGATCAGGGGGACTCCCTCGAACGACAGCGCCTCGCGCAGGCGGTTCTCGACGTAGAACCCGAACTCGCGCGTGACCAGGTCGCGGTCGTTGATGGAGATGGCGAAGCGCGGCGGCGCCGTCTGGAACTGGGAGATGTAGTAGAGCTTCAGCTTCTTGCGTCCCTTGCCCGGCATGGTGCGCGCATCGGTGATGGTGGTCAGCACCCGGTTGAGGGCGCCGGTGGGAACGTGGGCAGTATAGCGACTCTGCAGATCGGCCACGAGCTGCAGCACGTGCCCCAGACCGCGCCCGTTCACAGCCGACACGGCGAGCGCCTGTGGGCGCTGGCGCAGCTTGCGGGCGGCGATGCCTCCCATCTCGGTGAGATCGGGCATGACGAGGTCGGACTTGTTCACGGCGAGCACGGTGGCGCAGTTGCGGCGCATGGCCTCGCCCACGATCTGCAGGTCGAGCTCGCCGAGACCTACCGTGGCGTCGACCACGACCACCGCCACCTGGGCGCGATCGAGGGTCGCCAGGCTGCGCAGGTAGGAGTAGTACTCGACGCCCGACACCTTGGCCGCCTTGCGCATGCCGGCTGTGTCGACGAAGCGGAACTCGTGGCCGTGCCAGGCCAGGGTCGTGTCGATGGCGTCGCGCGTGGTGCCGGCCGTCGCGCCGACGATCACCCGCTCTTCGCCGACCAGCGCGTTCAGCAGGCTCGACTTGCCGGCGTTAGGCCGGCCCACGATCGCCACGGCGATCTCGGCCGTGCGGTCGTCTTCGTCGTCGGGGCCGGTGTCGCCGCGTTGCTCGGCCAGGCGGCTCGCCAGCGCGACGAGCTCGTCGAGCAGGTCGCCGCTGCCGGTGCCGTGCAGCGCCGACACGGCCAGGGGGGCGCCCAGACCGAGCTCGAAGAAGGCGACCAGCGCCGCTTCGTGGCGGGGATCGTCGACCTTGTTGGCGACGAGCACCGTGGGGATCTTCGCACGCCGCAGGACGTCGGCGATCTCGTAGTCGCCGGGCAGCGGGCCGGCCCGGCCGTCGACCAGGAAGAGCGCGGCGTCGGCTTCGGCCAGCGCCGCCTTGACCTGAGTGCGGATGTCGCCGCCCAGGATCGACTGGTCGGAGATGTCGAACCCGCCCGTGTCGATCAGCTTGACGGCGTGCCCGGCCCAGTCGGTCTCGACGACCTTGCGGTCGCGCGTGAC
>CAZFJE010000033.1:0-23685 GCA_964519555.1 uncultured Thermoleophilia bacterium
TCTCGAAGGCGCCGAGGATGTGGCTGCGCAGCCAGCGCGCGTCTTCGAGCGACTTCAGAC
Source organism: uncultured Thermoleophilia bacterium (assembly GCA_964519555.1). Lineage (GTDB taxonomy): Bacteria > Actinomycetota > Thermoleophilia > UBA2241 > UBA2241 > Bog-752. The sequence goes on from CAZFJE010000033.1 coordinate 61, forward strand.
CCGGCGCGGCGTCCTGCCACTCGTCGTGGCCGAAGTAGTCGGTGCGCACGCCGGTGGCTACGACCAGCGTGTCGTAGGCGATCGAGAGCGGCCTCTCGTCGGGCGCCAGCGCCTGCACGGTGCGGGCCGCGGTGTCGAAGCCGGTGACCTCGGCCAGCAGCACCTCGACGTTCGCCTGGCCGCGCAGCACGCTGCGCAGGGCGGGCGCCACGGAGCCTTCGTCGATGATGCCGGTGGCTACCTGGTAGAGCAGGGGCTGGAAGAGGTGGTGATTGACGCGGTCGATCAGCGTGATCGCGACGGGCGCCGCAGCGAGGCCCTTGACCGCGTACAGCCCGCCGAAGCCGCCGCCGACCACCACCACGCGGTGACGGGCCGCAGCGGGTGTCGCCGGGGTATCGATCGGATCGCTCATGGCGCCCGGCATCATACTCCTTTCGTCGGCGCACCCAGCGGGGCCGCTGTATGATGCCCGGCGAGAGCCAGTGCCCCGGCGCGCCCGGCCTGCGTGCGCGCCGCCGGCGGCGCGGGGCGGCCATCGGACGGGCGATCGGGGGACACGAGTGTCGCAGCCAGCGCGACCAGCCGGCGAAGGGCGGCGCCGCAGGCGCCGCGAGCCGCACGAGCCGCACACGCCGCACGAGCCGCACGGCACCGTCACGGCGCCCGACGTCGCCGTCGTGGTGCTGGTCTGCGCCACCAGCGAGTGGCGGGCGCTTGAGACGCTCTGCCCTGAGCCCGCGCGGCGGCGTTCGCCGTTCGGCGAGTGGTTCCTCATGCCCGAGCCGCCGGCGGGCCTTGCCACCGCCGTCGTCTACGGCGGCTGGGGCAAGATCGCGGGGGCCGCCGCGGCGCAGTACGTGATCGACGCCTTCGCGCCCGAGCTCCTCGTCAATCTGGGCACCTGCGGCGGCCTCAGTGGTCACGTCGCGCGCGGCGAGGTGCTGCTCGCCGACGAGACGCTCGTCTACGACATCGTCGAGCAGATGACCGACCCCGACGAAGCCATCGCCGCCTTCACCACGGCTAGCGACCTCTCCTGGCTGGGGCCGGCGCCCCACCCGTCGCCGGTGCGCCGGGCCCGCCTGGTGTCGGCCGACGGCGACATCGTGCCCTCCCAGGTGGGCGCGTTGCGCGCGCGCTTTGCCGCCGTCGCCGCCGACTGGGAGACGGGGGCGATCGCCTGGACCGCGGCGCGCAACGGCGTACCCTGCCTGATCCTGCGGGCGGTGAGCGACTTGGTCGACGCCGCGGGCGGCGAGGTCTACGACGACTACGGCGAGTTCGAGCGCCGCAGCCTCGAGGTCATGGACACGCTGCTCGGCGTGCTGCCCGCCTGGCTTGCGGCGTGGCGCCGGCGGCCGCCCGGGTGGGTTCCTGCCTGACCGCCAGTCCCTGCCGTCGTAGCGGCTCGTGCAGGCCGCCGCGCGGCGGCCGCGCGGCGGCGCCCCTCGATCCCCATCTCCGCTCGTTCTGCCTCAACGGGTCGGGTGCAGCCCGCCGTGGGTACGTTGGCCAACGGGTCACAACGCGTGTGTGTCATTCGGGCAACCCTTCAAGGAGGCCGGGACTTATGTTCAGAAGACGACCGCTCATGCGGGCCGCCGTGGTCGGCGGCGGCGCCTACGTCGTAGGCAAGAAGGTGCAGCAGAGCAGGCAGCACACCGCCGACCAGGACGCGCAGCTCGCCGCGCAACAGGCGCCCCAGGCGGCTCCCGCCGAGGAATCAGGCTCGACCGACGACAAGATGGCGCAGCTCAAGCAGCTCAAGGAGCTCCTCGACTCAGGCGTCCTCACCCAGGCCGAGTTCGACGCCCAAAAACAGAAGATCCTGCAGAGCATGTAGCCGGCCCTCGACCGCCGCCAACTCTTTTCAGTCAAGGAGGACGACCAATGCCACTAGGTCCGGTACAGATCCTGGTGATCGGCTACGGAGCCGACTCCCAGTTCACAGGAGCGGCGCTCGATGAGCTCAAGCGGCTCACCGAGCACGACGTCGTCCGCTTAGTCGACCTGCTCTTCGTGCACAAAAACGAAGACGGCTCCGTGGAGAAGGTCGAGCTCGCAGACAGCCACGAGCTGGCCAAGCTGGGCGCCGTCGCCGGCGCGCTGATCGGCTTTGGCGCGGCCGGCGAAGAGGGCGCCGAGGTGGGCGCGCTCGCCGGCGCCGAGGGCGCCCTCGACGAGGGCTCGGTCTTCGATGAGGCCGAGGTCTGGTATGTCGCCGACGCCATCCCCGCGGGCATGTCGGCGGCGGTCGCCGTCATCGAGCACCGCTGGGCGATCCCGCTGCGCGACGCCGTCATCGCCTCGGGCGGCGTGGCTTTAGCCGACGAGTGGCTGCACCCGCAGGACCTGCTCGCGCTCGGTGTCGAGGCCGCGCAGTAGGGGCGCGCCGGTGAGCGACTGCCGACTCTCGGTAGCGCGGCGGGGCTGCCCCCGCCGCGCGACCGCACGAAGAGACCCATGAGCGGGGCGCCCCGCGACCGGAACGGCGGCGACGCCCCGGATGGCGCCGCCGCGCCGCCGCGCCCGGCCGCGTCGGTGAAGATCGCCCAGCCCTCAGCGGCTCCTCAGCGCGCCGGTCTCGTGCTGCTCACGCTCATCCTCGCGGCCGGGGTCGCGAACATCAATCTGGCGGTCGCCAACGTGGCGCTGCCCGACATCGGCAAGGCGTTCAACTCGTCGCAGACCGCCCTCGACCTGGTCGCGGTCGGCTACTCACTCGGCCTCGCGGCCTCGGTGCTCTATCTCGGCGCCATCGGCGACCGCCACGGGCGCAAGCTGCTGCTCGTGCTGGGCATGGCGCTCTCGGTGCCTGCCTGCCTGCTGGCCGCCTACGCGCCGTCGGACGGGGTCCTGATCGCCGCCCGCATCGTCGGCGGGCTGTCGGCCGGCATGGCCTATCCGACCACGCTCGCCCTGATCACGGCGTTGTGGTCGGGCGCCGCGCGCACCCACGCGATCGCCCTGTGGGCCGGCATCGGCAGCGCCATGGCGGCGCTTGGTCCGGTCGTCTCGGGGGCGCTGCTGCAGCACTTCTCGTGGGGCTCGGTCTTTCTGTTCACCTTGCCGCTCGCGGTCGTCGCCCTGGTGATGGCGCTGCTCTACGTGCCCAGCCACGTGAACGAGTCGACCGACCCGGTCGACAACCTCGGCGGCGTGCTGTCGATCGTCATGGTGGCGGCGCTCATCCTGGCCATCAACTTCGCGCCGGTGCCGGGCAAGGGCGGGCTGACCCTGGCGCTCGCGGCCGTGACCGCCGTCGCCGCCGTCGCCTTCGTCGTGCGCCAGCGCCGCGCCGCCAGCCCTCTGTACGACCTGCACATCGCCGGACGGCGCATCTTCTGGGTCGCGGCGCTGGGCGGCATCATCGTCTTCGGTTCGCTGATGGGCGCCATGTTCATCGGCCAGCAGTTCATGCAGAACGTGCTTGGCTATTCGACCCTCGACGCCGGCCTTGCCATACTGCCCGCCGCCTTCGCCATGGTGCTGGTCGCGCCGCCGTCGGCGCGGCTCGTGCACGCCCGCGGTTCGCGCTTCACGCTGCTCCTCGGCTACCTGTTCTGCCTGCTTGCCTTCCTCACCATGCTTCTGCTGTGGAACGAGGGCGCCCCCTACTGGGAGGTCGGCTTGGGCTACGGCCTGCTCGGCATAGGCATAGGCCTGTTCGGCACGCCGGCCTCGCGCTCGCTGACGAGCTCGGTGCCGGTGCGGCGCGTGGGCATGGCGTCGGGCACCGCCGACCTGCAGCGCGACCTGGGCGGCGCCATCATGCAGTCGATCTTCGGCGCGCTGCTCACCGCGGGCTACGCCGCGGCGATCTCGGCGGCCATCGCATCGGCCCCCAACAAGGCGCAGATCACGAGCAGCGTGCAGGCCCAGCTCGAGCAGTCGTTCTCGAGCGCCGCCAACGTCGCCCAGCAGTACCCGCAGTACGCCAAGGCGATCACCGCCGCGGCCAGGTCGTCGTTTCTGTCGGGCGCCGACTGGGCCTATGGGGCCGGCGCCATCGCGGTCGTGATCGGCACCGTGATCGTCTTCTTCTGCTTCCCTAAGAAGGCAGAAGAAGACGAGCTGCTCGAGCACTATCAGGAGAGCGACAGAGGACCGGGCGCGGCCTGATCGACTTGCGCCGCGGGCACGACAGGAGTGCACATGGGTCAAGCGATCGGCGAGATCAGATGAGCCAGGACGCCGAAGCGCAGGGACCGCCCGACGCGCCGCGCGGCTGCGAGGTCGGCGTCCCGGCCGGCGACGGTCGCGCGGACGGTGGCGGCGCCGCGCTGGGCCTCACGCCGAGCCTGCGCCTGCTGCTCAGCCTGGCCGCCGGCGCGATCGTGCTGGTCTTCATGCGCTCCGCGGCCTCGGTCATCAACCCGCTCCTGCTGGCCGTCGTTGTCACGATGGCGGTGTCGCCGCTGCTGCACCTGCTCGTGCGCAAGGGCCTGCCGCTCTGGCTCGCCTGGCTGGTCACGGTGGTGATCACCCTGGTGGCCGTGGCCGCCGTCGTCACCGCCGGTCTGATCGGCGTCGCCCGGCTGGCCACCGAGGTGCCGCGCTATCAGGCGGAGCTTGCCGTGCGCTGGCAGCACGCGACCGACGCCCTCGGCAACCTCGGGATCCAGTCGTCGGGGCTTACGAAGGGGTCGAATGCACCGCTCGATCCCCGCCACGTCGTCTCGCTCACCGTCGCGGCGCTGCACACGGTGAAGCGCGCCGTCTCGCTGGGCCTGCTCACGCTGCTCCTCGTGCTCTTCATGCTGGGCGAGGCGAGCACCATCAGCCTGCGTTTTGCCAGCACGCCGCCCCGTGTGAGCCGCTCGCTCGCGCGGCTCGAAGACTTCACTCGCGACATGCGCCGGTTCGTGCAGGCGACGACCATCACCGGCGCCATCGAGGGCGCCGCCGTCACCGTGTTCCTGCTGGTGCTGGGCGTGCACTACGCGCCGCTCTGGGGCCTGCTCGCCTTCTTCATGGCCTTCATCCCGACGCTCGGCGCGCTGTTGGCCATGGCCCCGCCGGCCTTTCTGGCGCTGCTCGAGATGGGCTGGTGGCAGGCCCTCGCGGTGGTGCTGGGCATCCTGCTTATCTACACGGTCATCGGCAACGTCGTCGGGCGGCGCTTGGTGGCCCACCACACCAACCTGTCGCCGCTCACCGTCGTGCTCTCGGTGGTCGTCTGGGGCTGGGTCCTGGGACTGCTCGGCGGGCTGCTGGCGGTGCCCATGACCCTGCTGGTGCGGCGCCTGTTCATCGAGGCCTACGATCAGTCGGGCTGGGCCACGGCCCTGCTCGGCAGGCCGCACCGCGAGCGCTGACGCTCCTCGCCACGCCGCACCGCGAGCGTTGACACCGCGCTTTTGCCGCCGGCGGGCGAGTCCTGCCTGTTCGGCGCGAACGCGCGAGTGTAGCGCGGCAGGAGCGAGCGCGCGCCGCCAACGCCGTAGCGAAGCTGGCGTGCGGGTAGGGTGGAGCGACTGGAGAGCGCACCGCCCCGGCCCGTAGCCACCGGAGGGGGCGTGCCTACTGGAGCCACCTCAGGGGGGACCGCCATGAGCAAGCCGTTCAAGGGCGTCGTGAACGTCGACATCCGCGACTCGACCCCCGACTGGGCGCCGTTCGAGCCGCCCAAGGCGCCGGAAGGCGCCCCCAACGTCGTCTACATCGTGTTAGACGACGTCGGCTTCAGCGCGATGGACTGCTACGGCGGTCCGATCGAGACCCCCAACATCGACCGCATCGCCGCCGACGGCCTGCGCTACACCCAGTGGCACACCACGGCGCTGTGCTCACCGACGCGCTCGTGCCTGCTCACCGGGCGCAACCACACGCGCAACTCGATGGCCTGCATCACCGAGGCGGCCGTCGGCTTTCCCAACGCCAGCGGCACCATCCCGCCCGAGAACGGCATGCTCTCCGAGATCCTCGGCGAGCGCGGCTGGAACACCTACATGGTCGGCAAGTGGCACCTCTGCCCGACCGACGAGATGAACCTGGCCGCGCCGCGGCGCAACTGGCCGAGCGGCCGCGGCTTCGAACGCTGGTACGGCTTCCTGGGCGCCGAGACCAACCAGTGGTATCCCGACCTGGTCTACGACAACCACCCGGTCGACCAGCCCAAGTCGCCGGCCGAGGGCTACCACCTGACCGACGACATCACCGGCAAGGCGATCGAGTTCATCAGCGACGCCAAGGCGATCGCTCCCGACAAACCCTTCTTCCTGTACTACGCACCGGGCGCCTGTCATGCGCCGCACCACGTCTCCAAGGAGTGGGCCGACAAGTACAAGGGTCGCTTCGACGCAGGCTACGAGGCGCTGCGCGTGGAGACCCTGGCTCGCCAGAAGAAGCTGGGCATCGTGCCGGCCGACACCGAGCTGCCGCCCATCAACCCGATCGGCACGCCCGAGACGCGCAAAGGACCCAAGGGTCAGCCCTTCCCGCCGCTCGACGTCACGAGGCCGTGGGACTCGCTGAGGGACGAGGAGAAGCGCCTGTTCAGCCGCATGGCCGAGGTCTACGCGGGCTTCCTGGCCCACGCCGACCACCACATCGGGCGCCTGCTCGACTACCTCGAGGAGACCGGTCAGCGCGACAACACGCTCGTCATGCTCGTCTCCGACAACGGCGCCAGCGGCGAGGGCGGTCCCGACGGCTCGGTCAATGAGATGCTCTTCGCCAACGGCATCCCCGACGACATCAAGGCCAATCTCGCCATGCTCGACGAGCTCGGCGGCACTAAGACCTACAACCACTACCCCAACGGCTGGGCGATGGCCTTCAACACGCCGTTCAAGATGTGGAAGCGCTACGAGTTCAACGGCGGCACCGCCGACCCGTGCATCGTGTCGTGGCCGGCCGGCATGAAGCACAAGGGCGAGATCAGGGAGCAGTATCACCACGCGATCGACCTGGTGCCGACCATTCTCGATTGCCTGGGCGTCCAGGCGCCGCACGCCATCAAGGGGCACGTGCAGAGCCGTTTCGACGGCGTCAGCATGCGCAGCAGCTTCGACGACGCCAAGGTCGACGGGGAGCGCAAGACCCAGTTCTACTCGATGCTCGGTTCGCGCGGCATCTGGCACGAGGGCTGGAAGGCCGTCACCACGCATCCGACCATCGCCGGCTGGAGCAACTTCAACGACGACGCCTGGGAGCTCTATCACACCGACGTCGATCGCTCCGAGCTCCACGACCTGGCGGCCGCGCAGCCCGACAAGCTGCGCGAGCTCGTCAACCTGTGGTTCGCCGAGGCGGGACGCAACGACGCCTTCCCGCTCGACGACCGCTCGGCGCTCGAGATCATCACGACGCCGCGCCCGCAGCTGTCGAAGCCGCGCGACCGCTACCTCTACTTCCCCGGCACCGCTGAGGTGCCAGAGGCGCAGGCCGTGAACATCCGCAACCGTTCCTTCGCCATCGGGGCGGTGGTCGACATTCCGGCGCCTGGGGCGCAAGGCGTGCTGTTCGCTCACGGCTCGCGCTTCGGCGGCCACGCCCTCTACGTCAAGGGCAACAAGCTGCACTACGTGAACAGCTTCGTGGGCATGTTCGAGCAGAGGGTCGACGCCACCGAAGACCTGCCGACCGGCGAGAAGCTCATCCTGTCGGCCTCCTTCGAGAAGGACGGCGAGGATCCGCCGCACGTGGCGACCGGCATGCTCTCGCTCTACCACGGCGACAAGAAGGTCGGCGAGGGCCGCATCAAGACCCAGCCCGGCATGTTCTCGCTCGCCGGCGAGGGTCTGTGCGTCGGTCGCGACAGCGCCGAGCCGATCACCGACGACTACCCCGGCGAGTCGCCCTGGGCGTTCACGGGCGGCACGATCGACCGGGTCGCCGTCGACGTGAGCGGCGAGCCCTACGTCGACATGGAGCGCGAAGCGCAGCTGATGCTGATGCGCGAGTGACCCGGCATTCGTCTGACCGCGGCGCCGGGGCGGCAGCCGGTCAGACTGACGACTGCGCGGGGGCGCGGGCGGCTGACAGCCGCCCGCGCCCCCGCTCGATTGCCGGGCGATGCAAAGGGGAAGGGGCGCGATGACAGACGCACCTGCTTCGAGGGAGGGAATACGATGACCGACACGCTTGCCTCGTGGGGCGACGGCGCCGCCAAGAGCGTGATCTGCGACTTCGTGGCGCGAGTGACGACCACGGGCGGGGAGAGTTTCGTGCCGCCCGCTGCGCGGATCGCCACCTTCGACAACGACGGTACGCTGTGGCTCGAGAAACCGATGTACATCCAGCTGCAGCACGGCTTGCGCGCCATCGGCAACCTGGTCGCTGCCCACCCCGAGCTGCGCGAGCGCCAGCCGTTCAAAGCGGTCGGCGAACACGACATGGCCTGGTTCGGCAAGGTCCAGGCCGACTACGCCGCGGGCGACCCGAGCGGCGTCATCACGCTCGCCTCAGGCATTACCCAAGCCTTCGACGGCCTGACGGTCGAGGAATTCGAGGCCGACGCGCTCGAGTTCCTGAGCACCGTGTGCGACGAGCGCTTCGACAGGCCTTACAGGCAGCTCGTCTATCAGCCGATGGTCGAGCTGCTTCGTTACCTGCGCGACAACGGCTTTCAGGTCTTTCTCACCTCGGGCGGCGGGCGCGACTTCATGCGTGCGGTCTGCGAGGAGGTCTACGACGTGCCGCGCGCGCAGGCCATCGGCAGCAGCGTCACGTTCACCTACGCCGAAGATGCGCGAGGCGTAGCCCAGGTGGTGCGCACCAAAGAGATCGAACAGCCGATCGACGACGGCCCCGGCAAGCCGCTGCACATCCATCGCGCCACCGGCCGTCGGCCGATCCTTGCCGGCGGCAACTCCGACGGCGACATCCACATGCTGAAGTACGCCTCCGGACACTCCGGCCCGAGCCTCGGGCTGCTGGTGCACCACGACGACGCCGAGCGCGAGTACGCCTACGACACCGGCGCCGAGAAGGCGCTGCAGCTGGCCGCGCACGAAGGCTGGGTCGTGGTCAGCATGAAGGACGACTGGAAGACCGTCTGGGCCTAGCCGTGGTGCGTCTCTGTGGCCGTCGACGTGCGTCTCCTCGGCAGCCGACGCTCCCCGGACGCTGACTCCGGCGTCAGGCGGGCCGGGGTATCAGGCGGGCCGTGTCTCGTCGGCGGCGCGCTGGCGGCGGGCGCGCGGCGTTGCTGTGGGCACGGCCTCCTGGGCCCCGGGTCGCACTGCAGTGTGGGCTTCGTACCAGCGCCGGTAGAGGCCCACGAGCGGCGTCGACGACAGGCCGTGCGCCACCACGCTGAGCGCGACCGTGCAGGTCACGATGGTGAACAGCCGCTGGGCGTCAGGCACGTGCTCGTCGAGGGCGATCAAGGCAAAGACGATCGAGGCAAGGCCGCGCGGCCCGAACCAGCCCAGGAACGCCACGGTGGGGCGCCGAGCGTGGCTGCGCGCCATGGCCAGGGCGACCGGCGCCATGCGCACCACGGTGAGGCTGAGCACGGCGTAGAGGGCGATCGACCAGCTCGCCAGGCTCAGGGCTTTGCCCAGCGCCAGGGCGCCGAAGCCGATCCAGGTGACGGCGGCCAGCAGGTCGCCCGAGTCTTCGGTGAACTGCAGCAGCCGCGGGCCGGCCGCGCCGGCCATGCGGCCGAACGCCGCGCCGCCCACGAAGGCGGCGATGAAGCCGCTGCCGCCGAGCGCCTGCGCCGCGGCGTAGGCGGCGACCGCCGTGGCCAGCGTGAACGTCTGGCGCCAGGGGTGCTCGATGAGGCTGCGGCCGTCGGCCCACGCTACAAGCGCGCCGCCGACGATCCCGGTGGCCAGACCGGCGGCCAGTCCCCAGCCGATCTGGCTGGCGGCGCGATGGGCCACTGCCGAAAGCGGCCCGGAGTGCAGCTGCGTCAGGCTGATGTCGACGAAGACCAGGAAGAACGGCACGGCAAGGCCGTCGTTCAGGCCGCTCTCGACGTTGAGCGCCTGGCGGACGCGGGCCGGCACGGCTGGGTCGGTGACGACGCGCTGGCCCAGGGCGGCGTCGGTCGACGACAGCATGATGGCCAGCAGCGCCACCGTGGCGAGCGAGAACTCGGGAAAGACGGCCAGGCCAGCAAGCGCGCCGGCGGCCATGGTGAGGGGCAGCCCGATCAGCAGCAGGCGACCGGGCCAGGCGAGCTGGCGGCGCAGCGAGGCCAGGTCTATGCGGGCCGCGTCGCTGAAGAGCAGCAGGGCGAGCGCCAGCTCGGCGGTGAGCTCCGCCGTGCCGCCTTGCAGCGGCACGTTGAACCAGCCGAGCACCGAGGGGCCCACGAGCAGGCCCGCGACCATGAGCACGAGCGCCGACGTGACGCCGCGCTCGTTGAGCGGCCGTGAGACGGTGGCATAGACGATCAGGATGGCGGCGACGATAAGCAGGGTGACCATCACGGCATCCTACAAGAGGCAAACAGACGTAGGGCGGGCGGGGCATTGCCCCGCCCGCCCCGCGCTGACATGATCGTAGGGGCGACGCCGGGCACGACCCGGGCGTCGCTCAAGCGAAGTGAAAGGAGCTGCGACGTGGCCGACACCACCCTGCGCAACCTCGGCGAGTTCACCGCGCCCTTCCGTGTCGAGCCCGGGCGCCGGGTGCGCCTCGCGCGCGACTTCGACCCCGCCTTCAAGGGTCACTATCTGAAGAAGCGCGACGGCGAGGAGCTCCTGCGGCACGGCGTGGCGCTGCTCACCGACTACCAGGCGCGCCTCGCCGCGCAGGACACCTGGGGCGTGCTCGTCGTCCTGCAGGCCCTGGACGCAGCCGGCAAAGACGGCACAATCCGTCACGTCATGAGCGGCGTCAACCCCCAGGGCGTCACGGTCTCGAGCTTCAAGGTGCCCTCGCCCGAAGAACTCGACCACGAATTCCTGTGGCGTTACGCGCGGCGCCTGCCGGGGCGCGGCGAGATCGGCATCTTCAACCGCTCGCACTACGAAGAGGTCCTCGTGGTGCGCGTGCACCCCGAGCTCCTGGCGGCGCAACGCCTACCCAACGCGGCTACGCGGCGCGACGTCTGGAAACGCCGCTACCGCGAGATCAACGACTGGGAGCATATGCTCTCAGACAACGGCATCCGGGTCGTGAAGCTGCTGTTGAACGTCTCCAAAGACGAGCAGCGCAAGCGCTTTCTGGAGCGCATCGACAAGCCCGAGAAGAACTGGAAGTTCTCGGCCCACGACGTGCACGAGCGCGGCTACTGGGACGACTACCAGAGGGCCTTCTCCGAGATGCTCTCGGCGACCAGCACGGCGTGGGCGCCGTGGCACGTGATCCCCGCCGATCACAAGTGGTTCGCGCGCGCCGCGGCCGCGGCCGTCATCATCGAGACCCTCAAAGACATCGACCCGCGCTACCCCAAGCTCGCCCCGGCCGCGCTGAGCGAGCTGGCCCAAGCAAAGGCCGAGCTCGAGGCAGAGGCGGGAGGGCCCGCGACGCCGCCTGCGGTCGTCGACGCAGGCTGAGGCGGCGCACCGGGCACGGTCAGGTGCGCGGCGCCTGCGTCGCTCCCGAGCTGAGGGGCGCCCGACAGGCGGGCCGGCTTTGCGCCGGCCCGCCCGCGGCGCCTGCGTCGGTCCTTAAGAAGCCGAACGGCTACGCCGCGCGGCGCTCGCGGTCGGTCTCCGACCCCGAGACGTCCTGCAGCCGCGCCGCCTCGGCGGCGACCCTGCCGCCGTACACCGCCAGGCCGTAGATGACCAGCATGTCGACGCTGATGATGATCAGGCTCCACAGGGGGTAGGCCTGGGCGAACATCAGCTGCCCGATGGCGCTCAGGCTGGCGATCGCAATGCCGAACCAGCGCGCCACCTGGCTGCCGGTGAAGACGCCGAACCCGGCCAGGGTCTCGACGATGCCCACGATCAGCGTGATCCAGCCCCAGGTGCGCAGGCTGCTGAAGACGTAGTGGGCGTTGACGGTAAAGAAGCTCGAGTTGGCCAGCGCCACGATGCCGTCGATCATGCTGAAGACTCCGGCGATGATCAGGACGTATCCGGCGAACGCCAGCCAGCCGAAACCGCGACGCAGTTCGTTGTCCATAAGATGACTCTCCTCGTTGACACGGGGACCGCCCGCGCCCGTTCGCGGCCGAAGCGTGATCCCCAGTGAATGAATCCGATACCTCAAACAGTCGCCGCAACGCGCACCGCTTAATCCGTTGACGGCGACCTACGTTTCCACTCTGCCGTCCAGGTGCATCATCGAGGTGAGATACGATGCGTGCCGGCGGCGCCCGAAGAGGGGCCGGCCGCGCTCGGCCGGCCGCCGAGCGCACGCGGTGCCACGGAGGGGGTCCATGTCAGAGCAGACGCACGAGGGTTTCGCCTTGATGACGAGTGGGCGGGGGTTTGCGGACGCCCTTGATCAGAGCCTGAAAAGGCTGCAGCCCGACGACCTGGGTGCGGCGTGGGTGGCGGCGCGCGACCGCCGGCGCCGCGCCGCCGTGGCTGCGCCCGCGGCACTCGCTCCCCAGAGGGCGGCGGGCGCGCGGCACGGCGAAGGCCGGAAATCGAGCGCCCGCGAGTCGATCGAAGGCTCGACGGCGGCGCTCGGCGATGGGCCCGCGACCGACGCCGGCGAGCCGCGGAGCGGCCACGCGGCGGGGTCGGGCGCACGCATCGGTGTCATCTCCGACAACCACGGCTACCTCGACCCGTCCGTCCTCGAGGTCTTCAGCGGCGTGACCCACATCATCCACGCCGGCGACATCGTCGACCCCGAGATACTGGAACGTCTTCGCACGGTGGCGCCGGTCACGGCGGTGGTCGGCAACATGGACACCGGTGGGCCCACGGCCGAGCTGCCGCGTCACGTGGTCGGCGAGGTGGCCGGTGTACGCTTCGTCGTGGGCCACAAGCGCAAGCGCCTTCTCAAGGATCTCGCCGCCGGAAGCATCGAGGGGCTGCCCAGGGCGACGGCTCCCGACCTCGTGATCTACGGCCACGACCACGTGCCGGCGGCGGCCTGGGTCGACGGCACCCTGTACCTCGATCCCGGCAGCGCGAGCGCGCCGCACGAAGAAGACGACGGGCCCACGGTGGCCATCGTCGAGGTCCGGCCCGCCGGCCTGGCCGTCACCTTCGTGCCGCTCGAACGCCGCGAGGCCGCCGAGGCCAAGGCGCGGTCCAAGGGCTGAGCCATCCTGGCCGCGCGCGCCCGGGCCGACGCGACTTCGGTGCGCGCCCAGGCCGCCGATCGACTTCGTCGTCGTCGCTCAGGCATGCGCGACTTCGGTGCGCGCCTAGTCCAGAATGCCCGAGCCGGCTCGCCGCGCGCTGGCGTCGCCACCCGGCCCGCGCAGCACGTAGGCGATGCCCACCGCGATCAGGGCGCCGGCCGGCGGCCCGATCAGGTAGACCCACCAGTCGGTGAAGCGCCACAGCGCGATGGCCGGCCCCAGCGAGCGCGCCGTGTTCATCGAGGCGCCGCTCACCGAGGCGCCGATCATGCCGGCCAGGGCGATGAAGCTGCCGACGCCGAGGGCGGCGCCCCAGCCCACCGCCTGGGCGCCCGACGAGACGCCCAGGATGACGCTGACCAGTCCGGCGGTGAGCACGACCTCCCAGATCAGGGCGGTGGTGGCGCTGATGCCGCTGCCGGGCAGCGTGAGGCCGGCGTTGCCCTGCTTGCCCAGCAGGGCGACCAGCAGCAGCGTGGCCAGGATGGCGCCGATGAACTGCACCACGATGTAGCCCGGCACGCGCTTCCAGGGAAAGTCGCCGCGCAGGGCGAAGGCCAGGCTGACGCCCGGGTTCAGGTGCGCGCCCGACACGGCGCCCATGAAGAGGATGATGCTGAGCACCATCATGCCGGGCGCGGTCACCAAGATGAACTGGGGGATGCTGCTGCCTCCGAACCTGGCGTTGACGATGCCGCCGCCGGCCGCCACGAAGACCAGCATGAAGGTGCCGAGCAGCTCCGAGAACAGGCGACGCCACTCGTAGTGGTCGTCGTGGAAATCGAGCATCGACTGTAGCTGATGCCTGGTGAGGGTCGCCTCGGCGACGGCCAGGACCGAGCGCCGGTGCGTCGCGAGCTCTTCTGGTGTGCGTGGGACGCCGTCCGCCCCGGGCTGCCGTGTCTCGGTCATGGTCGTGACCCCTTCGTCATGCCCCGCGAGGCGGCGCCGTCACTGGCACGGCGGCCGGTATCGGCACGCTGCGCCCGGCTGCCCGCAGGGCTGGTTGGTCCGTACTAGATACCTGCCGGGGGCGCAAACCTGTCCCGTTTGGGCGCCGGTGGGCGACCTGGACCCGGACGACCCGCGCGTCGCCGCTGGCGAGCTCGGACCGGGCGACACGGGCGACGCGGACGGGCCCGGGCCCGACGACCAGCGCGCCACCGCGACGTTCTTAGATCTCGGACGAGAACAGCCGGGCGAAGGAGTTGCGAAAGCGCTGCCAGCGGCTGACCGAGCGTATGTCGGCCATGGTCATCTCGCGACAGTGCAGCAGGTCGCGCTCGAAGATCGCTTCGAGCTGGCGGGTGAGACCTGCGTCGAAGATCCAGAGCATGAGCTCCTTGTGCAGGCGCAGGCTGCGGATGTCCATGTTCATGGTGCCGACCGCGCAGATCTGCGAGTCGACGGCGATCGTCTTGGCGTGGAAGAAGCCGGCCTCGTAGAGGTAGACGTGCGCTCCGGCGCGCAGCAGCGGCTCGTAGTAGGTCTGGGCCGCCCAGAAGGGCAGTTTCTTGTCGATCAGGCCGGTCATCATGAAGCGCAGGTCGACCCCCGAGAGCGCGGCGTTGATCATGGCGTCGTAGATGCCGGGGTCGGGCACGAAGTACGGCGATTGCACGAACACCGTGCGCCGCGCCTGCGAGATGGCGATCATGTGGGCGCGGCGGCCGGCTTCCCAGGGGTCTTCGATCGTGTGCGCCACGAGCTGCGTGAGCACCTGTCCGTCGGGGTCGCCGATCTGGGCCGGGGGCAGGTGGCGGTCGTCGAGCAGGTCTTCGTGTTCGTCTTCGAACCAGCGCAGGGCGAAGAGCTTCTCCAGCTCGGCGACGGCTTGCCCTGTGATACGCAGGTGCGTGTCACGCCAGCTCGGAAAGCGCTTGCCGCCGTCGATGTACTCCTGGCCTAAGTTCATGCCGCCGGTGTAGCCGATGACGCCGTCGATCACGACGATCTTGCGGTGGTTGCGGTAGTTCAGCTTGAAGAGGTACTTCACGTCGGCGCTCACCTGGGCGCCGGCGGCCGCCAGCTTCTTGAGCTCGTGCTTTTTGAAGCTGATGCTGCCGACGTAATCGTAGAGGATGCGCACCTCGACGCCGGCCGTGAGGCGCTCGAGCAGGATCTGGGTGATGCGCGCGGTGAGCTCGTCCTGCTCCCAGATGAAGTACTCCATGTGGATGAAGGCCGTGGCGGCGGCCAGGTCGCGCTCGAGGCGGGTGAACTTTTCGGCCCCGGTGGCGAAGATCTCGACGCTGTCGGCGGGCAGCGGCCACGAGTCGCTGTCGACGCGGATCGTCGTTGAGATATCGGCCGCCGGGGTGTCGGCGTAGAGCTCGTTGAAGCGTGCCTGGGTGGCGGCGTTGCGCTCGTAGACCGGTCGCATCTTGGCCTTGACGGCCGCCACGTAGCCTTCGGCCCAGTGCCGGCGCGCCGTGATCACCTTCCAGTCGCGGCCGAAGAACAGGAAGAAGACGAGGCCGATGACGGGCAGGAAGACCAGCACGAAGAGCCAGATCAGCGTGCTGCTGGGCTCGCGGTTGTCGTAGATGAGCAGCACCACGACGACTGCCCAGTACACGATCAGGGGTACCAGCAGCCACCACGAGAGTCTGCCGAACAGGCCCAGGTGCAGGTCGGCCAGCAGCACGGTGTGCATGGGGCAGACCTCGATTCGTCGACATCGCGGGAGAATGCCGTGATTCTACACGAGGCTCAACGCGCGACGGCCCGGGGGCGCGTGTCATACTGGCGGCGTGAACGGACGTGGTTGAGGTAAGCGGCGCCTCGCGAGGCGCCTTCCACGTGCTGGCCAAGCCGACCGGCTCGGCCTGCAACCTCGACTGCGCCTATTGTTTCTTCCTGGAGAAGGAGCGGCTCTACCCCGGCGTGCGTTCTCGCATGACCGACCAGGTGCTCGAGCGCTACGTGCGCCAGCTGATCGAGGCGCAGCGCACGCCCGAGGTGACGATCGCCTGGCAGGGCGGCGAGCCGACCCTGATGGGACTCGAGTTCTTTCGCCGTGCGGTCGCCTGCGCGCGGCGCTACGCCCCGCCGGGTACGACCGTGAGCCACACGATCCAGACCAACGGCACGCGCCTGAACGGCGACTGGGCGGCGTTTCTGGCCGAGCACGGCTTTCTGGTCGGTCTGAGCATCGATGGACCGCGCGCGCTGCACGACCGCTACCGCCGCGACAAGGCCGGCAGACCGACGTTCGACCGCGTCATGCGCGGCCTCGGCCACCTGCAGGCGCGCGGCGTCTCGTGGAACGCGCTCACGGCGGTGCATGCCGGCAACGCCGACGACCCGCTCAGCGTCTATCGCTTTCTGCGCGACGAGTGCGGGGCGACGTTCATCCAGTTCATCCCCATCGTCGAGCGGCCGAGCCGCGACGGCGTGCCCTACGGCGACGCGGTCACCGAGCGCTCGGTGACCGCCGAGCAGTGGGGCCGGTTCCTCGCCGGCGTCTTCGACGAGTGGGTGCGCCGCGACGTGGGCGAAGTCTACGTGCAGATGTTCGACGCCGCCCTGGCCAACTGGTACGGCGAGCCCCCCGGCCTGTGCGTGCACGCCCCGACCTGCGGCACCGCGCTGGCCCTCGAGTTCAACGGCGACGTCTACTCGTGCGATCACTTCGTCGACCCCGCACACCTGCTGGGCAACGTCGGCGATGTACACCTGGGCATGCTCGCCGACTCGGTGCCGCAGCGGCGCTTCGGGCTCGACAAGCGCGACGCGCTGCCTGCCTGCTGTCGCTCCTGCGACGTGCTCGGTGCGTGTCACGGCGGCTGTCCCAAGGACCGGTTCGTCGCGGCCCCCGACGGCGCACCTGGCCTGAACTACCTGTGCGCCGGGTTCAAGGCCTTCTTCGCCCACGTCGACGAGCCCATGCGCGCCATGTGCGCGCTGTTGCGCGCCGGGCGTGCGCCGTCTGAGATCGTCGAGCGCTACCGCACCGCGCGGCCGGCAGCGCGATAGGAGCGCCGGCGCGCCGCCGGGCGGACCGGCACGGCGGCGCGCCGGCGGGCTGACAAATCGGGGAGGCGCCGGCGCGCTCGGTCGGCGTCAGACGCCGGCCTCGGCCTCGGCTGCGGCTTGGGCAGCCTCGGCCTGGGCGAGCGCTCTGGCGAACTCGTGGTGGGTGAGGTCGAGCTGTTTGACGACGCGCTGTTGCGCGCCCGACAGCAGGCGCTCGCTCTGCTCGCCCAGCGCCGGCGGACCGACCACGATCAGGGCGGCGTCGCCCCTGTCGAGGGTCTCGCCGAGCTCTTTGACGTCGGCCCGCGAGAGCCCTCGCCAGAGGTGCCCTGAGAGCCCGCCGGCGGCGCCCCCGACGATGACCCCGCCGATGATCGAGGGCGGGAAGAGCAGGCCCAGCACGGCGCCCACGCCGATCCCGGTCCAGGCGCCGTGCTGGGTCGGCTTCTCGCGCTTGCGCAGCGTCACGCCGCCGTCGCCGGCCTTCTCGACGATGGCCGCGTCGTAGGTGCCGAGCCGGCCCGAGTGGTGCAGCGCGGCGATCTCCGCGAAGTCCTGTGCGGCGCGGGCCGGGCTGTCGTAGATGCCCAGGCAAAGGATGAGTCCGTCGGTGGCCATCGTCTGTTCTCCTTTTACGCTTGCGTCCGCGCCCGGGTCAGGGCGACGGCGAGGCTGTCGGCGAGCCGCTCGAAACGACGATCGTCACGGTCGTGCCCGGCTGCGCCAGCACCCCGCCCGCCGGCGTCTGGTCTGAGACCACGCCGGATGGCACCGAGCTGCTGGGTACCTGGTCGACGACGACGACGAAGCCGGCCGATTGCAGGGTCGTCGTGGCCTGTGACTGGCTCTGGCCGGTCACCTTGGGCACGGCCGCGGCCACCGGGCTCGCCGAGGGCGTGGATCCGCGCGAGATGGTGATCGCGACCTGCGATCCTGCCGGCGCATTGACGCCCGAGTCGGGGGCCTGGTCTGTGACCGAACCTGACGGCGCCGAGCTGTAGAGCTGCGTGACGTGTCCGAGCGAGAGGCCGGCGGCGGTGATGGCGGCGGCCGCCGCCGACTGCGTCATGCCGATCACGTCGGGCACGGTCTGCGCGGTCGCCCCCACCGCGATCAGGTTCACGGCCGAGCCGTTGCCGGCCTGCGTTCCCGCGCGGGGGTCTTGCGAGAGCACGGTGCCCTGCGCCTTGCCGACGCCCTGCTGGTAACCTACGCTGCCGACCTTGAAGCCGGCCTGAGAGAGGGTGGTCTGGGCGTTGGTCAGGGTCGCGCCGACCACGTTGGGGACCATGCTCTTCTGGGTGAACACGCCCGTCGCCCACAGCACGCCGACGATGACCGCGAGCGCGGCGAGGCCGGCCACGACCCAGGGCCAGATCGCGCGGCGCGGCGCCGGCGGAGCCGCCACGGGCGCCATGACGCGCGTCGGCTCGAAGTCGGAGTCGAGGGCCTGGAAGAGCTCGCGGCCGGAGGCGTAGCGGTCTTCGGGCGCCTTGGCGAGGGCTCGCATGACGATCGCCTCGAGCGTGTCGGGCACGGCCGCATTGAGCCGCTGCGGCGGCACGACCGGCGCGCCCACGTGGTCCTGCGCCACGACGAAGGCGTTCTGGCCGTCGAACGGCAGCCTGCCCGTGACGAGCTGGTAGAGCACGACGCCGAGGCTGTAGACGTCGGAAGACGGCAGCAACGGCCGGCCCAAGACCTCTTCGGGGCTCACGTAGGCGCCGCTGCGCGGCGGCGCCGTGTCGCTCAGGTCGACGCCGCCCTGAGCCTGCAGGAGACCCGCGTCGACCAGCACGACGGAGCCGTCGCTCGCCTGGATGAGCGAGGCCGGCTTGACGGCGCCGTGCACGATGCCCTTGGCGTGCAGGGCCGCCAGGCCGAGCGCCGCCTGTGCGCCCAGCCTTCTGGCCGACTGCGGCGGCAGGGCGCCGGCCTGGGCGAGCTCGTGCTCCAGGTCGATGCCGCGCACTGGCTCGGTCGCCAGCACCACCGCTTGGTCGCGACGCTCCCATCCGAGTACGTGTTCGTTGTGCGGCCCCGTGACCGTGGCGACGCTGGCGATGGCGTGCTCGAACATGTCGGGGGCCACCGGGCGGACGGTCTTGATGACCACCTCGGCGCCGTCGGTCGCGACCGCGCGCTGGGCGCGAAAAGCGTCGCCTGCCGGCAGGTCGCCGACGATCGTGTAGGTCTCTTCGAATCCGGTCATCGCGCTGGTCGGCTCCTTGTGGGGCGGGTGGCCGAGGGCATCACGGCAATCCTGCCACGACGTGCTCGAGCAGTCTGATGAGTGGTGAGGGATAGATACCCAGGAACAGGATGAGGCCTGTGACGACGACCAGCACCGAGTCGCCGGCCCGGCTGCCGGCGAGCGTGTTCGAGCCGTGCATGCCGCTCATCGAGAGCTCGCCGGCGGGCTGCTGCACGTACATGGCGACGACGATGCGTGTGTAGTAGTACAGACCGATCGTGCTCGAGACGACGAGCACGATGAGCAGCCACCACAGCCGCGAGCCGGCGCCGGCGGTCACCACGTAGAACTTGCCGAGAAAGCCGACAGTCAACGGAATGCCGGCGAGCGAGAACAGAGACACGGCGAAGGTCGCGGCCAGCAGCGGGCGACGGGCGGCGAGGCCGCGGTAGTCGTCGATGCGGTCGGCGTCGCGGCCCTCGGCCCCGGAGAGCTCCGAGACGACGCCGAACGCCCCCAGCGTGGTGACGAAGTAGGCCACCAGGTAGAAGCCCACGGCGACCGCCGCCGTGCGGCCGACCGCGAGGAAGGCGACCAGGATGTAACCGAGGTGGGCGATCGAGGAGTAGGCGAGCAGCCGTTTGACGTTGGCCTGCAGCAGGGCGAGGAGGTTGCCGGCGATCATGGAGGCGGCGGCGATGATGGCGAAGATGATCCACACCGTGTCGTGGGGCGTGAGGCTCACCTGGCGGAAGTAGCGCAGCAGCAGGGCGACCATGGCGCCCTTGGACACGGTGGCCACGAACGCCGTGACCGGCGCCGGGGCGCCCTGGTAGACGTCGGGCGTCCACATGTGGAAGGGCACGACGCCCAGCTTGAAGCCGATGCCCACGATGATCAGGGCAAAGCCGCCGATGAGCAGCGAGGTCTCGGCGGGGCCGCCGGTGACGTGCAGATGCGCGAACGCGTTCAGGCTCATCGTGCCGAGCTCGGCGTAGACGAGCGCCATGCCGAAGAGCAGGAACGCGGCCGTGACGGCCGCCAGCACGAGGTACTTCACGCCGGCCTCTATGAAGCCGGCGCGCAGCCGCGGGTAGGCGATCAGCGTGTACAGCGAGACGCTCAACACCTCAAGACCCAGGAAGAACGAGGCGAAGTGGGTCGAGGCCACCAGGGTGGCGCCGCCCAGCGTGGCCAGCAGCAGCAGTGTGTAGTAGTCGTGGGGGTGTTCCTCGCGGCGTTTGAGGTAGCCGTACGAGATGAGCACGACGCCGGCCGTGGTGAGCACGAGCAGGCCCATGAAGAACAGGGTGTAGTCGTCGAGCAGCAGCAGGTCGGTGACCTGGCGTCCGCCGCGCGCGGCCGTGATGGGCAGCATGGCTCCCGTCCAGGCGAGGCCGGCGAGCGTGAGGCCCACGGTGAGCCGGTGGCTCTGGTGGAACGTGCCGGCCAGCATGACGATCACCGCCGACAGGGTCAGCGCGATGAAGGGCAGCAGGGTGATCGTGTCGCGGGCGCTCACTGCACACCTCGGGTGGTGGGCGCGGATGCCTTGGGCGTGGTCTGGTCGCGCAGCGCGGCCGCGGTCGCCACGGTGGGCGGTCTGGTCGTGGCCGCCGGCGCCGCCGCCGCCGACGCGCGCACGGCGCGCTGCTGCAGGGCGGCGAGGCCCGGCCGCACGGCGTTGAAGATGGGCTGCGGGTAGACGCCGAGCCAGAGCAACGGAGCCGCCATGGCGGCCAGCATGGCGCCTTCGCGCAGCGTGAGGTCGGGCATGGACACGGCGGGCGTCTCACGGCCCTGGAAGACGCGCTGTACGAGCCACAGCGAGTAGATCGTGGCGGCCACCAGACCCACGGCGCCCAGCACGGTGGCCGGCTCGCTCACGCGCCACGAGCCGACCAGTATGAGGAACTCGGCGACGAAGTTGCCGAGGCTGGGCAGGCCCAGGCTGGCCAGGGCGAAGACGAGCGCCAGAGCGCCCATGCGCGGCGCCGTGAGCCACAAGCCGCCCATCTTGTCGATGTCGCGGGTGTGGAGGCGCTCCTGCATGAGCCCGACGATGGCGAACAGGGCGCCGGTCGAAAAGGCGTGGCAGACGATCTCGAGCACCGCGCCCTGCAGGGCCAGGGTGTTCCAGGCCATGATGGCCAGCAGCACGAAGCCCATGTGGCTCACGCTGGTGTAGGCGACCAGGCGCTTGAGGTCCTTCTGGGCGAAGGCCAGCGCCGCGCCGTAGAGGATGCCGAGCACGGCGAGGCCCATGAATACCGGCGCCGCGCGGAACGTGGCCTGCGGGAACAGCGGCACCATGAAGCGGATCATCCCGTAGGCGCCGATCTTGATGACCAGGCCGGCGAGCACGAGGCTGCCGGCGGTCGGCGCCTGAGTGTGGGCGTCGGGTAGCCAGGTATGCAGCGGCACGGCTGGGAGCTTCACGGCGAAGGCGGCGAAGAAGCCCAGCATGAGCCAGGTCGCGGTGGCCATCGAGAGGTGCGTGCCGAGCAACTGCAGGTAGTCGAAGGTGTAGACGCCGGTCTGGCGGCCGTGGATGACGTACAGGGCGATGATCGCGACCAGCATGAGCAGGCCGCCGATCTGGGTGAACAGGAAGAACTTGACGGCCGCATAGACGCGGCGCTCGTGGCCCCACAGCGCGATCAGGAAGAACATGGGAACGAGCATCATCTCGAACAGGAAGTAGAAGAGGAACAGGTCGAGGGCGGTGAACACCCCGACCAGCGCCGCGATCGTCCAGAGCAGCATGAAGTGGAAGAAGCCGACGCGCTGCGTGACCTCACGCCACGACGACAGCACGGCCAGCAGACCGAGGGCGTAGCACAGGGCGACCATGAGCAGGCTGAAGCCGTCGGCGGCCACGAAGAAGCTGATGCCGAGCTGCGGTATCCAGGCGACGTGCACGCTCGCCACGAATGGGCCGTGGCCGGCCACCGAGAAGTCGGGCGCCTTCACGATCCACTCGACGATCACCGCGACGAGACCGGCGGCCATGGCCAGGACCGACACCCAGCGGGCAAGGTCGGCGCGGCGGTGTCCCGCCACCCAGGCGACGATGCCGGCGACGAATGGCCAGGCGAGTAGCGCGACGAGGATCATCGCAGCACCACCAGGAGCACGCCGACTGCGACGCCGAGGCCGATCACGAACACATACGAGCGCACGAGGCCGTTCTGCGTGGCCGACAGGCCGCGCCAGCCGGCGCGCGCCAGGCGGGCGACGGCGTCGACGGGCGGCTCGAAGAGGTCGTTGCGGCTGACGTGGGCGAACCACAGGAACGGCACCTCGAAGGCGTAGCGGTAGAGCCAGTCGAAGCCCCAGCCGCCCAGGAAGTAACGTGCGGCGGCCGACGTGGCGGCCTCGGCCGCCTGCTGACGGCGGCGCTCGTAGAGCAGAAAGGCGAGGCCTATGCCGGCCAGGGCGACGACGCCCGGCACGAAGGTCGTCCACAGGGCAGAGGCGAGGCCGCCGTGGCGCAGCGGCGTCACGGGCAGCACGGGCGCCAGGAAGCCCTCGATCTTCTGCAGGTGGGCCCAGCCGCGGGGAATGTCGATGAGGCCGCCGGCGATGGCCAGGAAGGCCAGCACGAACAGCGGCAGGCGCACCGCGAGGCCCGTGCGAAAACCGGGCCGCGGCTCGGTGCGCACCGGGCCGAAGAACACCACGAAGACCGCGCGGAAGGCGTAGAGACCGGTGAGCAGCGAGCCCACGATGCCCGCGATCCACAGCCAGAAGCCGCCCTCGGTCGACTGCAGGGCGCGGTCGATGATGAGGTCCTTGCTGTAGAAGCCGGCCGTCACGATGGGCAGCGCGGCGAGGGCCGCGGCCCCTATGAGGAACGTCCAGAAGGCGACCGGCAGGCGCGTGCGCAGGCCGCCCATCTTGAAGATGTCGTGTTCGTCGTCCATGGCCTCGATCACCACGCCGGCCGAGAGGAACAGCAGGGCCTTGAAGAAGGCGTGGGTGATGAACATGAAGATGCCGGCCGACCAGGCGCCGACGCCGAGGGCGAGGAACATGTAGCCGACCTGGCTGATCGTCGAGTAGGCCAGGATGCGCTTGAGGTCGACCTGGAACAGGGCGCTGATGCCGGCGTAGAGGAGCGTCGCCGCTCCCACCACTGCCACTGTGGTGCGTGCCGCCGGCGCCAGGTCGTAGAGCACGTTGGTGCGGGCGATCAGGTAGACGCCGGCGGTGACCATGGTGGCCGCGTGGATCAGGGCGCTGACCGGCGAGGGGCCGGCCATGGCGTCGGGCA
>CAZFJE010000034.1:0-23415 GCA_964519555.1 uncultured Thermoleophilia bacterium
CGCATGGGGCTCATGGTGCGCGGCGCCAGCACGCGGTTGCGGCCGGTGATGCGCTTGGCCATGCGGAAGCTGCGCCCGGCGACGTCGCCCCAGTCGTAGATGGGGTTGGCCACGCCGTCCAAGTCGAGCAGCTCGCCGAGCTGACTGTTGAACTCGAAGCGCGCCTGGTATTTGCCCAGGTCGGAGTAGCTGCCGCCGCAGTAGGCCGACAGGAACTCGGCGCGGTTGACGACCTCGTCGACGACCGCCGGCACGTAGTGCTGCCAGCAACCGGCGCCGCAGAAGTTCAGGTTATCTTCGCAGCTCGTGTTGCGATCGAGCAGACCTTTGACGTGGCGCCGCAGGTCGCGCTCGGCAAGGATCGGCTCGGGAATGTCGAGCCGTCCCTTGAAACGCAGGCGATCGGGGATCTCGGCGAAGATCTCCTCGACGCTGTCGAGCCCCAGCTCGCTCAGCATGGCCTCTTTGGTGGCCGGCACGGCGTTGGGGATGTACGGGTGGATGAAGGGTCTGTCTGCCATCGGGGACACCTGCTCCTTCGCTCGAAGCGTTGCCGGGCGGAAAGCGTGGCGGTCAGGCGTAGCCGTAGCCCGCACTCGTTCCGAAGTCGATCGACAAAAGGGCGCCGGTGATCGGCGCCGCCTGTTCGCCGGCGAGGTAGTAGACGAGCTCGGCCACCTCGTCGGGGCGTATGAAGCGGGCGCGATCGCCCTGCGCGTAGCTGCCCAGCAGACGCTTGAGATAGCCGTCGGGGTCGCCGCCGCCGAACGTGTCGGCCTGGTAGCGCAGCATGGGGGTCATGACGTCGGCCGGACAGACCGCGTTGACGCGCACCAGGTCGGGGGCGAGCTCGAGGGCGAGCGACTTGGTGAGCAGGCTCACGCCTCCTTTAGAGGCCGTATAGATCGCCGTCTCGGGCGTGCCCACCACGCCCGCGTCGGAGGAGATGTTGACGATGCAGCCCTGCGTCTTGCGCAGCTCGGGAATGGCGTAGCGGCAGCAGAAGAACGTGCCCTTGAGATTTACCGACACGACGCGCTCCCAGTCGTCTTCGGTCATGGTCTCGGTGGGGCCCTCGACCCAGAGGCCGGCGCAGTTGACGAGCGCGTCGAGTCGGCCCCCGCCGGCGACGGCCACGGCGACCATGCGCGCGCAGTCCGCGACCACACTGACGTCGGCCTCGATCGGGTAGATGGTGGCGCCCGGCGTCTCGCCGAGCTCGGCGAGCGCTGCCGCGAGCAGGTCGGCGCGCACGTCGGCGGCAAACACCTGAGCGCCCGCGGCGAGAAAGCGACGGGCGACGGCCTTGCCGATACCCCCCGCCGCGCCCGTGACCAGCACGACCCTGTTCTCAAACTCCGCGGCCATGGGTTCCCCCCTTGCACGACCCGGTCGCAACGCCCCGCCGGGCGGCCCGACGCCCGGGACGCAAACGCACCGGATCGGACGCCGGTAGCTTACACGGGGCACAGCACGGTTGACAGTGGCCGGGGTCGGCGAAGAAGGTGCCTGCCATGAGTGCGAGTGACAGCACGCGAGGTCCGTCGGGCGGCGCGGCGAGCGTTGGAGCCGCAGCCGCGGCGGGCGGCGGCCTGGTGCTCGCCGTACTGGGCGCGTCGCAGTTCCTGATGGCGCTCGACAGCTCGGTGATGAACGTCTCGATCGCTTCGGTGGCCGCCAGCCTGCACACCACCGTCACCGGCATCCAGACGGCGATCACCCTGTACACGCTGGTGATGGCCACGCTCATGATCACGGGCGGCAAGCTGGGCGCGATCGTGGGCCGGCGGCGCATCTTCGCGCTGGGCTGCGCGATCTACGCCTGCGGCTCGCTGACCACGGCCCTGGCTCCGAACCTGCCGGTGATGCTCGTCGGCTGGTCGCTGCTCGAGGGCATCGGCGCCGCCCTCATCATGCCGGCCATCGTGGCGCTCGTGGCGGGCAACTTCGTGGCGGCGCGGCGGCCGGCGGCCTACGGCCTGATCGCCGCCGCCGGCGCCATGGCGATCGCCGCCGGGCCCCTGATCGGCGGCGCCGTGACCACCTACGCCTCGTGGCGTTACGTGTTCGCGGCCGAGGTCGTGATCGTCGCCGTCATCCTCGTGTTCGTGCGGCGCGTGCACGACGCCCCCGCCGCGGGCCACACGCACATCGACCTGCCGGGCGTCGCGGGCTCGGTCGTGGGCCTCGGCATGCTGGTCTTCGGCGTGCTGCAGTCGAGCCGCTGGGGCTGGGTGCAGCCGCACCCCGGCCAGCCCTCGTTGCTCGGCGTCTCGCCGGTGCTCTGGCTGCTGCTCGGCGGCGGCCTCGTGCTCTACTGCTTCCTGCGCTGGGAGGAGCGCCTGCTCAAGCAGGGCCGCGAACCGCTCCTCGACCCCACCATCTTCGGCAACCGGCAGCTCCGCGGCGGCCTCATCGCCTTCTTCTTTCAGTACCTCATCCAGTCGGGTGCGTTCTTCGTGATCCCGCTGTTTCTGTCGATCGTGCTCGAGCTCTCGGCGCTGGGCACCGGCGTGCGACTGGTGCCGCTCTCGATCGGCCTTCTGCTCACCGCCATCCTGGTGCCCCGTCTGCTGCCTCGCGCGTCGCCGCGGCACATCGTGCAGGCCGGTCTGCTCGCCCTGCTCGTGGGGCTCGTGCTGCTCATCGCGGGGATCGACTTGGACGCTGCCGCCGGCGTCGTGCTGGTGCCGCTGCTCCTGGCCGGCCTGGGCATAGGCGCCCTGGCCTCGCAACTCGGCAGCGTGACCGTGTCGGCGATGCCCGACGAGCGCAGCGCCGAGGTCGGCGGCCTGCAGAACACGGCCATGTTCCTGGGCTCGTCGCTGGGCACGGCGCTGGTCGGCGCCGTGCTGATCGCGGCGCTCACGGCCTCGCTGTCGAGCGGCATCGCCAACTCGCCCGACGTGCCCCAGTCGGTCAAGGAGAACGCGAGCGTGCAGCTCGCCGCCGGCGTGCCGTTCGTCTCGGACACGCAGTTGAAGAGCGAGCTCACCAAGGCCGGCGTGCCGCCCGACTCAGCGACGGCCGTCGTCGACTTGAACCGCACGGCGCGCATCAAGGGGCTCGACGCCTCACTCGCGGTGGTAGCGATCATCGCCGTGCTGGCGCTGTTCTTCACGCCGCTGCTGCCGTCGCGCCCGGCCGGCGCGGAGGCGGCGGCCAGCACGTAGCGCGGGCGGACCGCGGCGCTCCGCGCCCGCCCGGCCGGCCGCGGTAGCGCGGCGGCGCGGAGGCGGCGGGCGGGGGCGCGAGCCCGGCCTAGGCCGTCGATCGACTTCGTCGTCGTCGCTCAGGCATGCGCGACTTCGTCGCGCGCCTAGTAGTAGAGCTCGCTCGGGCCCTTGTATTCCTGGATCGTGTTGCCGCCGTCGATCACCACGAGCTGCCCCGTGATGTAGCTGGCGTCGTCTGAGGCCAGGAAGCAGATCAGGCGGGCGATCTCGTCGGGCCGGCCGGAGCGCTTGAGCGGCGTGTTGGCGCCGCCGACGTCCTCGCCGTCGGCCTGTGAGCCAGTCGCTACCCAGCCCGGCCCCACGGCGTTGACCGTGATGCCGTGGCGGGCAACGTCGAGGGCGAGGCCGCGCGTGAGCCCGAGCACGCCGGCTTTGGCGGCGCAGTACACCGACTCCTCGGGGTTGGCCACCACCGGTCCGGTCGCCGACGAGACGTTGACGATGCGTCCCGAGCCGCGCGCGATCATGTGGCCCACGACGGCGCGCGTCATGAGGAACTGGCTCTTCAGGTTGATGGCGATACCGAAGTCCCACTGACGCTCGGTCAGGTCCTGGAAGGCGGCGAAGTCTTCGTCTTGCCCGAAGACGACCATGCCGGCGTTGTTGACGAGCACGTCGATGCGGCCGTGGACGGCGATCGCTTCGTCGACCACCCGCTGCACGTCGGCGGCCTTGGTGAGGTCGGCCGTGTGACTCGAACAGCTCCCCCCGAGGTGCGCGGGACAGGCGTGCACGGCGTCGGCGATGTCGACGACGGCCAGACCGGCGGCCTCTTCGTCGGCGAAGACCTGCGCCGTGGCGAACCCTATGCCGTCCTGCTTGGCGACTCCCGTGATCAGGGCCACCTTGCCGGCCAGTCGTCCCTTGCGCTCCATGAGCGACGCCCCCTTCGCGGTCTGTTCGCGGTCCCGATGCTGCTGCGACGCCAAGCTATCACCAAGCCCCGAGGCTCGCCACGAGCGGTAAGCGTGCGCCGGCGCCAACGGCGCGCGCGACCCGGCGTGAGGGCGAGCGCGGGCCGGCGTAAAGGTGAGCGCAAGCCGAGGGCGAACTCTACGTCTCAGGGCGTCAATGACGAGTGGCGTGGCGCCCCACCGCCGCGCACGAAAGACGCGGCGGTCGTTCGGGTGCGAAGCCGAAACCGACTGACCGGTCAGGTTGTACGAGCCAGGCGACCTGTGATACGGTGCCCGGGCTCGTGCCCCGGCACGGGTGCAGGCTCGCAACGTAAGCGAAGCGCACGAGGTAACGCGCGCACCTCAGGGACTCCCGGCCATGAGTGAGCCCCGAAAGGAGGCGACGGCATGCACCGCAGGCTTTTGTTCCCAGCCATCTTCCTCATCGTCGCATCGGCAGTGCTGTGCGCGCTGCCCGGACTCGCCCAAGCCACGACGATCGCCCAGAAGAAGGCTCAGGCCGAGCGCATTTCGGCCGAGGTCTCGGCCCTGAACACCAAGATGGAGTTCGCCGTCGAAGCCTACGACGCGGCCTCGCAGAAGCTCGACACGGTGCGCGCCAAGATCGTCACCAACCAGCGCGAGCTGAACATCGCCCGCTACAACCTGCTCATCGCCCGCCAGCTCCTGACGCAGCACGTCGTGTCGATGTACAAGCAAGACAAGGCCAGCGTGCTCGACGTGCTGCTCTCGACCAAGAGCTTCAACGACCTGGTCACCGAGGTCGACGCTATGCGCCAGGTGGGCCAGAGCGACAGCGACACCGTCAGCACCATCACCGCCCTGAAGCAGCAGATCGACCACCGTCGCGTAGCCCTGCTCGCCGAAAGCAGGCAGGCCACGATCCTGGTCGCCCAGCGCGCCGCCACCAGGGGCCAGATCTCGTCCGACCTCGCCACGCGCCAGTCCATGCTCAAGGGCGTGCAGAAGCAGATCAACGAGATGCAGGCCGCGCAGGAACGGGCCGCCAAACTCGCCGCACAGCGCGCCGAGGCAGCGGCAGCCGCAGCGCAGGCCGCGGCGAAGGCCGCCCCGCAGCAGGTCTCGTCGGGCGATGGCGGCGGAGGGTCGACCTCTTCGGCCGGCTCCCACAGCTCGGCCGTGTCGATCGCCGCCCAGTACCTCGGCGTCCCCTACGTGTGGGGCGGCGCCAGCCCGAGCGGCTTCGACTGCTCCGGCCTCGTCATGTACGTCTACGCCAAGCTCGGCATCTCGCTGCCACACAACGCGGCCATGCAATACGCCTCGATCACCCACATCGCGCACGGCTCCGAACAGCCGGGCGACCTCGTGTTCTTCGGCTCCTCGGCGGGCAGCATCCACCACGTGGGCATCTATGTCGGCGGCGGCTCCATGATCGACGCGCCCTACACCGGCGTCGACGTGCGCTACGACGCGGCCTTCGGCGGCGACTACTTCGCCTCGGGCAGGCCCTAAGCCCGACCCCCGGCCGCAAGGCCACGCCCCGGCCACTTCACGTACCGGCGTCTGACGCCGCGTCGTCCCGGCGCCTGAGTCCAACCCCGCTCGTTCCGACACCTGAGCCCGCTGCCGCGTCGTCCCGGCGCCTGAGCTCCCCTTCAGCGGCGCGCCCGCAACACGCGCACGTCGCCGCGGCGCCGCGTGAGCCCCTCGGAGTCGAACAGCTCGAGCAGCGCCTGGGCGTGGCGGCGGCCGGTGGCCAGAGCGTCTCGATAGTCGGCGAGGGTGATCTCGACGTGGCGCGCGAGCGCCTCGACGAGGCGCTCGCGCGCCTCGTCGACGGCGGCCCGTGCGAACCACAGGTCGCGGTCGGCGCGCACGATGGCGCCGCGCCGGGTGAGCACTTCGAGCACCATCAGAAGGTCGCGCTTCTCGGCGCCGAGCTCCTCTTGGAGTGAGGCGAGCGTGGGCGGCGCGAAGCGCGCCGCCGCGAGGCGCTCGCCGACCCGCGCCGCGAGCGCTTCGTGGGCGGGCGACAGGGCATCGCCCGCGCCCGCCCGAGCATAGGCCCCCTCGCGCTCGACGAGCTCGCCGCTTGTGACCAGTCCCGCCGCGAGGGCGGCCAGCTCGTCGAGTGGAAAGCGCGGCACTGCGGCGGCCAGGGCGGAGAGCGCCACGAAGGGGCTCTCGGGGTGCTCGGCCGCGCGCCGCGCAAGCGGCGCCTCGAGAGCGCCCACGACCGCAGCCACGGTGCCGGCCACAAAGAAGCGACGCTCGGCAGCCGCACCGCCGCGCCCGGTCCCCGCCGCGCCCGACGAGAGCGGCACGGCGCCCTGGGCGACCTGCGCGGCGGTCTCGAGCTTGCCCGCGGCGACGAGCGCCGCCAGCGCCGGCGTGGCCGCTGCGGCATCGATGCCGGTCGCGACCAGCTCGCCGGCGCCCAGACCGGCCGCGCCGCGGTCGGTCGCGGCCAGCAGCAGCGCCCGCGACGCGTCGCCGGCAGCGACGGCCTGGGCAAAGGCGAGCTGGGCGGGGCGCTGTCGCCAGCGCCGCGGCACGGCGTCGAGCACCGTGCCGCCGCCGATCGTCTGGCCCGGCGACAGCGAGCGCAAGATGAAGCGATCGTGCGGCTCGACGGCGGCCGGGCCGCCGTCGAGCCGCACGATCGCCGCCGCTTCTTCACCCGGAGCGAGCTCACGGCGGTCGAGGAAGCTCAGGTGCGCGACGTGTTGCGTGGTGCCGTGGTGCAGGCGCACGCGCTCGCCGGTCTTGAGCGCCCGCGCGGCGCCGACCAGGCGCACGGCGGCGACGAACGAGCGCGTAGGGGCGACGCGCGCGGCCGCCTCGGGGCCCACCAGAAACGCGCCGCGCTCGATGGTCGCCCGGTCGGCGCCGCGCAGGCTGAGCGCCACGCGCCGCCCGGCAAGACCCACCTCGACGGCATGATCGTGCATCTGCACGCTGCGCACGGTCGCGGCCTCGCCGCCGGGCTGCACGATCAGCCGGTCGCCCACGCGGACGGCGCCCCGCCACAGCGTGCCCGTGACCACGGTGCCGAAGCCCTTCAGGGCGAAGACCCGGTCGACCGGCAGGCGCGCCGGCCCCTCGCGGCGGTCGGTCGCGCCCGACGCGGCGACACGCGACAGCGCGGCGAGCAGCTCGGGCAGGCCGCTGCCGTCGCGCGCGCTGACCGCGACGATCGGCGCCGCGGCGTACGGCGTGTCGGCGAGGAATCGCTCGACGTCGGCATGGGCCATCTCGAGCAGCTCGTCGTCGACCAGGTCGGTCTTGGTGAGCGCCACCACGCCGCGGGCCACACCCAGCAGCTCGATGACGGCGAGGTGCTCGATGGTCTGCGGCATGACGCCGTCGTCGGCGGCCACCACGAGCAGGAAGAGGTCGATGCCGGTGGCGCCGGCGACCATGGTGCGCACGAAGCGCTCGTGGCCGGGCACGTCGACCACGCTCAGGCGTTGGCCGCCCGGCAGCTCGAGCTCGGCGTAGCCCAGCTCGATCGAGATGCCGCGCTCGCGCTCTTCGCGCAGGCGGTCGGTGTTGGTGCCCGTGAGGCGCGTGATGAGGGCGGTCTTGCCGTGGTCGATGTGGCCGGCGGTGCCGAGGGTCAGCGACAGCCCGGCGCCCGGGTCGGGGGCGGGAGCGGGCGGGGGCGCTGCCGGCGCGGGACGCTCGGGCACGGCGCGCCTCAGGCCGAGGCGAGCGCCCCGCGCACCGCGGCGGCGAGCTCGACGATCTCGTGATCGCGCACGGCCAGCACGTCGAGCAGCACCCTGTCGCCGTGAACGTAGCCGAGCACGGCGGGCGAGCCGCGGCGCAGGCGGGCGGCGAGCTCGCCAACGGCCCCGGCGCGGGGCGCCAGGGCGAGCGCGACGCTGGCCACCTCGGCCACCGGCAGCGCGCCGGCGCCGGCGCGCGCGACCGAGTCGACGACCTCGCCCTCCCCGACGGCATCACGCAGCCGCCCGGCACGCTCGACCAGGGCCTCGCGAGTCTGCGAAAGGAGCGCCAGCGTGGGCACGCGCTCGACCGCCCGCGCGGGGTCGAGGTAGAGCCGCAGCAGGGCGTCGAGGGCCGCCAGGTTGAGCTTGTCGATGCGCAACGCGCGAGCCAGCGGATGACTGCGCAGGCGACCGATGGCTTCGGCCGAACCAAGGATGATGCCAGCCTGCGGTCCGCCGAGCAGCTTGTCGCCGCTGAAGGTGACCAGATCGGCCCCCAGGCGCAGCGACTCGCGCGCCGCGGGTTCTTCGGCGAAGAGCGGCAGATCGGCCAGGGCGCCGCTGCCGAGGTCGTCGATGACGAGCGCGCCGCGCTCGTGCGCCAAGCCCACGAGCTCTTCGATGCCCGGCTGCGCGGTGAAGCCCACGATGCGGTAGTTGCTGGTGTGCACCCGCAGGACCGCGCGCGTGTGCTCGCTCCAGGCGTGCTCGACGTCGCGCAGATAGGTGCGGTTGGTGGTGCCGACCTCGACCAGCCGGGCGCCGCTTTCGGCAAGGATGTCGGGAATGCGAAAGCCCTCGCCGATCTCGACGAGCTCGCCCCGCGAGACGATCACCTCGCCGTCGCGGCTGGTGGCGGCCAGGGCGAGCAGGATGGCGGCGGCGTTGTTGTTGACGACCAGCGCGTCGGCGGCGCCGGTGAGGGTGCACAGCACGTCGCGCACGTGGCGCTGGCGGGTGGCGCGCTCGCCACCGACCAGGTCGAGCTCGAGGTCGGTGTACGAGCCCGCCGCGGTGGCGACGGCGGCGAGCGCCTCGGGCGGCAGCACCGAGCGCCCCAGGTTGGTGTGGGCCACCACGCCGGTGGCGTTGATCACCCGTCGCAGCGACGGTGAGACGGCCGTCTCGACCAGCTTCTCGACCCAGGGCGCGAGCTGCGCGGGCGTGAGGGCGGCGGCGTCGTTCTGACGCCCGCCCTCGATGATCTCGCGGCGCAGACGCTCGATGACCGTACGCACCGCCGCCACGACCACCTCGCGCGGGTAGGTCTCGGCAAGAGCGGCGACGAGCGGCTCGCGCAGCACCTGGTCGACCGCCGCCAGACCGCGCAACGAGCCGCCACGCGCCTGCGCGCCGGTCGAGGTCGCGGCGTCACGCGCCTGCGTGCCGGCGGGGGCGGGGATTTTGCGGTCGTCGCCCGGGGGCTGCTTTGCGGCGCTCACAGCAGCGCCATGCGCCCGACGGGTCCGTGCACGACCTGGCCGATTGTCCAGCCCCGGGCGCCGCGCTGTTCGAGGCCGGCGAGCAGCCGGGCGTGATCGGCGGGGGCCACGGCGAGCAGCAGGCCGCCGGAGGTCTGCGGGTCGACGAGGGCGAGGGTGAGCGGCTCGTCGAGCTCGCGGCCGCTCACCTGCGCCGCCAGATAGTCGCGGTTGGCGGTGAGGCCGCCGGCATAGACGCCCTCGGCGATCAGCCCGTGCACGTCGCGGTGCGTCGGCACGTCTTCGACGAAGATCTCGCCGGCCACGCCGCTTGCCTCGAGCATCTCACGCAAGTGGCCGAGCAGCCCGAAGCCGGTGACGTCGGTGCAGGCGTGCACGCCGGCGTCTTTCATGGCCAGCGCCGCGGCGGCGTTCAGGGTGGCCGCCTCTGCGATGGCGGCCATCATGTCGTCTTCGCCGATCAGTCCGCGCTTGAGCGCGGTGGCCAGCACGCCCATGCCCAGGCGCTTGGTGAGCACGAGCCGGTCGCCGACGCGCGCGCCGGAGTTGTAGACGATCTCGTCGCGCCGCGCGATGCCGGTCACGGCGAGGCCGTACTTGGGTTCGGCGTCGTCGATCGAGTGCCCGCCGGCTAGGCCGGCGCCGGCTTCGGTGACCTTCTCGGCACCGCCGCGCAGCACCTCGGCGAGCGTCTCGGGGCTCAGGCCCGCGGGCCAGGCCAGCAGGTTCAGGGCCGTCATGGGCGTGGCGCCCATGGCGTACACGTCGGAGAGCGCGTTGGCCGCCGCGATCTGCCCGAACCAGAAGCCGCTGTCGACGATGGGCGGAAAGAAGTCGACCGTCTGCACCAGGCAGCGGCCGTCGCCGAGGTCGACCACGGCCGCGTCGTCGCGCGTGTCGACCAACCGGGCGAACTCGGGTGTGGCGCGGGGCATCTTGGCGAGCATGGCGTCCAGGTCGCACGGACCCATCTTCGACGCTCAGCCGCTCTTGGCCGAATACTGTGTCAGTCTGATCTTGTCAGTCATGGCCCTACGATATACGACCGGCAACGCCGGTGCGGGCCGCACGCTTTGAACTGCGTCCATTACAGGTACACTACTACCCCGTGCACCGTAGATTCCTCCTCATCGACATTCTCGCTGCCGTCATCGTGGTCGGCAGCATCGCCGCCGTCGCGGTGATCACGCTGGGCCACGGCAGCGGCCCCAAGCCCACGCCGTTTCCCACGCAGCAGATCACCGCGACGGCGACGCCCTCGCCGTCGAGCTCGCCGGCGCTGCTGGCTCTGGGCGACTGGCCGACCTACGGCTACGATGCCGCGCGCACGCGCTTCAACCCCAACATCCGCCTGCGCCCGCCCTACCGGGTGAAGTGGAAGTTCCTGGCCCACGACCTGCTCGAGTTCCCGCCGTCGATCATTCAGGGCTCGCTGTATTTCTGCTCGGAGTACGGCAACGTCTACTGCCTGAACGCCGACACGGCGAAGGTGCTCTGGCGCTACCACATCAAGGCCAAGTTCGCCTCGACGCCGGCGATCGCCGGGCAGGTCGTCTACGTCACCTCGATCGGCGGCCGTCTGATCGCGCTCGACCGGCACACCGGCAAGCGCCTGTGGCAGGTCGCCGGCGTCGGGCCGATCGAGTCGTCGCCGCTCGTCTGGAACGGGCGGGTCTTCTTCGGATCGCTCGACCACTCCATCTACGCCGTGAGCATCGCCAGCCACAAGATCGTCTGGCGGGTCGCGACCGGCGGACCCGTGAAGGGTTCGGCCGCCGAATCGAACGGGCGCATCGTGATCGGCTCGTACGATGGCACGATCTACTGCCTGAACTTCGCCGGCCACCTGCTGTGGCGCCATGCGACCAGCGGGCTGCTGTCGTCGAACACCTTCTACGCGACGCCGGCGATCGCCTACAACACCGTCTACATCGGCGGCACCGGCGGCAGCATCTACGCGCTCGACCTGAGCAACGGCGGCCAGCGCTGGTCGTTCACCACGGGCGGCTACGTCTACTCGTCGCCCGCCGTGTGGCGCAACCTGATCTTCGAGGGCAGCTACGACGGCTACTTCTACGCGCTGAACGCCGCCAGCGGGCACGTCGTCTGGCGCTTCTTCGCCGGCGGCCCGATCTCGGGTTCACCGACCGTGCTGAACGGCATCGTCTACGTCTCGAGCTTCACGCACCGCACCTACGGCATCAACGCCCGCACTGGGCATGGGGTGTGGCGGTTCAACGACGGCGAATACTCGCCGGTGACCGCCGACGGCAAGACCCTGTACCTGAACGGCTTCCACACGCTGTACGCGCTGGTGCCCAGGAGCTGACGCCCGCCGCTCGCGGGGCGCGGTCCCCGAGCGGGTCCTCGAGCGCGATCCCGGGGGTGTAGGCGGGCCCTTACGCCGACCCGGTCTGCGACGGCAGGCCAAGCAGGCCCGGAAGCTCGTCGAGCGACCCGATGCACGGCGCCTCGCGGGTGCCCGGCACCGCGAGCGGCCGGCCCCCGGCGCGGTCGAGCAGCACGGCCGACAACCCAGCGGCCAGCGCGCCTTCGACGTCGTCGTGGTACGAGTCGCCGACCATCACCGTCTCGCCGGCGGCGGCGCCGATACAGGCGAGCGCCGCCGCGAAGATCTCGGGGGCTGGTTTGAACAAGCCGACCTGGGCGCTCGTGACGGCGCCGTCTACGAGGCCGCGCAACTCGAAGGCGTCGAGTACCCCGCCCAGGTCACGATTGGTGTTCGAGATGAGACCTATGCCCAGGCCCGCGGCGCGCAGCCGCGTGAGGCAGGGCCGCACGTCGTGGTAGAGCGAGAAGCTCGCACAGCGGCCCCAGGCGTCGACGATCGTGGCCGCGCAGGACGCGACGCGGTCGGGGTCGTCGCCCCCCATGGCGGTCACGATGGCCTCGGCGATCACCTCGTAGACCCCGTCGTCGTGCACGTTGCCGCGCCCGGCGCGCCGGGCCTCGACCGCACGCGCGGCGCAGCTCTCGGCTTCGTGCCAGCGCCGCGGGTCGAGGCGCAACCCAAAGCGCGCCCCGGCCGCACGGTAGCCCTCGGCGCTGAACTGCTCGTCGGGGCACAGCAGGGTGAAGTCGACGTCGAGCAGGACCGCGCGCCGTCCGGCCGGAGCGAGCCGCGCCTCCAGGGCAGGCCGCGTCGCGAGGGCGGACTCGGTCGCGGCGAGCTCGCCGCGCGCGGGCGGCGCCGCGGTCACGCCGCGGTCACGCCGGGCGCCCCGCGGGCGCGTCGTCGGCGAAACGCTGGCGCAGGACCGGGTTGCGGGCGGCTGCGACTTCGTCGAGCCGCTTGACCGGCATGGTGTGGGGCGCCGTGCGCAGCAGCTCAGGGGCGCTCGCCGCTTCGCCCACCACGGCCCGCACGGCGGCCACGAACGCGTCGAGGTCGTCTTTGGACTCGGTCTCGGTGGGCTCTATCATGAGCGCCTCTTTGACGATCAGCGGGAAGTAGGTGGTGGGCGGGTGCACGCCGTAGTCGAGCAGCCGCTTGGCGACGTCGAGCGCCCGCACGCCGTACTCGCGCAGCGGTTCGGCCGACACCACGAACTCGTGCATGACCGGCCGGTCGTAGGGCACCTCGAACAGGTCGCGGATGCCGGCCATGACGTAGGTCGCGTTCAGCACGGCGGCGTCGCTCACCTCGCGCAGGCCGTCGGCGCCTAGCGCGCGGATGTAGGCGTAAGCGCGCACCAGCACGCCGAAGTTGCCGTAGAAGGAGCGCACCTTGCCGATCGACTTGGGCCGATCGTAGTCGAGCGTGTACTGGTGCACACCGGTCTTCTTCAACACCGGCGTCGGCAGATAGGGCTCGAGGATGTCGCGCACCACCACGGGGCCCGCCCCCGGCCCGCCGCCGCCGTGCGGCGTGGAGAACGTCTTGTGAGTGTTCAGATGGACGATGTCAAAGCCCATGTCGCCGGGCCGCGAATGGCCCAGCACGGCGTTGGAGTTGGCGCCGTCGTAGTAGAGCAGCCCGCCGGCCTCGTGCACGATGCCCGCCAGAGCGACCACGTCGACCTCGAACAGCCCGAGCGTGTTGGGGTTGGTGAGCATGAGGCAGGCGATGTCGCCCTCGTGCTCGGCCACGAAGCCGCGCACGGCTTCGAGGTCGATGCCGCCGCGGGCGTTGCTCGGCAGGGTGACCGGCCGGTAACCGGCCATCACGACCGAGGCCGGGTTGGTGCCGTGCGCGGTATCGGGAATGAGCACGACGTGCGGATCGGTCCCCCTGTCCTCATGGTAGGCGCGCACCAGCAGCAGGCCGGTGAGCTCGCCGTGTGCGCCGGCTGCCGGCTGCAGCGTGGTGCGCGACAAGCCGGCGATCTCGGCAAGCCACAGGCTGAGCGTGTCCATCAGCTCGAGCGCGCCCTGGATCAGGTCCTCGGGCTCGTAGGGGTGCAGGTCGCGCAGCCCCGGCAGAGCGGCCACGCGCTCATTGATCTTGGGGTTGTACTTCATGGTGCACGAGCCCAGGGGGTAGGGCCCTTTCTCGACGCCGTAGTCGCGCGAGGAGAGCTCGTTGAAGTGGCGCAGCAGGTCGATCTCGGCGACCTCGGGCAGGCGCGCCGCGCGCTCGCGCAGGACGACGCCGGCGAAGAGCTCATCGGCCGGAGTCTCGGGCACGCCGCTGCGCGGCAGGCTGTAGGCGCACCGTCCGGCGCGCGACTTCTCGTAGATCGTGCGAAAGCCCGGCGCGCCGGGGGACTGCGCCGGCGCAGGGCCGGGCGTCGCGGGCGGCGGCGTGGAACGCGGAGTCTCAGCCAAGGTGGCCCCTCAGTTCGGCGATGAAGGCGTCGATCTCGGTGCGCGTGTGGCGTTCGCTCACAGCGAGCAGCAGCGCGTGGTCGAGCTCGGGCCGAAAGCGGCCCAGGTCGAGGCCGGCGAGGTAGCCGCGCTCGGCGAGCGCGGTCACCAGCTCACCGGCCGCCACCGGCAGCGTGACGGCGAACTCGCGAAACACCGGTCCGCGCGTGTAGGGCGTGATGCCGGGCACGCCCAGCAGCCGCCCGCGCAGGTAGTCGGCCGTGCGCGCGAGCTGCAGGCCGAGCGCCGGCAGGCCCTCTTTGCCGAGCCACGACAGGTAGACGAGGCCGGCGAGCGCGTTCAGGGCGTGGTTGGAGCAGATGTTCGAGGTCGCGCTCTCGCGCCGGATGTGCTGCTCGCGGGTCTGCAGGGTGAGCACGAAACCGCGCTTGCCCTCGGCGTCGACCGTCTCGCCCACTATGCGCCCCGGCATGCGCCGCACGAACTGCTTGCGGGCCGCGAAGAAGCCGAAGCCGGGGCCGCCGAAGTTCTGGTAGTTGCCCAGCGACTGGCCCTCGCCGACGACGATGTCGGCGCCTTGCGAGCCCGGCGCGGCCAGCAGTCCCATGGCGAGCGGATCGGCCACGACGATGAGCAGCGCGCCGGCCTCGTGGGCGATGGCCGCGGCGGCGGCCAGGTCTTCGATGCCGCCGAAGAAGCTGGGTTGCGCGATCACCACGGCGGCGGTCTGCTCGCCGACGGCGGCGCGCAGCGCCGCCAGGTCGGTACGGCCGCCGCCGTCGTCGGCGACCACCACCGGCGCAGGCCCGAGCCCGTGGGTCTCGGTGGTCAGCACCTGGAGGTACTCGGGGTGCACGCCGGCCGAGACGACGATGGCGCCGCCCGGCCGCTTGCTGTGCGCGGCGGCGAGGATGGCCGCCTCGGCGAGCGCCGTGGCGCCGTCGTACATGGAGGCGTTGCTCACGTCGAGGCCGGTGAGCTCGCAGATCGCCGTCTGGTACTCGAAGATGGTCTGCAGCACGCCCTGGCTGCGTTCGGCCTGATAGGGCGTGTACGACGTGAGGAACTCGGAGCGGCTCGTGACGGCGTCGACGACGGCCGGCACGTAGGTGTCGTAGATGCCGGCGCCCAAGAACGAGGTGAGCTCGGACGCGGCGCGATTGCGCCCGGCAAGGCTGCCGAGCTCGCGCAGCACGTCGGCTTCGGCGGCCGGCTCGGGCAGATCGAACCGGCCCTCGAAGCGCACCTCGGGAGGGATGGTCTCGAACAGGTCGGCGAGCTCGCCGACGCCCACGGCGGCGAGCATCTCGCGCACGTCCTGGTCGGAGTGGGGCACGAACTTCACCGCGTACGCTCCCGGATCGAGCGCCCGCCGAGCGGCGCGAGACCGGTCGAGTCGGGGAAGGTCGTGTTCACGAGCCCGCCGTGGCCAGGAACTCTTTGTAGACGTCGGCGCCCATGAGGCCGTCGAGCTCGGCAGGGTCGGCCAGGCGCACGCGGATCAGCCAGCCGTCACCGTAGGGATCGACGTTCACGAGCGCCGGTTCGGCGTTCAGGGCGTCGTTGGCGGCCACGACCTCGCCGCCCACCGGGGCGTAGATCTCGGCCACCGACTTGACCGACTCGAGCTCGCCGTAGGGCTGCCCCGACGTGACCGTGGCGCCGACGTCTGGCAGGCTGGCGTAGACCATGTCGCCGAGCGCGTCCTGCGCCCACCAGGTGATGCCGAACGTCGCCTCGTCGCCGTCGACCCGTACCCAGTCGTGCTCTCTGAAGTACTTGAGGTCCTGCGGGTAGCTCTCGTCAGCCATGGTCCCCCTCCTTGTGCGTTGTGGGAGTGACCGAGGAAACGAAAGGCCGCGCCGCGGCGCTGCTGAAGCGTTCGTCACCCGCCACTCAATTGCTGCTTGCCGCCTGAGTCGCGCGACAGGTCGCCCATAGGGACCCTGTCGCCGGGTGCGCCGCGCGAACATACCGCGCCGGCGCGCTCCAGGGGCTCGTCGGGTCGCGCTCCATTGGCCTGAGAGATTCGGCGGACCTGCTCGCCTTGCCCCTTCGGCGCTCGCTCGGCGCGCTCGTGCGCCGCGAGCTCTCGCGCGACTGTCGTTCGAGCTTTGTTACCACGTGTACCGTTCGCACCGTAGCCTACCACCGGCCATGGGGTGCGAAAACCTGCTGGACGGGCGGCGGGTGGTCGCCAGGCCGTCGATCGACTGCGTCGTGGCCGTTCAGGCAGGCGTGACTTCGTCGCGCGCCTGGTCGCGCAGGGCGAGCAGCTCGCGGGGGTGGTCGAGGACGGCGACGGCGCCGCAGTCGAGCAGCTCGTCGCGGGTGCGAAAGCCCCACGAGACCCCGAGCGCGATCATGGCCGCCCCGCGGGCGGTACGCATGTCGACACCCGAGTCGCCCACGTAGGCGATGCGCGCGGGCGCTGCGCCCAGCCCGTCGGCGACCAGCAGGGCCGCGGCCGGGTCGGGCTTCAGAGGCACGCCTGGACGGGCGCCGACGACCGCCGTGAAGGTGCCGGGCCCGCACAGTGCCGCCACGATGCGCCGCGTGAGCTCGTCGGCCTTGTTGGAGAGCACGGCCAGCGCGACGCCCCGTCCGCGCAGCTCCTCGAGAAGCTCAGGCACGCCCTCGTAGAGGCGGGTCTTGTCGAGGCAGTGCTCGCGGTACCCGGCGATCGTCTCGTCGAGGCAGGCGGCGATCGTCTCGGCGCTGCGCTGCTCGGGCGGCAGCGACTCGCCGACCAGGTTACGCAGCCCGCCGCCGATCATGAGCTTGTAGGCGGCCGGGCTGTGCGGCGAAAAGCCGCGCGCGGCCAGCACGCGGTTCATGGCGTCGGCTATGTCGTCGAGGGTGTCGGCGAGCGTGCCGTCAAGGTCGAAGATGACCGCGTCGAAGTCCATGGGCTCCCTTTCGCGTGTGCCGCGCGGCGGCTGCATCAGTCTGTATACCACGACGCTACGGTAGGATGCCGGAGCACACGAGCGGCGACGACGTACGAGGGAGAGGACTCACATGAGCGGACGCCTGGACGGCAAGGTGACGATCGTGACCGGCGCGGGTTCGGGCATCGGCAGGGCCAGCGCGATCCGCTTTGCCAAAGAGGGCGCGCGCGTGACCTGCATCGACATCGACGGCGACACGGTGGCGGCGACGGCAGCGGCCATAGGCGCGGCGGCCGTCGCCGTGCAGGCCGACATCGCCGACGCGGCCCAGGTGCGCGCCTACACCGACGACACCGTAGCGCGCTGGGGCCGGCTCGACGTGGCCTTCAACAACGCCGGCGTGAACCTGCCGGGGGTCTTTCACGAGGTGCCCGACGAGGTCATCGACCGCACGCTCAACGTGAACGTCAAAGGCACCATGTACGGCTGCCGCTACGCCATCCCCTACATGCTCGAGCAGGGCAGCGGCTCGCTGATCAACACGACCTCGGTGAACGGCATGGTCGCCGAGCCGTTCCTCACCGTCTACGCGGCCTCCAAGGGCGCCATCGTCATGCTCTCCAAGGGCATCGCGCTCGACTACGCCAAGAAGGGCATACGCTGCAACGCCATCGCCCCGGGCTGGGTCGACACGCCGGTCAATCACGCCCACGCCGAGATGCTCGGCGGCCTGCAGCACGTCTACGACACGATCGACTCGTTCCAGCCCATCGGCCGTCCGGGCGAGCCCCGCGAGATCGCCAACTGCGCCCTCTTCCTGGCCTCGGACGAATCGTCGTTCGTCACCGGCGCCGTGCTGGTGGCCGACGGCGCCATGACCGCCCAATAAGCTTGTCGACCACGGCAAAAGGGGGAGCTCGGCATGTCGACCCGCGGCGCGGGGCGGCGTGGGGGCCATCAGGCGAAAAGCCCGCCTTGCCCGGGTGGGGCGACGGGCGCGCTCGCGCGTGAGCGGAGCGGCGTGCGGAGATGCTGCTGTACTGGTGGGCGCACGTGGATTCGAACCACGGGCCTCGTCCTTATCAGAGACGCGCTCTAACCAACTGAGCTATGCGCCCACGGGGAAGCGAGTCTAGGGGGGCTGCCGAAGGCTGTCAAGACGGCCCGGCGGAGGCGCCCGACGCGTGCCTGACGAGGCGCCCGGCCGGTCCTTGCCGAGGCCCGCGGCCCGCGCCCGGCGAGGCGCACGGCTGCGCGAGGCGAGGCGTGAGTCCGGCCATCACCGGCACCGGCCCTAGACGGTCGGCCACTGGTCAGAAACGCGGAAAGGCGGCGTATACTTAGACTCATGGACGACGTGCACGAGATGGTCATCTACGGAGTGAGCTTCGACGTGATCGGCAAGCAGCCGATCGTCTTGCTCAAGACAGTCGACGGCAACAAGTTCCTGCCGATCTGGATCGGACACCCCGAGGCGGCCGCCATCCTCATCAAGCTGCAGGGCACCGAACTGCCCCGGCCCATGACACACGACCTCATGACCTCGCTGATCGAGCACTTCAACGCCGAGGTCAAGCGCATCACCGTCACGGCCCTGCGCGACAACACCTTCTACGCCCTGCTCACCCTGTCGCGCGACGGCGAAGACATCGAAGTCGACTCCCGTCCCAGCGACGCCCTTGCGCTGGCGGTGCGCACCGACGCCCCCATCTTCGCCGCCGAAGACCTGATCGAAGAGAACGCCATCGAGTTCGAACACGAAGTCGACGACACCGAAGAGATCGTCGAGCGTTTCCGCGACTTCCTTGACCAGGTGACCCCCGACGACTTTCGCGCCGAGCCCGGCGACGTCGAGGGCCCGGCCGAAGAAGCAGACGAAGACGACGAAGACGAGCTCGACGACGAGTAGCCCGCACCGGGCGACGAGCCGCTCAAACCCGCGCACGCCGCGCGACCCTCCGAAAAGAGAGCCATGGCCGCCGAGAACGACCCCGTCATCAAGCAGTTCCGCGAGAAGATCTCCGACAACGACCTCAAGGTCGTCGAACTGCTCAACAAGCGCGTCAAACTGGTCACCCAGCTTTGGCAGTACAAGCGCCAGCAGAAGATGGACATGTACGAGCCGGCCCGCGAGGACTGGCTGCTGACCTACGTCACGCGCGCCAACAACGGTCCGCTCTCGGGCGACGCGCTCGCCGAGCTCTACCGCCGCATCATCGACGTCACCAAGCACGAAGCGCAGCGCTCGCTCGACCCCACCGAGGCCGAGGTGCCCGACCGCTAAACGGCCGCCGACCGTGCGCCCGCCTGGGGTTTTCGTGCGGTAGTATGTCACCTTTGAGCCTGTGTCCTTCCAGGTTCACCGGCACAGCATCAGCGAAAGCGAGGCACCTTGGACTTCGACGCCTACACCTTCGACGCGCCCAGCGGCTCGTTCATCGCCCACGACTTCGTGCACGGCGCCGGCTTCGAACATGGGCTGCAGTGCATCATCGATCCCGACGTCGTCGTAGGCGACGACGTCAAGCTCGGTCACCGCGTGCACCTCGCCTCGGGCACCCGTGTGCTGAACGACGTCGAGATCGCCGACGATTGCGTCACGACCGGCATCTCGCTGCTCGGCAACCACGTGCGCGTGCGCACCGGCTCGTGCGTCTCGAAGTCGGTCATCGTCGACGACTGGTGCTTCATCGCCGCCGGCATCATGAGCTCGCACACCAAGAACGTCTACCACGGCCGGCCGCGCGCGCCGAAGGCGCAGCTCATCACGCGCTACGGTTACGGCACGATCATCGGCAGCCGCTCCAACTCGAGCGCCGGCGTGAGCGTGGCCCCCGGCTCGATCGTGGGCTACGGCGCGCAGGTGGTCGCCGACCTCGCCACGCCGCACGGGGTCTACTTCAACAACCCCCAGTCCTACGCCACGCTGCAGTCGGTGCTGGAGCCCGACAACCCGTTCTACATCGAGGTCCCCGACGACTACGTGCCGCACCAGTTCGACCCCGAGCTGCTGCGCACGTACCTGCCCTTCGCGGCGGCCCAGCAGTAAGTCGACGCGAGCCCACGCGAGCAGGCGATGAGCCTCGGGCGCACCGTGGCGGACCGCAGACCTCCCGTGACGACCCCACGACCGCAGCGATGACTGGACCGACAGCGACGACCCCGGCCCCGCCGCCGGTCGGCGTGGGCGACATCGTCACGCACCTGCGCGGGCTCGGCATGATCGAGGCGCTCA
This sequence comes from uncultured Thermoleophilia bacterium, assembly GCA_964519555.1. Classification (GTDB taxonomy): domain Bacteria; phylum Actinomycetota; class Thermoleophilia; order UBA2241; family UBA2241; genus Bog-752. The sequence continues at coordinate 20,208 of CAZFJE010000034.1, forward strand.
TAGGCGTGCCGGGCGCCGCGGCGCCGATCGGCGCCGTCGCCACCGACACGCAGGCCGGGCCGGGCGACCTCGCCTGGTCGCGGCGACCCGGTGCGGCGACTCACTTTCACGGCTCCCTGCTGATCTGCGCGCCCGAGGCGGCTGAGCCCGATGCGCAGGCGGCCGGCGAGCCCGATCTGCAGGCGGCCGCTGAGTCGGGTGAGCCCACGGCCGTTGAGTCGGGTGAGCAGACGTCCGCCCGTGTGGTCGTCGTCTGCCGGCGGCCGCGCCTGGCCATGGCCCTGGTGCTGGGGCGCTACTTCGCCCACCTGGCCGCCGACCGCCCGGCCGTCTACGCCGACGCGGCGACCGCCCTGGCGGTCGACGACGGCCGCGCCTGGGTCAAGAACGCCGTGGCCGGCCACAACGTGCGCATCGAGCCCCTGGCTACGATCGGCTGCTCGGGCATGGGCTACGAGCGCGACGAGCGCGACCGCCTCGTGCCGTTCCCCCAGCTCGGCGGGGTGGTCCTCGAAGACGACGTGCACGTGGCCGCGCAGGCCATGATCCAGCGCGGCGCCATCGGCGACACCGTCGTGCGGCGTGGCGCCAAGATAGGCCCCCACGTGAACGTGGGCCACAACGCCGACGTCGGCCAGGACTGCCTCATCGCCGGCCACGCCCAAATCGGCGGCGGCGTGCGCCTGGGCAGCCGCGCCGTGGTGTGGCAGAGCGCCGCCATCGCCAACGGGGTCACGGTCGGCGACGACGCGGTGATCGGCATGGGCGCCATGATCCGCGCCGATGTGGGCCAGGGCGAGACCTGGGTGGGCAACCCCGGACGGCGGCTGTCGTAAGGGAAGTCGCCCGGTGCGCGCCGCGCGCGCCCGACGCCGCCCTCAGGGGCGCTTGCGCGCCTTCCAGACCTCTTCGCAAGGCCAGCGCCGCGCCCAGTCCAGGGCGACGATGTCGTCGAAGGGCGGGATGGGTCGCGCGTCGGCGGGCGGACGCACCTCGAGCAGGTCCTCGACCTCGAAGCCGTTGTCGCGCAGCAGACGGATCCAGTCGCCATAGCCCAGGTGGAACTCGACTTCGGGCGCGTCTGCCCACTCGAAGCGGTGCATGCCGAAGTAGTCACGCACCAGCCGCTCGGAGGGCGGCGCGTCGAGGTCGTCGCGCAGGCAGAGCATGAGGATCGTGCCGTTGGTCAGAAAGGTGAGACGCCCGCCGGGGCGCAGCACGCGGGCGGCCTCAGGCACCCACAGGCGGGGGTCGGCCCACAGGCAGGCGCCGTACTCGGAGATCGCCAGGTCGAAGCTCTCGTCGGCGAAGGGCAGGTGTTCGGCGCTGCCCTCGTGCAGGGGGAACGACAGGTCGTGGCGCTGCTGCAGGTGGCGGGCGGTGGCGAGCTGCTCGCGCGAGAGGTCGATGCCGACCGGCCGCGCGCCGCGGCGGGCCAGCCAGGCCGACACGTAGGCCGTGCCGCAGCCGAGCTCGACGGCGTCGATGCCCGCGAGCCCGTCGGGCAGGACGTGCAGCTCGGTCTCGGGAACGCCCCAGATGCCCCAGTTGGGTTCGCTCGTGGCCCAGTTGCGTTCGCCGGGCGCCACGAAGTCGGCGGCCCACTCGTTCCACGCGGCGCGGTTGCGCGCGACGTGGTCGGCGGGGTCGGGGCGCTCTTCGCCGTGGCCGGCTGCGTCTGTCATGGTGCTCGCGGGCGCCGGCGGACGGGCGTCAGTGCAGCAGCGAGGCCGGCTTGACGCCGATACCCGCGCGCATGAGGTCGGCGGCGGTGTGGTTGAGCGCGGCGTGCTTGTCCAAGTAGTTGCGCTCGAGAGCATCCATGGCGCCCGCCGCCTGGATCACGTTCTCGGAGATGAAGTAGTCGAGGATGTCGCTGCGGTGCTTGCGCGTGGCTTCGACGGCGGGGTCGCCGCCTTCGTGCTCGGCGGAGATGTTGGGCACGTCGGCGGCGATCTCGACGACCTCGGTGCGGCGCTCGTAGGGCTGGCGCACGATCGACTTGTAGGCTTCGGTGACGTGGTGCTCGAAGCGCACCGCGTCGCGCAGGCCGAGTGACTCGCGCACGGCCGAGGCGGCGCGCAGGGTCTCGGAGTCGGCCGAGTTCGAGAAGTTGATGCCGCTCAGGCTGGTGGCGCCGTCGGCGCCGCCCAACAGGCGCGCGCCCATGAGCAGCCAGAAGACCGACCAGGGGTTGTCGATGCCCATGAAGACCGAGACCTTGAACTGGTTGCGCACGCCGAGCTTGCGCAGCACGAAGGCCGCCAGGATGGTGCCGATGTTGAAGTTGAGCACCTCGCGCACGCCGTAGTCGGTGAAGTAGTGCAGGTACTCGTCGACCCAGTGCAGCACGTGTTCGTTGGGCTCGCCGATGCCGCCGAAATAGCCGGCGATCGTCTCGAGGCCGACCATGAGGTTGGCGCCGTCGATGCCGCGCGTGTCGAGGCTTTCGACGTGACTCGCGCCGATCACCTGCATGGCCGCGCAGACGGCCAGCAGGTCGCCGCCCGGCCGTGACTGCTCGGCCATGTTGCGCTCGCGGATGTAGCGGCCGGGCATGAGCTCGCGCTTCTCGATGGCCTGGCGCGCCTCGGCTATGAGCCACGGGAAGAACTGCAGGGCGCTGATCTCGAGCGTGACGGCGTTGGCGCCGCCGCTCGCGCCGGCAGCCGCGCTCGCGTCGCCGGCAGCGGTCGCGTCGGCGTCGGGGCCCAGGACCTCGCGGCGGTAGTCGGACAGGCTGACGAAGGCGCCGGCGTCGCGCTGTTCGGCGAGCCACTCGACGCCGGCGAGGTAGGGCGAGCGTTCGTCGCGCAGTCGGGCGAGGCGGTTCTCGAGCTTGCCGGCTTCGTCGGCCGCGCGGTTGATCTGGTCGACCCCGCCGTGCTTGTCGACGACGTCGAGCAGGCTGTCGACGAAGGGGTTGTCGGGGCTCGCCAGAAAGGCATTGACGGCTTCGACGTCGGCGGGCTGTATGCGCAGTCGCGCGCGCATGTCGCTACGGTCACTCATCGCGCCTGCAGTCTACGCCGCTCGGCCATGTTTTGCTCACCTCGTTCGAAGCCCGTCGGCCTGTAAGCCGAAGGCGGGGCGGGCGGCGTGCCGCCCGCCCCGCCGTGTACGTACCGCGCGCTGCCAGAGGGGCAGGAAGGTGCCTTTAGGCCACGCCCAGCAGGGTCTTGGCGGCGGCCACGGCCTCGATGGCGTC
>CAZFJE010000035.1:0-22874 GCA_964519555.1 uncultured Thermoleophilia bacterium
TACTCGATGTCCTTCAGGTCCTTGTCGTTGATCTCGACGATCTGCAGCTTCTGCAACATGATGTCGGTGAGCGTGACGCTGTACGGGTCGAGCTCGAGGCGGTCTTTGTAGAGGACCTCGTGACAGTAGTCGAGCTTGTCGAAGAACACGTCGATCATGGGGACGGGACCGGCGTAGTAGATGTGCCTGGTCTTGCCCGACATCGCCATGGTCTGCAAGTCGCACTCGTAGCCCATTTCCTTCATGAAGCCGCGCATCTTGCCGCTCGTCTTGCCGTAGGCGGCGTAGTCGATGTCGGTGAAGTAGCGCTCGCCGAGCCGCTCGAGCTTGGCGTACAGGTCTATCTGGTCCGGGAAGTAGTAGTGCAGCGCGAGCGGACCCATGACGCGCATGATGATGCCACGCTTCTGGGCTTCTTCGGTCAGGCGCTTGCCCTCGCTCAGAAAGACCTCGGGCTTGGGGTACTGCGCGATGGGGATGTCTTTTGGCAGGATGAAGACGGGTTGTGCCATGTATCGACCTCCTTCTTCAGTTCACCACCCGATGTGGCACGAGGGCGGCGGTCCGGCCCCAGGGGCCGGACCGCCGCCACGGTCACACCGAGCGAGAGTGGTTTGCGACCGTACAGAGGTTACTCGACGGGAATCTCCTTGGCGACCGCTTCGAGGGCCATGCCCTGACGCTTGCGCACCACGGAAGCAACGACCCAGACGATGATCGCGGCTCCATAGAGGACTCCCATGAAGATCATCGAGTTGTGGTTCTTGTAGCCGATGCCGTAGACGTTGCTCTTGTCGTAGATCCACTTGTACAGCATGAAGATCATGAACACGCAGTAGAAAAAGGCGACGACGGTCATCCACGGGATACCGAGGATCTTGGCCTTGGGAAGCGCGGAGCTGTCCCAGGTCGACTTGAGCCGCCAGGGCATGATCATGAACGCCAGGCCGGAGCCCAGGAACATGATGGCGATCACGACGGTGGCGTCGTAGGTGAGCTGCACGAACGAGGTCTGATAGGCGTAGAGGGCCGACACGATGATCGACGGGACCACCATGAGCAGCAGAGCCACGTAGGGCACGCCGCTCGAGCTCACCCGGGCCACGCCTTCGGGCAGGATGCGGTCGAAGGCCGAGGCGAAGATCATACGTGTCGACGAGAGGAACACGGTGCCCCACCAGCCGAAGACGATCAGCGAGATGGCTGCGATGAGGATGATCTGGAAGGCCGCGTTGTTGACGATCCAGGCGGTCATCGCCACCGGCGAGAGATAGTCGCCGTTATGCGGCGTGCTCTTGATGTAGGCATACAGCACGCCCATGTAGCCGTTGGCGCTGGCTTCGAAGAACTTGAAGCCCATGGTCTTGCTCACGAGGAACAGGAAGGCCACGACGATAGCGGCCGCGGACAGCAGGCCGCCGCCCATCTGGTAGATGTTCTTGCGGAAGTCCTTGGCGCCGCGGACTTCGCCGTAGAGCGTCGCGCCCCAGTTCGGCCACAAAAGCCAGAAGGCCATGACCGGGATGAGGTACAGCGTGTCCTTGAACGAGCCGGCGAACATGGAGCTCGGCATGCCGGCGCCGCTGTTGGCGATGGTCGCGTGGTAGGCGTCTTTGGTGGCGCCTGCGCCGTACAGATGGAGGCTCTCACGGTTGAACGCGGTGATGAAGCCGTGCCGCGAGGTGAAGAGCAGGATGATGCCGGCCACGAGCATGCCGGCGAGGCCGATCCAGAGGGCCCACTTCTGGAAGGTGGCGTAGGCCTTCATGCCCACGGCGACCAGGAAGGTCGCGAGCGCGATGGTCGCAAGCGAAGCGACGAACACGCCGTTAGGCTTGCCGAGCCAGTCGGCGGCGCCGCCGGCGCCGGCGATGTGCAGGATCGGCTTGATGAAGGAGTTCACGCACAGGGCCGCGTAGATCGGGATCCAGAGCCAGAGGATGAACCACCAGCCGGTCGCGCCTAACACGAATCCGACGGAGCTATGGAACACGCGTGATTGCCACACATAGTCGCCGCCGGCGCGCGGCATGGCCGAGATCAGGCCGGCGTAGACCACCACTTCGAGGAGCACCAGCAGCGTGGTGATGATGACTGCCCAGAACACGCTGCCGCCGGGGATGAAGACGGCGTAGAGAAAGCCCCAGATACCCAGAAAGATGTTCGTCGAGAAGAACGAGTAGCGGAACCCGTCGGTGGTCGACCAGCCCTTTACCAGACCGCTCGCCTTGCGCACGAACAGTGTCTGTTCGCCCGCGGACCCCGTGGTGTTTGATGCCATGCGCTCAACCTCCTATCGCCAAGACCGGTGGTGGACGGGAAACCATTCGTGCAGGCGGCGCCGTCCGCGCCGAACCCGGGTGCCGAACGTGTGCCTCAGCCGGACGTCAGCCGGTAACGCTTCACCTTGCTCTTGCCGTCGAGTTCGACGACGACGCCGGACAGCAGCCCCTCGACGTAGGAGCTCCCCGGGTTGACCGCGAGCGTGCGCCCCAGACGCACTGCCGCGCGGCTCTCGTGGATGTGACCGTGCAGGGAAAGCAGCGGTTGGACCTCTTCGATCACCTCCCTGACGGCCTTAGAGCCCACGTGAGCGGTGTCCTGCCCCTGGACCGTGAGGGTCTCCCAGTCGATCTTGGGGGCGACGTCGAGCGAAGTGTCGTAGGGCGGTGCGTGCAGGCCGAGGACCAGATGGTCGGGCGCCGCGGTCGCCTGGGCGACGATGGCCTCGATGCGCTTGCGCAGGAGAGGCTCGTCTTCTTCGCGCGGGGTGTCCCACGGCGTGAGGTTGGTCCAGCCGCTCGAGACGAGCTGGTAACCGCCCGGCATGTCGACGACGTTGCCCTCGCCCACGATGATCTCTTTGGAGGTGGCGAGGATCTCGTCGATGTCGGCCTGGTCGTCGTTGCCGGGACAGACGATGCAGCGGATGCCGCTGCCGGCAAGGCGCTCGTCGGCCCAGGCGACCCACTGTTCGAGCGTGCGGCGCATCTCGCGCACGAACACGTCGTCGAGCTTTTCGGGAGTCGCGGTGTACTCCTGGATCTCTTCGCGCGTCATGGGCACGGGGTAGTAGCCGTGGTCCCGAATGAGGCGCTCGGCGGTGGCGAGCTCTTCTTTGCCGTCGATCTTGTGAGAGATGTCCTGCATCTGGAACTGCCAGGTGTGGTCACCGGTCTCGACGATCGGGATGATCGCCTTGCCGGTCATGTCGCCGCCCAGTATGAGGACGTCGACTTCGTAGTGTTTAGCCGAGTTTATGAACTTGCGCCAACAGACCTCGGACCCGTGTACGTCGGTGGCGAAGAAGAGTCGTACCTTCACCGAGCACCTCGTTCGTCCCTCATGGTGTCCGCGTTCATCTGTCCACCCGCTCCTTTCGTGCCACACGTCGGGAAAGGACAGCGACCCCGCAGCCGCTCCCCGACGTCTAGCTTAATCCCTGACGAATTGGTTGCCCAGTCTCGGATTCGCACCGGCGGCCCGCCGCGTCGGCTGGACGCGGCGTCGGTGCGCGACGCTTGCTCTGGCTCGGACCGGTTCACGCGCCGTTCGCAAGGGGGGCGCCCCACGCGCCGGGCAGGCGCTGCGAACGTACATAGCACGTCGTCCGCGGCGCCCGGGGCGCTGGAGTTGCTGCGAGCACGACACCCCCACATGTCTGCCTGTTCGCTTGAATCGAACAGAATCGAAAACGATCATAGGCTCAAGCCGCACGCCGTCAAGTGCGACTGTGTTGGGGAACGTACGTTATCGAGTGAATGACTGCAAGCCGTCGAAGCGATCTCAGACGCCCGGCGAAGCCCTCGGCCGAGCCGCGACGAACGCCGCGACCCCAGGAGCACGGCTACGACGCCCGCTCCCCCCGTCGCACGGCGGCCAACGCCGCGGCGAGATCGTCGCCCAGGGCGAGGCGACCGCCACAGGCGGCCGCGAGCTCGCCTTCGGTCACGTCGTCGAGGGTGCGCCCCAGCTCGGCGGGCAGGAACGTGCGTGGCGCGAGCAGCCACTCGCCGGCCGCGAGCGGCCGATCGCGCAAAGCGGCGCGCACCTCGCGGCCGCCGAGCAGCCCCGTCACCGTGACGCGCGGGCCGAACAGCGCGTTCTCGACGACGAACGGCCTGACCGGCGCGTCCGTGCGCGCCTTGAGCCGGCGGGCGGCTTCGGCCAGGACGGGCGCCGACGCCGTGCCGCCGAGCAAGGCGACAGGCGGACTCGTGGGGGCGATCGTGAGTTCGTCGGCATCGGCCAGCAGAGCGGCACAGATGCCGATGCCGTTCTCGTACTGGGCGGGAGCGTCGCCGGCGGACGGCAACGCGGCGGTCGCCAGGTAGAGCTCGTCGGCGGCGTGCACGAAGCGCCGGCCCACGACGGCGACCGCGGCGCCCTGCGCCTCGGCCACCAGAGCGAGCACCGCCGCCGCGTCGGCCGGCGTGACGCGCCGCAAGTCGCCGCCGGTGCCCGCCAGCGAGACTGGCACGACGCCCACGTCGACCACCCCACCGCGCGCCCCGCCGTCGGTGAGGTCGGCGTCGGGGGCGCCGCCCTCCGGGGGGGCATCGCGCTCGGAGGCATTGCCCACGTCGTGCTCGGGGGCGTCGCCGACGTCGTCGTCGTCGGGGGCGCTTGCCAGGCCGAGGAGCGCTGTCACCGTCTCGCGCAGCACGGCGCCGTCGTTGATGCCGGGACACAGGACGATCTGCACGTGCAGCTCGATGCCGTGAGCGACCAGCCACACAAGGTGGTCGCGCGCGACGCGCGACGACGCCCCCATGAGGCGGGCCCGCACGTCGTCGTCCCAGGCGTGCAGCGAGACGAACAGCGGCGACAGCCGCAGGGCCGCGATGCGCTCGAGATCGTGCTCGTCGACGTTGCTGAGCGTGACGAACGTGCCCTGCAGGAACGAGAGGCGGTAGTCGTCGTCGCGCACGGCAAGCGAGGGCCGCAGGCCTGGGGGGAGCTGATTCACAAAGCAGAACGAGCAATCGTTGGCGCAGCGCCGGACGGGCACGCCCAGGCCGTCGCGCAACGCTATGCCGTGCTCTTCCCCACGCCGCGGCACGACGCGCACCTTGCGCGCCCTCCCGGCGCGCTCCAGGGTGAGCTCAAAACGCCCGTCGGCGGCCGCCAGCGTGAGGTCGAGCACGTCTTCGGGCGGCCGCCCGTCGATCGCCACGATCAGGTCGCCGGGGCGCACGCCGGCGCGCGCCGCGGCCGCGGCGACCTCGTCGACGACGAGGCCGCGCCGGGGTCGACGAGCCGCCTTCACGCGCGCTTGCCGGCGCGGCTCATAGCCCAAGCAGCTCGCGCACGCGCGCGGCTACGACGTCGATCTCGTCGGCCGGCGTCGAGGCGCCCGCGGTCACCCCCACGCGACGCGCACCGGCGAGCCACGCCTCGTCGAGCTCGGCGGCCGTCTCTATGTGCCAGGTGCGCGGCTGGATGCCCCGGCACAGGCCGGCGAGCCGCGTGGTGTTGGCGCTGTTGCGCCCCCCGACCACGATCACCACGTCGACGTCGGCGGCCAGCTCCTGGGCGGCCGCCTGGCGCTTTCCGGTGGCGTCGCAGATGGTGTTAAAGACGAGCGTCTCGCGCGCCACCGGCGCGAGGCGCGCGGCCAGGCGCGCCAGGTTGTCGTGGGTCTGGGTGGTCTGCACGACCACCCCGACGCGTTTGCCCCTGATGTCGCGCAGGCGCAGCGCATCGGCGTTTTCGACGACCACCGCGGTAGGGCCGGCCCAGGCGACCAGGCCGACGACCTCGGAGTGGTCGGGCTCGCCCAGGATCACCGGGGTATAGCCCTGGCGGCGCAGCAGGTCGGCGCGCCGTTGGGCGATGGTCACGAAGGGGCAGGTGGCGTCGATCACCTCGAGCCCGCGCGCCCGCGCCGCGGCGATGACGGCGGGGTCGACGCCGTGCGTGCGTACGATGACCGTGCCGCGCTCCACCTGGGTCAGGTCGTCGATCGCCGCGATGCCGCGACGCGAGAGGCGCGCCACGACCGAGGGGTTGTGGATCAGCGGCCCTAGCGTATAGATCGGTGAGGCAAGCTCGACACCCGCTTCTTCGGTGATGCGCAGGGCGCGTTCGACACCGTAGCAGTAGCCCGCGTAGCGCGAGACCACGACGGCGCCGCGGCGCTCGCCGTCTTCGGGTGCGCTGTCCTCAGAAGGACTCATAGAGCTCCGCGACGGCCCCGCGAGTGCGTTGTGCGGCTTGGGTGTACATGGCGCTTTTCTTCCCCTCGAGGCCCGAAAGATCAACGGCCGGTCCCACCTTGACGCGCACCGCCGGCAGACCCGGGCGGCCGTCGCGCACGACCTGGCCGCTGCCCTTGACGGCGACGGGGATCACCGGCGCGCCGCTGCGCGCGGCCAGCATGCCGACCCCGGGCAGAAAGTCGTGCACGGCGTCGTCGCGCTTGCGATGGCCCTCGGGGAAGATGATGAGCGCCTCGCCCCGGGCCAGGGCGGCCAGGGCCGACTCGAGCGCCGACCTGTCGCTCTCGCCACGCCCCACGCGGATCGCACCGAGCTCGGTGATCGCCCAGGCCAGCGCGCTGTTGCCGAACAGCTCGGACTTGGCGAAGTAGCGCACCGGCCGCGCGAAGGCATGGCCCACGAAGAACGGGTCGAGGCTGCTCTTGTGGTTCGAGGCGATGATGGCGGCGCCGGTGAGCGGCAGGTTCTCGGCGCCCTCGCAGCTCAGCCGATAGGTCGCGCAGAGCGTGGCGGCTGACAGGAGCCGCACGGTGCGGTAGAACCAACGGTCGCTGGACGCGTAGAGCGGGACGTTCTTCACCGGGTCGCACCCAGCCGGGCTGCCACCAGGCGGCGCGCGGCTTCGACGACCTGCTCGACGTCGAGCCCCGAAGTGTCGAGCTCGACCGCGTCGTCGGCGCGGCGCAGCGGCGCCACGGCGCGCTGTGAGTCGTAGGCGTCGCGGGCGACGATGGCGCGTAGCGTCTCGTCGGCGCCCACGTGCTCGCCGCCGGCGATCAACTCGCGGCGGCGGCGCTCGGCGCGGATCTCGGGCGGGGCCGTCAGGAAGAGCTTCACGGGTGCCCCCGGAAAGACGACCGTGCCGATGTCGCGGCCCTCGATCACGACGTCCTGGTCGGCGCCTATGCGGCGTTGCTCGTCGAGCAGCACGTCGCGCACCTCAGCGTGCGCCGAGACCTCGGAGACCGCGGCCGACACCGCCGGACGCCTGATCTCCTCGCTCACGTCGCGCTCGGCGGCCACGATGCGGCCGTCGGCCGCGAACGAGATGCGCGCCTCGCGCGCCAGCGCGGCCAGCGAGGCGCCGTCGTCGGTGGCGACGCCCTCGTGCAGCGCCAGGTAGGCGACCGCCCGGTACATGGCCCCGGTGTCCAGGTAGGCGAAGCCGAGCTTCGCCGCGAGCAGCTTGGCAAGCGTGCTCTTGCCCGAGCCGGCCGGGCCGTCGATGGCGATCACCGTCATGAGGGCAGTACCTCCGCGAGAACGTCGGTGAACTGGGGAAAGGACACCGCGGCGGCGCCGAAGCCGCTCACGGTCACGCCGTCGGGGCACACCAGGCCGGCGACGGCGCCGAGCAGCGCCAGGCGATGGTCGCCGCGGCTGGCAAGCGTGCCGCCGCGCAGCACGCGGGCGCCGATCACCAGGGCGTCGCCCTGAAGTTCGGCCGCGCCGCCCAGGGCGGTCACGATATCGACGATGGCCGCCAGGCGATCGCTCTCTTTGGCACGCAGCTCGGCGACGCCCTCGACGACGGTCTCACCCTCGGCGTGACAGGCCAGCAGCGCAAGCAGGGTGACCTCGTCGATCAACGCGGGGATCGCCGCCGCCGGCACGGTGATGCCGCGCAGGGCCGAGGCGCGCACCTCGAGGTCGCCGCGCGGCTCGCCGCCGTCGTCGCCGGTCGCAGTCCATTCGACCGCACCGCCCATGCGCCGCGCCGCCTCGCAGAAGCCCAGTCGCGTGGGGTTGAGCCCGACGCCCGAGATGCGCAGGTCCGAGCCCGGCACGAGCAGGGCGGCCGCCACCAGGAACGAAGCCGACGAGAGGTCGCCCGGCACGACCACCCTGTCGAGCGCCAGGCGCTCGGCGCCGCGCACGCCCACTTCGGCGCCGTCGCGGCGCAGCGTCGCGCCGGCCGCCGCCAGCAGGCGCTCGGTGTGGTCGCGGCTGGGGGCGGGCTCGACCACAACGGTCTCGCCGTCGGCCAGCAGGCCGGCCAGCAGCACGCACGACTTGACCTGAGCGCTGGCCACCGGCGACTCGTAGCGGATCGCATGCAGCTCGGCGCCGTCGATGGTGAGCGGGGCATAGCCCCCGTCGCGCGCCGCGATGCGCGCGCCCATGGCGCGCAGAGGCGCGACCACGCGTGCCATGGGGCGGGCGCGCAGCGAAGCGTCGCCGTCGAGCACGAACCTGCCACGCTGACCGGCGAGGAGGCCGGCCAGCAGGCGCATGCCGGTGCCCGAGTTGACAGCGTCGAGAGGGGCTGCTGGGGGGCGCAGGCCGCGCAGGCCGGCGCCGTGCACCACGGCCCGGGGCGCCCGCGCGGCGAGGCCGTCGACGGCGACGCCCAGGGCGGTCACCATGCCGGCCGTCGCCAGCGGGTCGCCGGCCCACACGGGATCGACGATCTCGACCGGGCCGTCGCAGACGGCGCCGACCAGCAGCGCGCGTTGCGTGATGGACTTGTCGCCGGGCACGCGCACGTTGCCGCGCAGCGGACCCGACGGGCGAAAGGCGATCGTGTCGTCGGTGGTGCTCACTCGACGCCGCGGCCGGTCGTGACCTGGTAGCCGAGCAGGCCGAGCAGCTCGACGGCCCGCTCGCACACCGCGCCGCCCAGCACGTAGATCGTGAGCTCGCCGCCGAGCTCGGCGCTCATGTGGTGCATGGCGAGGTCTTCGATGTTGATGGCGGCGTCGCCCAGCGCCACGGTGATCTGCTGCAGCACGCCGGGACGGTCGGGGATCTTCACCATGATGCGGAACAGCTTGTCGGCCGACAGGCTCTCGGCGGCCAGCAGGCGCTCGTGCTGGCGCGCGGCGCGGCCGACGAGGGCCGTGAGACGGCCCTCGTCGGCCGCCTCGAGCGCCTGCGCCATCTCGTCGAGACCCTCACGGTAGGCTCGCAGGGCGGCCAGCAGCGCCTCGCGGTTCTCGAGGAAGATGTCGGCCCAGACGCGGGCGTTGCTGCCGGCGATGCGCGTCATGTCGCGAAAGCTCGGGCCGGCGGCCAGCAGCGGGTCGCGGGTGCCGTGGCTCTCGCCGGCCTGCGTCATGAGCACATTGGCCAGCACGTGCGGCAGGTGGCTGACCAGGGCCAGCAGGCGGTCGTGCTCGTGGGGCTCGACCGCCACCGGCCGGGCGCCGATCTGCACGAGGAAGTCGTAGAGCTTCTCGAAGGCGGCCGGCCCTACATGGGCGCCCGGCGTGAGGAAGTACGTGGCGCCCTCGTACAGGCTGGCTCGCGCGTTGCTCACCCCCGCCGTCTCGGAGCCACAGAGCGGATGGCCGCCCACGCAGCGGCTCTGCTCGTCGGGACTGAGCGCGTCCATGAGCATCGCCTTGGTGCTGCCCACGTCGCTGACCACCGTCCCAGGCGCGGCGGCCGCGTGGGCGCGGCGCACGTGGTCGAGGACCAGGCGCACCGGCGTGCAGACGAAGACCAGGTCGGCGGCGGCGGCGGCCTCTTCGAGGCTGTCCGCCGCCTCGGTGATGGCGCCGCGCTCGAGGGCGGCGGCGAGCGTGGCGGGGCTGCGGCTGTAGCCCACGACGCGCCGCACACCGGCGAGCTCGCGAGCGGCGAGTCCGAGCGAGCCCCCCATGAGCCCGACCCCGATGACCGCGACCGAGCGTTCTGCCCCGAGAGGCGTGGCCACGGCTGCTAGGAGACCGTCTTGCCGGTCCAGCGGACCAGCTCGCCGACGCGCTCGGCGTATTCGGCGAAGGCGACCGGCGACAGCGACTGGGGCCCGTCGCACAGTGCGTGCTCGGGGTTGGGGTGCATCTCGACGAGCACGCCGTTGGCGCCGGCGGCGACCGCCGCCAGCGACAGCGGCAGCACGAGGTCGGGCCGGCCGGTGGCGTGACTGGGGTCGACCAGCACGGGCAAGTGGCAGGCCAGGCGCACGACGGGCACGGCGCTTATATCGAGCGTGTTGCGCGTGGCGGTCTCGAAGGTGCGTATGCCGCGCTCGCAGAGGATCACCTGGGTGTTGCCCTCTTTGACGATGTACTCGGCGGCCATGAGCCACTCCTCGATCGTGGCCGCGAGGCCGCGCTTGAGCAGCACCGGCGCCGGGCAGCGGCCGACTTCGGCCAGCAGCTGGAAGTTCTGCATGTTGCGCGCCCCGACCTGCACGACGTCGGCGTACTCAAGCAGGTCGTCGAGGTCGCGCGGGTCCATGAGCTCGGTGACGATCGGCAGGCCGGTCTCGTCGCGCGCGGCGGCCAGCAGCTTGAGGGCTTCGATGCCGAGGCCCTGGAAGGCGTAGGGCGACGAGCGCGGCTTGAAAGCCCCGCCGCGCAGCATCGAACCGCCCGCGGCGGCCACCGCCCGGGCTGCCTCCATGACCTGCTCTTCGGTCTCGACCGAGCACGGCCCGGCGATGACGGCGAAGTGGTCGCCGCCGAGCTTGACGCCACGCACCTCGACGATCGTGTCGTGGGGGTGGAACTCGCGGCCCACGAGCTTGTAGGGCTTGAGGATGGCGACCACCCGGTCGACCCCGGCGCAGGCTTCGAGCGGCACGCCGGCAAGCTCCTCGCGGTCGCCGATGGCGCCGATCACGGCCACGCGCTCGCCGAGCGAGACGTGGGCGCTGGCGCCGACCGCTTCGATACGCGCGACGACGTGGGCGATCTGCTCGTCGGTCGCTCCCTCGTGCATGATGACCATCATGCTCAGTTTGTCCTCCCCTGGTCGGCGCAGGGCCGCGCGGCCCCGGTGCGAGAAGTCGGCAGGTCGAGGCGCAGCTCTCGCGCCTCGTGCAGGTAGACGTGGTGGCACACCGTCTCAGGCCGTCCGTAGCAGTGGATCAGCACGCGGATACAGCGCTCGACGGCGCCCTCGACGGGGATCTCCTGGGCGCAGAGCAACGGCGTGTGGGCCAAGCCGATCGCCCGCGCGGCCGCGGCCGGAAAGTCGGAGCGCAGGTCGGGCGTGGCCGTGAAGAGGATGCTTACGATGTCGTCGACCGCCAGGGCGTTGCGTTCGATGAGCTGCTTGAGCAGCTCTTCAGTGCGCGCCTTGATGTCGCCCTGGGCATCGGCGTCGACGGTCGTCGCGCCGCGCAGGGCGATCAGCCTGGAACTCTGAGCGTCGGCCACAGGCGCCTCCGGTCGCGCACGTGAAACGGACAGCCAGTATAGCCGATGAGCTACGTCTGCGGCGGCGGCTCGTTGCCCTGGGGGGCGTCGTCGGGTGCGGCTTGGCCGGCGTCGCTCGATGCGGTCGGGCCGGCGGCGGCGTCGGTCGGCGTGCTCGACGGCTCGGCGGGCGTGTTCTCCGGCTCGGTCGGCGTGCTCGACGGCTCGGCGGGCTCGGCGGAGGCGCTGAACGGCGAGTCGCCGAGCGTGGCGGCATCGTCGTCGGGGGCATCGCGCTCGAAGGCGGCTGCGATGGGCGCCGCTAGGTCAACGGCCTGGCCGGGATCGTCGCCGACCAGGTTGCGCTCGACCTCTTCCGAGGCGCGGCGCAGCGCTTCGATCTCGTCGCCCGAGAGGGCGCGCCAGGCGCCGATCTTCAGATTCTTGTCGGACAGCGGGCCGTAGCGGCGGCGATGCAGCTCTTCGACCGGCAGGCCGAGAGCCGCGAGCATGCGGCGCACCTGATGCTTGCGACCCTCGTGGATGGTGAGTTCGAGGAGCGTGGTCTTGCTGCTCTGCTTTTCGATGCGCGCCTCGGCGGGGGCGGTGCGACCGTCTTCGAGCTCGATGCCCGCCCGCAGCTCGGCGAGCGCGCGCTTGCTCGCGTGACCCTTGACCCGTGCGCTGTAGGTCTTGGTGACGCCATAGCGCGGGTGCATGAGGCGGTTGGCCAGCACGCCGTCGTTGGTGAGGATGATCAGGCCTGTCGTGTCGACGTCGAGCCTGCCCACCGGAAAGAGGATGCGCCCGTCGGGCACCAGGTCGACGAGCACGCGCTCGGCGTGCGGGTCGCGCCGCGTCGAAGCCACGCCGCGCGGCTTGTTGATCAGCAGATAGCGGTACTCGCGCGGCGTCACGACCTCGCCCGCGAGGGCGACCTCGGCCTGCTCGCCCACCTTCTCGCGCGGGAATGTGACGACCGTCCCGTCGATCGTCACCTTTCCTTCGCGGACGAGCTCGTCGCAGCGCCGCCGCGAGCCCACCCCACTGCGCGCCAGATAGACGACGAGGGTCATGTCGCCGCGCTGCTCAGCGCGTTCGCCGCCGCGCTCGCCGCGGGGTTCTTCGCGTCCGCCGCCCGACTCTCCGCGGCCGCCGCCTGACTCTCCGCGACCGCCGCCGCGGCCGCCGCCTGACTCTCCGCGACCGCCGCCGCGTCCGCCGCGCCGTCCGCCGCGACGCTCGCCGCGGCGCTGACCTGAGCGCTCGCCGGTGGCGGCCGCCTGATCGCTGGGGCGCCCGGGGCCTTGCGCGCCTGGCGCGGGCTCGGCGCCCGCCGGGGGCTGGGCGCCCGAGGGGGGCTCTCCGCCGGATGCGGGCTGCCCACCCGGAACAGGCTCTCCGCCGGATGCGGTCGGGCCGCTCAGAGCGGGCTGTCCGGCGGACGCGGGCGGCTCGCCAGGAGTCGGTCGACGGTCGCCTAACCGCGTGGAGTCGCCCTCGGGGCTTGAGTGGCCGTCGCGCTCGACGGGCCCGCCGTCGTGACTCACGGTCGTCTCCTCTCGGCGTTCGACAGCAACCGCGCGCGCAGCTCGTCGGTCTCGGCGGCCGACAGCGTGAAGGCGTCGAGGTCGTCCAGGTCGGTGAGGGCCCGCAGGCCGAACAGCTGCAGGAAGCGCGCGCTTGTGGCGTACAGGATCGGCGCCCCCGGAGTATCGGCGCGACCGCGTTCTTCGGCCAGGCCGCGTTCGACGAGCGACGTGAGCGCCCACTCCGATGAGACGCCGCGGACCTGCGCGACCTCGGCGCGCGTGGTGGGCTGCAGATAGGCCACCACGGCGAGCGTCTCGAGCAGCGCCGGCGAAAGGTCGTCGGGCCGCCGGGCGCCGGCGAACCGTTCGACGGCAGCCTCGCAGTCACGCGCCACGCGCAACACGTAGCCCCCCGCCACCTGAGCCAGCTCGATGCCATGGCGCTCGCCCGCATACTCGGCGGCCAGCGCGGCAAGACCGGCTTCGACCGCCTCGGCGGGTTCGTCGCAGGCAGCGATCAGCTCGTCGGTCGGGACGGGTCGGGGAGAGATGAAGATGACCGCTTCGAGGCGGCGGACGGTGTCGATCATGAGACTCGGGGTTCGGGGAGTGAGAACGCGGACGCTACTGGAGCATCCTACCCCACGGCCGCGAGTGCGTCATCAGAGCGGCCGTCGCGCGGACCGAGCGGGCCCGTGCGCGTCACCGTGATCTCGGCGAACGGTCGAGACTGGCACAGGCTCACTTCGCCGCTGTTGTGCAGCTCGAGCAGAGCGAAGAAGGTCACGGCCTTCTCGAGCCTGTCGCGGGGCGCCACCGCCGAGAACGTGAAACTCTCGTCGGCGGCCAGCAGGTCGCGCAGGCGGCGCAGCTCGGCGACCAGCGTGACGGCGATGTCGGTGATGTGACTCACGTCGGGCGCCGGCGGTTCGGCGAGCAGCACGCCCAGCGCGCGCGCGAGGGCGACGGGCGGCAGGGCCGGTCCGGCGCTCGCGGCGCGCGTGAAGCGCTGCGGCACGGGCACGGTGCGGTAGAGGCGGCCGGCGTGCTCGGCGAACAGCACGCCCAGCCGGCCGGCGGCGCCCTTGAACCTGGCGAAGCGCAGCAGCGTTTCGAGCAGCTCCTCGCCGGCGGCCTCTTCGTCGAGCTCGGCGAGCTCGTCGACAAACGGACTGCCGGCGTCGAGCAGGCGCCGCGACTTGAGCTCGAGCAGGGCCGCCACCAGCACGATGAAGTGTGAGGTGGCTTCGAGGTCGAACTCCTCGGACTCGGCCAGGCGCAGGATGTACTCGGCGACGATGCGCGAGACGTGGATCTCCCAGATATCGACCTCGTCGCGCAGGATGAGCGTGACCAGCAGGTCGAACGGGCCGTCGAACACGTCGAGGTCGACGTGCAGGCCGTCGAGGGGGCCGCCCGGAGCCGCGGCGCGCAGCGCCATATCGCTCACCGCGCGGTCTCCCGGCCGCAGGGCGAGCGGCGGCCGCAGGTCACTGGTCGGTCTGCCGCATGAACGGCGGAATGTCGAGATCGGCGGTGTCAAAGCTCGGCGGCCGCTCGAAGGGCGTGCTTTCGGAGTCGGGTGCCGAACGGCGCGCGTCGGGCACCGCCGCCGCGACCCTCGGCGTGGCCTCGGGACCGAAGCCGGTGGCGATCACGGTCACGCTCATGAGACCTTCGAGCCGTTCGTCGACGACCGCGCCGAAGATGATGTTGGCATCGTCGTCGGCCGCCAGGGCGATCTCGCCGGCCGCCTCGTTGACCTCGTAGAGCGACAGGTCGCTGCCGCCGGTGATGTTGAGCAGGATGCCACGCGCGCCGCTGATGGAGGTCTCGAGGAGCGGCGAGCTGATGGCCATGCGCGCCGCTTCGTTGGCGCGCGCCTCGCCGCGGCCGCTGCCGATGCCCATGAGCGCCGTGCCGGCCTCTTTCATGATGGTGCGCACGTCGGCGAAGTCGAGGTTGATCAGGCCGGGCACAGTGATCAGGTCGCAGATCCCCTGCACGCCCTGGCGCAGGATGTCGTCGGCGTAGCGGAAGGCTTCGACGATGGTGGTCGTGCGGTCGACGACCTGCAAGAGCCGGTCGTTGGGGATGACGATGACCGTGTCGACCGAGGCCCGCAGCTCGTCGATGCCGGCGAGCGCCTGGGCTTCGCGCTTGCGGCCCTCGAACGAGAACGGCTTGGTGACGATGGCGACGGTGAGCGCCCCCAGCTCGCGCGCCACGGCGGCGATGACCGGAGCGGCGCCAGTGCCGGTACCGCCCCCCTCGCCCGCGGTGACGAACACCATGTCGGCCCCCTTGAGGGCCTGCTTGATCTGGTCGCGCGACACCTCGACCGCCTGGCGGCCTACTTCGGGGACGGCGCCGCCGCCCAGGCCATGGGTGATCTCCTGTCCGACGTGGATCTTGACGTCGGCCTCGCAGGTCTGCAGCGATTGCGAGTCGGTGTTGACGGCGATGAACTCGACGCCGCGGATGCCGGAATCGACCATGCGGTTGACGGCGTTGGTGCCGCCGCCGCCCACGCCGACCACCTTGATCGTGGTGACGTAGGCGCGGCCCTGCACGACCGGGTCGTCGGCTTCGGAGCCCGGAGGCCCATCGCCACCTACGTCTGTGCGGCGAAACAGTTCGGACAGACCGTCGCGCATGCTAGGCCGATTTGCCATTCAGCACCTCCCGAGCGAGGCTGCGGTACGCCTCGGCACCTTTGCCCCTGGGATCGTACTTGAGCACCGACGAGCCCTGTACGGGCGCCTCGGCAAACTTGATCGTCTTGCGCACCACGGTCTTGAACACCAGCGGTCCGAAGTTCTCCTTGAGGATCTCGATGGCCTCGCGGCCGTGCAGCGTGCGCGAATCAAACAGCGTCGGCAGGATACCGCGAATGCGTACCCGGGGGTTGATGTCTTCGCGGATCATCTCGAGCGTGCGCTCGAGTTGCAGCAGGCCGCGCAGCGAGAGGTACTCGCACTGCACCGGCACGATCACGCCGTCGGAAGCCGCCAGGGCGTTGATGGTGAGCAGTCCCAACGAGGGCGGCGTGTCGATGAGGATGTAGTCGTACTTGTCCTGCATGGGCTTGAGGGCGCGTTCGAGAGCACGCTCGCGACCGATCTGCGTGGAGAGCGCCATCTCGGCGCCGGCCAGGTCGATCGTGGCCGCAGCGACGTCGATCTCGTTGCTCACGATCACGTCGTCGATCGGCAGCCGGTGAACGAGCACGTCGTACATGCTCTTCTCGAGGCTCTCGGGATCGATGCCCTGGCTCATGGTCAGGTTGCCCTGAGGATCCATGTCGACCGCCAGCACGCGTTTGCCCATCTCGACGAGCGCTACGCCGAGATTGACGGTGGAGGTCGTTTTGGCTACGCCACCCTTCTGGTTTGCGAAAGCCAGAACCTGAGCCATGGGTCATGCTCCTGTCTAGAGACCGGTTCTCGCTACCATTCTTGGCGAGGCCGCCAAACCCTGCAAAGTCGAGGCTCGACGCGAGCGTGGACCGAAGGTTGGGCGCGCGCCCCGCAAGCGCGACGCGATCACGCCGGCATGCGGCGAGGGGCGCGACGGGAGGGCATCTGCGATGCCCTCCCGTCGCGCCCCTCCGCGAACGCTGCCGGAGCCGCCTGCGAGGCGCCCTCGCCGCACTAAAAGCCTAGCTTGCCTTGGGCGGCGTCGGCGGCTCGGGAGCCTGCACGCCGTCGTCCGTCTGGTCGGCGTCGTCGCCGGCGCTTGACTCGTCGCCCTCGGCCTCGTCGTCGCCCTCTGCCTCGTCGTCGTACTCTTCGTCGTCGCCCTCGGCCTCGTCGTCGCCCTCTTGGGCTTCGTCGCCCTCGCCGTCTTCGTAGTCGGCGTCGTCGTACTCGTCTTCGACGTATTCTTCTTCGTCGTCTTCGACGTACTCTTCTTCGTTGACGATCTCGCGGATGGCGCGCCGCAGAAAGCGGACCTTGGTGCGGTCGGCGACTTCGAGGACCACGAAGTCGTCGCCCACCTTACGCACTGTACCGAACATGCCCCCGACGGTGAGGACCTCGTCGCCCTTCTTGACCATGCGCTGCAGCTGTTCCTGGGCCTTCTTCGCTCGCCGCTGCTGACTGTAGGTCGTATACAGCATGAAAGCGATGACTACGAAGACCAGCAGATAGATGATCACCGGAGTGTTCTCCTCTCGTCGTCGGGCATGGCGCGGCGCGCGCGCACGTCGTCGACGAACTCGTCGAACGCGTCGGCCCTGATGGCGACACGCGCACGCTCGCACAATCGTACCAGAACGCGCAGGTTGTGTTCAGAGAGCAACTGCATGCCCGCGATCTCTTTCTGATTCACCAGATGCCGCAGATAGGCGCGCGTATAACCCCGGCAGCAGGCGCAGTCGCAGTCGGGATCGAGTGGTCCGAGGTCGTCGGCGTAGCGTGCGTTGCGCAGGTTGATGCGGCCACGAGAGGTGAAGGCGGCGCCGGTGCGCGCGATGCGCGTGGGCAGCACGCAGTCGAACAGGTCGACCCCCCGGGCGATCACGTCGATCACGCCCTCGGGGTCGCCGATGCCCATGAAATAGCGAAAGCGATCGGTCGGCAGAAGCTCGTCCATGAGACTCACCGTGTCGAGCATCTCGTCGCCGCGCTCGCCCACCGACAGGCCGCCGATGGCGTAGGCGCCGAAGTCGAGGGCGAGCAGCTCGGCCGCCGAGCGCCGCCGCAGCTCGGCGTCGGTGCCGCCCTGCACGATGCCCACCAGGAGCTGGTCGTCGCGGCTCTGCGCGGCGCGGCACTCGGCCGCCCAGCGCGTGGTGCGTGCCACGGCGCTCTCGATCTCGACGCGGCTCAGGGTGCCCGGGGCGCACTCGTCGAAGCACATCACGATGTCGGCGCCCAGCGCCTCTTGCGCGGCGATCGCCAGACGCGGCGTGAACAGGTGGCGCGAGCCGTCGTAGACCGAGGTGAACTCGACCCCCTCGTCGCCCAGCACTCGCGTGTCGGCGAGGCTGAAGACCTGAAAGCCGCCCGAGTCGGTGAGGATCGGGCGCTCCCAGTTCATGAAGCGATGCAGGCCCCCGTGGGCGCGCACCAGCTCGACTCCGGGCCGCAGGTAGAGGTGGTAGGTGTTGGCCAACACCACCTGAGCGCCGACGGCGCGCAGCGTGGGCGGCAGCACAGCCTTGACCGTGGCCTTCGTGCCGACCGGCATGAAACAGGGGGTGAGCACGTCGCCGTGCGGCGTGCGCAGCCGCCCGGCGCGGGCGCGGCCACTCTGCGCCTCGAGCTCGAACGAGAAGGCCGGCACAGCGCTCACCTGCCGCCCCTGACCCCGCCGCCCGCCGCAGCGACCTCTCCCCCGCCGCCCCAGGCGAGCATGGCGTCGCCGAAGCTGTAGAAGCGGTAGCGGCGGGCCACCGCGTGGGCGTAGATGCGCCTGGTCTCGTCGACCCCGCAGAAGGCCATGACCAGGGCGAGCAGGCTGGTGCGCGGCAGGTGGAAGTTGGTGATGACCCCGTCGACCACGGCGAACCGGTGCCCCGGCAGGATGAACAGTCCGGTGCGACCCTCGACCAAGCCGGCACCGGGTGTGCCCGCCGCGGGAGTGGCTGCCAGGGGCGCTCTGCCCAGCTCCTCGAGAAGGCGCACCATGGTCGTGCCCACGGCAACGACACGGCGACCGGCGGCGCGAGCCGCCGCGATGCGGCTCCACACGGCGCGGTCGACGACGAAGGGCTCCTCGTGCAGCGGATGGTCTTCGAGGCGCGCGGCGGTCACCGGCTTGAAGGTCGCCAGGCCGACGTGCAGCGTGAGATGCTCTATGACGACGCCGGCGCGCCGCAACCCATCGTCCAGTTCGGGCGTGAAGTGCAACCCGGCGGTCGGCGCGGCGGCCGAACCCTGCAGGCGCGCATAGACGGTCTGGTAGCGCTCGGGGTCGGCCAGGGCGGTCCGGATGTAGGGCGGCAGCGGCGTCTCGCCGTGGCGCGCCAGCAGCCAGGCGACCGGCTGCGCCAGGCCGGCAAGCGGACTGACCCGCCAGCGGCCGTCGCCCAGCGCCTCGCCCACGACGACGGCGAAGCTCTCGGGTGCGGCTTCGCTGCGCAGCGTCTCGCCGCCGCGCAGGCGACCGCGCGCCAGCACCTCCCAGACCTCGACCGGCGGGTCGGCGATGGCGGCGGGCGTGGCGGCGGCGGGCTGTGCCCGCCGCTCCAGGAAGAGCAGTTCGATGCGGCCGCCGGTCGGCTTGCGGAAGTGCGCCCTGGCAGGGATCACCCGCGTGTCGTTGCGCACCAGTACGTCGCCGGAGCCGAGCAGCGCCGGCAGCTCGCCGAAGCGCCGGTCGTCGAGCGCAAGCGCGGCGCCGGCACCGCGCGCCACCAGCAGGCGCGAGGCGTCGCGCGGCTCGGCGGGGACCTGCGCGATCAGCTCCGCCGGCAGCTCGTAGTCGAGCTCGTCGAGCCTCACGCCACGGCCGGTCGTGCACGGCGGGCGCGGCGCTCGTGCCACACCTGCCAGCGGCCCGCGTCGCAGCCGCAGTAGCGCTGGCGATACAGGCCGAGGCGCCGGCTTTCGTCGATGCTGCGCGGGTAGTAACGCCGCAGATCGGCGTAGACGAACTCGACGCCGGCGGCCTCGGCGGCGGCCAGGCCGGCGCGCGCGATCAGGTCGTGATGCTGCCAGGGACTCACCGACAGCGAGGTCGAAAACCGGGTCAGGCCGCGCGCAGCGGTGGCGCAGGCGGCCTCGCCCAGCCGCACCTCGAGGCAGACCCGGCAGCGTTCACGGGGGTCGGCCAGACCGGGGGCGGACAGGGCGTCGGGCCGGCCCGGCCCCGCCGCCCACTCGGTGACGCCGGCGCCGCCGTCGACGACCAGTTCAAGACCGACCGCGGCGGCGTAGTCGCGCATGGACTGCAGGCGCCGGTCGTGTTCGTCGGGGGGCTGGATGTTGGGGTTGGCAAAGAACGCCAGCGGCTCGAGGCCCTCGGCGCGAAAGTACGGTGCGGCCACCGTGCTGCACGGTCCGCAGCAGGCGTGTAAGAGGATGGTCTCCACGAAGCCGATTATACGCGCCGCGGCGGCGCCCGGCCCGAGACGGCCGCAGCCGTCTCGGGCGGTGCGGCGCCGGCGACGCCGCCAGGCGCGCCCTGACGCGCGCCGGCCGCGACGGCGTTACTCGAAGAGTTTGCCGGCCTTGGGCGCCGGCGGCACGTCGAAGCCGCAGTGGCGCATGCCCGACGAGGTGACGATACGGCCGCGCGGCGTGCGCTGCAGGAACCCGCGCATGATGAGGTAGGGCTCGTAGACGTCCATCAGGGTGTCGGACTCCTCGCCCAGGGCCACCGCCAAGGTGTCGAGCCCCACCGGCCCGCCGTCGAACTTCTGCACGATGGTGAGCAGGATGTCGCGGTCGAGCTTGTCGAGCCCCTCGTGGTCGACCTGGAACAGGTCGAGGGCGGCCAGGCAGATGTCGAGGGTGACGATGCCTTCGTGGCGCACCTCGGCGAAGTCGCGCACGCGGCGCAGCAGGCGATTGACCACACGCGGCGTGCCGCGTGCCCGGGCGGCGAGCTGCGCCGCCGACTCGTCGTCGATCGTGACCCCGAGGATGCCGGCCGAGCGGCGCACGATCGCGGCAAGCTCGTCTTCGGCGTAGTACTCGAGGCGCTGCCACACGCCGAAGCGGTCGCGCAGCGGCGTGGTGAGCAGGCCGGTGCGCGTGGTCGCGCCGATCAGCGTGAAGGGCGGCACCGACAGCCTGATGCTGCGCGCCGCGGGCCCTTCGCCGATCATGATGTCGATCTCGTAGTCTTCCATCGCGGGGTAGAGCACCTCTTCGATGGACGAGTTCAGGCGGTGGATCTCGTCGACGAACAGCACGTCGCCCTCTTGCAGGTTGGTGAGGATGCCGGCGACGTCGACCTTGCGCTCGAGGGCGGGGCCCGAGGTGGTGTGCACGCTGACCTTCATCTCGGTGGCGATGATGCCGGCGAGGGTGGTCTTGCCCAGGCCGGGAGGGCCCGCCAGCAGCACGTGGTCGAGGGTCTCACCGCGCTTGCGCGCCGCCTGCACGAAGATCTCGAGCTGTTCCTTGACGCTCGTCTGACCCACGAAGTCGGCGAAGCATTTGGGGCGCAGCGACTTGTCGAAGTCGCGCTCTTCGGGCAGTTCGGCGGGGTCGGCGATGCGGCGGGTGTCGTCGGTCACGGCGTCAGGCCGGCGCTTTCCTGGTGAGCGCGTAGCGCACGAGCTCTTCGAGCGAGGCCTCGTCGGGGGCGCCCTGCAGGGCGGCCTCGGCGTCGCGCAGCGGCAGGCCCAGGTTCTGCAGCGCGACGCGTGCCTGCAGGAAGGGATCGGGGCCTGCGGCGGCGGCGTCGGCAGGCAGCGCCGGCGCTGAGTCGAGCGCCACTCCGACCTTGTCCTTGAGCTCGAGCACGAGGCGCTGGGCGAGCTTGTTGCCGATGCCGCTGATGGATTCGAAACGCTTGTGGTCGCCGCGCACCACGGCCGTCTCGAGGTCGGCCACGGAGTAGGCCGAGAGGATAGCCAGGGCGACTTTGGGGCCCACGCCGTTGACCCCGATCAAGGTGACGAAGAAGCGCCGCTCGCGCGGGCTCTCGAAGCCGAAGAGCTGCAGGGCATCGTCGCGCACGTGCAGGTACGTGTGCACCAGGACTTCGTCGCCCACGCGCCGCGACAGGGCCGACGCCAGACGACCGGGCACGAGCAGGCCGTAGCCCAGGCCGCCGGCCTCGATCACGACCTTCTCGGCGTCGGCGTCGGTGACCCGGCCGCGCACGGAGACGATCATGCGAGCCCCGATCGAACCGGGCTGGACCCCACTGCCGGCCTGACGCGCACGAGCGGCATCAGGTGGCGCGCAGCGTCCGTAGCAGCGCGCTCGTGTGCACGTGCGTGATGGCGACGGCCAGCGCGTCGGAGGCGTGGTCGGGTTGCACGATCTTGGGCAGCGCCAGCAGCACCTTGGTCATCTCCTGGACCTGGACCTTGTTGGCCCTGCCGTAGCCGGTCACCGCCTGTTTGACCGCCAGGGGCGTGTAGTCGACACAGGGCAGGTCGCGCTCGCCGGCGGCCAGGATGATGGCGCCGCGCGCGTGACCCACGGCCAGCGCGGTCTTGACGTTGACGTTGACGAAGAGCTCTTCGAGCGCCACGACCGCCGGGTGAAAGCGGTCGATCAGGCTGAGGATCTGGTCGTGGATCTGGCGCAGCCGCTGCGGCGTTTCGGTGCGCGCGGACGTGACGATACAGCCGTGGCCCAGCGAGCGGATCCTGTTGCCCTGCTGCTCGATCACGCCCCAGCCGGTGCTCGCCGTGCCGGGGTCGATCCCCAGGACGATCATGACTGGTCCGTCGTGCCGCTGCTCTCGCATGACCACTCCCCTTGGGCTCCGGTCGCCGCCCACGGCCCGGCGCCCAGGCGAGGCGTCGGCCGTGCAGTTCTCGCGCAGTTCGTGTGAGCTACCCGGCGACGGCCTCGAGGACCTCGTCGGAGATGTCGAAGTTGGCGTAGACCTCTTGCACGTCGTCGCTGCTTTCGAGCGCGTCGATGAGTCTGAGGGTCTTGCGGGCGTCGGATTCGTCCAGCTTGACCGTGGTCTTGGGGATCATGGTGAGCTCGGCCTGCTCACACTCGATGCCGGCGGCCTCGAGCGCCTGGCGCACGGCCGTGAGGGCCGACGGCTCGGTGACGACCTCGATGGTCTGACCGTCGACGGTGACGTCGTCGGCGCCGCCTTCGATCGCGGCCTCCATGACGGCGTCTTCGCCGAACCGCGTGGCGTCGACCGTGAGCGAGCCACGACGCTCGAAGATCCAGGCGACCGCGCCCGGCCCGCCGAGGCTGCCGTTGTGCTTGGCGAAGATGTTGCGCACGTCGGCCGCCGAGCGGTTCTTGTTGTCGGTGAGCACCTCGACGATCACGGCCACGCCGTTCGGGCCGTAGCCTTCGTAGAGGATGGCTTCGAAGTTGGCGCCGCCCTCTTTGCCGGCGCCGCGTTCGATGGCGCGGTCGATGTTGTCTTTG
>CAZFJE010000036.1:0-22675 GCA_964519555.1 uncultured Thermoleophilia bacterium
TGATGTTGCTCTGATGCTTGCGCGCCTGCTTCGCCTTGAGCTCGAGCTCGTAGCGATACTTGCTGAAGTTCATGATGCGACAGACGGGCGGGTCGGCCTGTGGGGCGACCTCGACCAGGTCGAGGTTCTTCGACGCCGCGTAGTCCTGGGCCTCGCGGATGGTCTTGATACCCAGCTGCGCTCCGTTGTCGTCGATCAGCCTGACACGGTCGGCGTAGATGCCATCGTTGATGCGAATGCGGGTATCGGGCCCTTTGGGCCGGTCCCTGTCTCTTGGATAGAACGGCTTTCCCATAGAAAAAGGGTCGCCTGAGCGCCCCTACCGGTCTCCTTCCCTAACTCGTGGACCCTGTCGACCAAACGGCGCAGGGTGAGAAGCGACTGCTTCTGCTCATATCGCGAGAGCGCAGTATACACGACCACACTGCAAGCGTCGAACAACTGAGAAGTGCGTCAAACCTGTGTCCCCGCCATGACGACAAGCCTACCCGCGAGGCCGGCCATCGACACGCGGGCCGTCGTAGCGTCGGCCGCCAGGCGGGGTCGTCTCGCCAAAGAGCGCCGGCCGCCGCTTGCGCGACGGCCGGCGCCGGCTGCTTTTGGCCTGTAGAGGAGTGCGTCAGTCGGAGACGCGCTCGTCGGCGTACGGAATGGGCTGGCCTTCGCCGGGCCACGTCTCGGGCCCGCGCTTGAAGAACTCGGGCTTCCAGACCCACATGATGATCATGAGCACGACGCCGACCAGCATGGTGCCGACGCCCATCAGGAACACGCCGCCGATGCCGTGGATGCCGGTGTAGCTCGCGCCGTTGCCGCCGTCGTACGGGTAGTCTTGCCAGAGCACCTTGATGAGGATCGCGGCGAACATGATCGCTCCGACCGTCGGCGCGACTCCCATCAGGAAGAAGTTCTTGGCGCTCTTCAGGAGCTCCTTGCGGTAGTAGACGGTGGCCGCCAGACCGGTGCCGCCGTAGGCGATGCAGACCATGATGCCGATCGCCGAGATGGCGTCGTAGAGGGCGTTGACGTTCCACCAGGTCAGCCCCACGTACCAGAGGATCGACAGCGAACCAAGGATGATCGTGCCCCAGAAGGGCGTCATGTACTTGGGATGGATGCGGCCGAAGACCTTGGGCAGCGACTTATGCGCCGCCATCGACAGCGTCTGGCGGGTGAGGGGCAGCAGGGTGGTGAGAGCCGACGCGGCGCCCGAGGTGAAGATGCACAGGAAGACGAGCTTGTCCCACGTGTTGCCCATGACATCGTGAGCGATGGGACTGAAGACGTCGCCGGGGTTCTTGGCCAGGAAGGCCGGGCCGTGGTAGGCCTGCATGGCGGCCGTGATCAGCACGTACATGACGACCAGGATGAGCGTGTTGAGCACCGCCGAGACACCCGGCATGGTGCGCGAGTCCTCGCTCTCCTCGTTGACCGCGAGCACAGTGTCCCAGCCCCAGTAGAGGAAGACGGCCAGAACGACGCCTTGGGCGAGGGCGTTCCCCGACATGTGGGTCGTGAAGAACCACGAGAAGTGGATGGGTGAGAAGCCGGCCGGGTGCGTGGCGTAGCCCTTGATGAGCGCCCAGAAGGTGAAGAGCAGGAGCGGGATCATCTGCAGGCCCATGAGCACGTACTGCGCCTTGGCCGAGACGTTGATGCCGATCGCCACGAAAATGCCGACGATGACGAGCCAGGCCACCCCGCCCACGGTGTTCCAGAGGGTGGATGCGGCGGCACTCTGCATGCCAAGCATGAGGAACATGTACTGAGCGGCGATCTGCACGAGGTTGGCCATGACGATGACCGACGAGGCCACGGCGGCGAAGCCGATGATCCAGCCTAGCGGAGCGCCGAAGGCCCGTGAGGTCCAGATGAAGGTCTCGCCGCAGTCGGGGTCGGCGCGGTTCATGTAGAAGAAGCCGGAGGCGACGAGCAGCATGGGCACGAAACCGGCGATGAAGATGAACGGCGACCCCATGCCGATACCCTTGATCGCGGCCAGGATGCCGAGCGTGGCCGCAAGGCTGTAGGCGGGCGCCACTGAGGCGACGCCGATCACCACGCTGGCGAAGAGGCCAAGGGCGCCGGAGTTCAGCCCTTTGGCGCTCTCGTCGGGCCCAGGTGGCGGCGCTGCCGCGACAGGTGCGGCGGTGCCCGGAACAGACGTCGTTTCCACGGTGCCCTCCCTTCCGCCGGCTCGAGCCGACGTTCTAACCCCAGAACCGTCACGCCATCGGCTGAACGATCACGTACGAAGGATCAGTCGACGGCCCCCCGTTGGACGAACGCCGCGCATGAGCGCGGCGGGTTGGACGCTAGTACAGGAGCCTGCATTGTCAAGACAAGAAAATCCCCCCCGGCGGCGGCGAAGCGACTTCGGCGCGGCCAACGGCCCACCGAGCCGCGCCCCCCGCCGCGGCCCGATGAGACCTGACAATCATGATGACGCGACGATCGGGGGAGTCAAGACGCAGCAGCGACGCCATCGCGGCTAAGCGCTACGCCCGGCGCGCGACACCATGTCCCCGCCGAACGTGCGGTCCGCTCGCGGCCAAGGCGGGGCGGCACGCTCGCCCCGCGCAGGTCGCGCGCCCGCGCGCCGCGCCTTCGCGCCCGCGCGCCGCACCTTAGCGCGCCCGCGCGACCAACAAACCGGGTCATCTTTGCGGTGGTGCGCTATCCTGAGGGAGATGCCTTGCTCCTCGACCCTCCACCGGCGGCGCCCATGGCCAGCATGATCAACCTGCTCGGCTCGTTTCAGCCGAGCTCCGGACGCAACCACCTGATCGCCTTCACGCTCGGGCTGCTGATCACGTTCCTGGGCATCCGCGCCAACACCCGCCTGATCCGCGCCAACGTGCGCTGGTGGTTCCACGACATCAAGCCGGGCGGCCTGCACATCCACCACATGGTGGTGGGCGTCGTGGTCATGGTGATCGCCGGGCTGGTCACGATCGCCAGCAACCCCCACGGATTCTGGGGCATCGCCACGGCGCTGGCCTTCGGCGGCGGCGTGGCGCTGACGCTCGACGAGTTCGCGCTCATCTTGCACCTCGAGAACGTCTACTGGCAGGACCAGGGCCGCGTGTCGGTCGACGCGGTGATCGTCACCATCACGGCGGCGCTCATGTTCCTGGGCGGCCTGCAGCCGTTCAACGTGGCCGGCGCGAGCCCCCTCGGACGCCTCGGCGGCTGGGTGATCACCATCCTCGTCGTGATCAGCGTGACGCTCGCGGTGATCTGTTTTCTCAAGGGCAAGCTGTGGACGGGGCTCTTCGGCTGCTTCGTTCCTGTCGTGGCCACGGTGGGCGCCATCCGTTTGGCGCGCCCCGGCTCGCCCTGGTCGCGGCGCTACCGCGACAACGCAGGCAAGCGCGACCGTGCCGAGCGCCGCGACCAGCAGAAGGCTGCCATCGTGCG
Source organism: uncultured Thermoleophilia bacterium (assembly GCA_964519555.1). Lineage (GTDB taxonomy): Bacteria > Actinomycetota > Thermoleophilia > UBA2241 > UBA2241 > Bog-752. The sequence goes on from CAZFJE010000036.1 coordinate 3,421, forward strand.
CGCCTGGCGCCAGTCGTTCTTCGACCTGATCGCCGGCAAGCCCCATATTCCCCACGTCCCGCCGCCGGTCGCGCGACCACCCGCGGGGCCCGACCCCGTCGTCAGGGCCACCCAGCACGTCTAGCGTGCGGCGGCGACGACGGCGTCGAGGTCGAACAGAAACCGGCGCTGCGCGACGATGATCTTCTGCTGGGCTTCGAGCGAACCGAACCAGCCGGCCCGATCGATCTCGGGGATCTCGATCACGTTGCCGGAACGGCGCGGCCACTCGAGCTCGAAGGTGTTGCTGACCAGCGTCGCAGGGTCGAAGTCGCCCTCGAAGGCCCAGGCGTGCACGACCTTGTGGTTCTTGTACTTCACCGCGCCGAGCGCCAGGTACGGTCCCCACGGCTGCAGCCCCGTCTCTTCGGCGAACTCGCGCTGGGCGGCGGCTAGCAGGTCTTCGCCGACGATCACCTCGCCTTTGGGAATAGACCAGACCGCTTCGTCTTTGTGCGCGTAGTAGGGTCCGCCGGGGTGGGCGAGCAGGACCTCGAGGTGCTCGTCGCGCACCCGGTACATGACCAGGCCGGCACTCACGACTTTGGGCATAGCGCCTTTCGGTAGAGCACCATGGTGTGGTCGTCGTGCCAGAACTCGCGCTCGTAGACGAAGCCCACGCCCTCCATCACCCGCCGCGACCGCACGTTGTGGGGCACCGTGTCGGCGATGATCTCGGTGCGGCCCAGGTCGTCGGCGGCCACGTCGAGCAACCGCCGCGAGATCTCGCCGGCGTAGCCGTGACCCCAGGCGTCGTAAGCCAGCGCGTACATGAGCTCGATCGCCGCCGGGTCGCCCACGACCTCGCCGACGTCGGGGTCGACCTCATGGATGCCGGCGCGACCGATGAGAGGGCCGGCAGGGACGACCGTCGAGTCAGGGGCCGGCGGGCCGCCTCGCGAAGCGTCCGCCGACTCGCGCTCAAACCATGCGTACAGGCCGAAGCCGTGAAGCTGCCAGTGCGCCAGCTTGTTGGCGAGCCACTCGCGGTTCTCTTCTTTTGTGATCTCCTGCTCCCCGCCGCCCAGCCAGGACACCACCCGCGGGTCGCGGTGGAACGCGAGGAAGAGCGGCTCGTCGGCCGCCGTCAGGCGGCGGCCGACGAGCCGCTCGGTCGTTACGACATCGGGTGCCCGATCGGCGTCGCTCATCGGTATGCGCTCATCGCTCATGGGTACGCACTCGTCGCTCATAGGTATCGTCATTCCCTTCTGGCCCGGCAGGGTCGACCCCGCGGCGATGGGTCGCCCTCGCTCACCTTCAGCTCTTGGTCGCCGCCAACACCGGAAAGAAGACCTGCCAAGCAAGCAGCGCCTTGGCGGTCAGGCTGAGGATGATGTAGACCTTCTCGCCGAACAGGTAGTCGCGCCAGGGCCCCACCCGCCGGTATTGCAGCACCATGTTCACGGCAAAGCAGTTGAAGAACACGAACAGCGACACGATGATGCCGTACACGAACGCCGGCGGCGAGACGCTCACGCCGGGCGCCCACGTGTAGACGACGATCGCCAGCCACGGCACGATCCCCGCGAACGAGCCGAACCAGAACGGCAGCCAGCTCGCCCCGCCCGGGCTCTCGTAGCGCTCCATGAGCAAGCCGAACAGGATCATGCAGGCGTTCACGGCGAAGATCGCCATGAGCGCGGCGATGTCGCTGATGCCGACGAGCTGGGCGATCAGCACGATCATGATCGACGAGCTGAAGAAGTACTCGATCCAGCGCGCATAGTTGCGCTGGCGCAGCAGGTTGTGCCGGTACCAGCCGAACACCGGCGGCGAGGCGATGACGAGCAGCGCGCCGGCCGAGATGGCGAGGAAGGCCACGACTCCCCAGCCGGTCGGCAGGCGGAAGAGGTGATGCAGCCTCGTGGCGCTGCCGGGCGGGCCGCTCATGAACGTCGCCGTCACGGGCAGCGAGAAGCCGTTGGTCAACGCGGCGATGAGCACGGCCTGGACGGCCAGCACCAGGCCGACCACCACGTTCCACCAGCGCAGCCGGTCGAGGCGGCGGTCGGTCTCGCGATCGGCGGCGGGTACGGCAGCGCGGTCGAAGGCACCACTTTGCACAGACATCGCTTCCCTCCTTGGCGACGACGAGGTCGGCCGGCTCGGCCGCAGGCGAACAGCGCGAGATGGCCGTTTCCTTAGTATGGCCAAAAGGCAGAGGACGCTATCGGGCCGTCACGATGCGGTAGGCCAGGTCCATCTCGTCGAGCTCGAGCAGGTGAGCGTAGCGGCGCTGCCACTCCCCGCTCTCGAGGTCGGCGGCAAGGCGCGCCAAGTGGGGCGCGAGAGTGTCGGGACCCAGTTCGACAAAGCTGGAGATGCCCCGCTGCACGACGGGGTCGAGGTACGCTTCGGGCCGCCGCCAGTAGGCGCCCAGAAAGCCGTCGGCGCAGTCGTGGGGTACCGGCACCGTCTCTACGGTCACCCGCCTGGGCGCGAGCGCCGCGGCGATCGTCTGCATGGTCGGAAAGATCGCCCAGTCGCGGTCGCGCAGCATGGTGACGTAGTCGTTGGTGAGCCAGAGCTGGTCGACGACGCCGGGGTCCCAGGTGAACAGCACGACGCGGCGGCGCGCGACCCGGGCAAGCTCGCGCAGGCCCGCACCCACGTCGGGCCAGTGCTGCATGGTGAGCACGGCCATGGCGGCGTCGAAGCTGTCGTCGGCGAAGGGCAGCGCGCCCGCGGTGGCGCGCACGCAGGGGGCAGCCGTCGGCGGCCGCGCCGCGATCATGGCCGCCGCCGGCTCGACCGCGGTGACCTCGAGGTCGGCGGGCTCGTACGAGCCCAGACCGGCGCCCACGTTGACCACAGTGCGCGCGTCGCCGAGCGCGGCGCGGATGCGCCGCGCGATGCGCGGGTCGGGCCGGCGGGTACGTCCGTAGGCGGCGCCCACATCTTCATAGCGGATCGGTCGCCTGCTCAGCTCGGAGCTCATCGCGGTTCGGAGCTCATGACAACTCGGTGCTCATCGCGACTCGGAACGCATCGCGGTTCGGAGTTCATCGCGGTTCGGAGCTCATCGGTCGAGAGTGGCCGAGCCCCCGCGAGTCGCGGGACTGATCTCGACCGTGCGCACCACGCCGTCGGCAACGGCGCGGTTGCGCGCGAGGTCGCCGGGCGGGTTCACGCTGAACGTGAGCTGATAGGTCACGCGCTCGGCGTAGACGACCCAGGCCTGCAGGTGGCCGGGCGTGGAGGGCTCGCCGGCGGGGGGCTCGAAGGGCAGCGCCGCCCCGTCGACCGACGGCGGCCGGCCGGCCGGTTCGGGCACCACGTAGTCGCAGTGCATGGCCGGGTAGCCGCTCAGCATGGTGGCCTTCCACGGCGAGTGGATGGTCCAGCCGTGCTGTTCGGCGGTGTGCGCCGCGTAGCGGTTGTGAATGACGAGCTGCTCGGCGAGCTCGTGGGGCGAGGTGTCGTAGCCGACCTCGACGCGCGAGATCGACAGCATGGCCTGCGAGCCCTCGCGGCAGTGCGCGGCGAGATAGGTGGACCGCACGTTGCCGGGCGAGTCGACGGCGGTCTCGACGATCGATCCGTCAACGAACGAATCGTCGATCTCGAAGCGTACGCCGAGGTCGTCGTTGCGGTAGACGCGCCTGCCTTGCGGCTGACCGTTCACAGCACTCCAGCTCGTGTCATTTGCGGCCGTGCAGCACACCCATGCTGCCCACCATGAAGGGCAGGCGCAGCGCCTTGGGAATGAAGTCGGACGCGCCGGTGTCGAGGTACTCGACCGATTGTATGCCCCAGCCGCGTACCGTGGCCACGAGATCGTCGACCGAGCCGAACGCGCCCTTCAGGCGAAAGAGGTCCTGAAAGGCAAAGGCGCCGCCGGGTTCGAGCACGCGCAGCGCCTCGCGCAGCAGCTCGCGCTTGTCGCGGGCGTCGCGCACCTCGTGGAAGCAGAGATTGCTCACCACCGCGGCGAAGCTGCCGTCGGCGAAGGGCAGGTCGATGGCGCTTTCCTGCAGGAAGGTCGTGCGCTCGCCCACTCCCTGGTTTGCCGCGTTGGTCTCGCAGACGTCGTGCGAGTACTCCCAGCTTTCGCCCCAGCAGTCGATGCCGGTCACGAGCACATCGGGGAACTGGGCGGCAAGAGCGATGGTGAGGGGCCCGTTGCCGCAGCCGATGTCGAGCGCTTCGCCCGGGGCGGCCGAGGTGACCCCAGCGACGGCCGAGGCGGCGGCCGCTGCGCCGCCCGAGTGGCTGCGGCCGTCCCAGTCGAGGTTGTCGAGCACGAGCTGCTGCACACGCGCCTGCACCTCGGCGCCGTGAGCGGCGAGCAGGCGGCGCGCGTAGGCGAAGTAGACGGCGGCGAGCGCCACCACGGCAGCGACACCGAGCTGCGCGAAGAACAGCCAGTCGACGCGGAACGCGCGAGCGGCGATGGCCAGCACCAGGAACACGGCCGCGCCGATCGCCGGTGTCACGACGTACCGGGTCGAGACCCAGTTGCCGTATTCGGGCCGGCCGCCCGGCAACGCGCTGCCGAACCCGCTTATCGACTCGCCGTCCGTGAGACCCCTCTCGCCGTCCGTGAGACCCCTCCCGCTGTCCGTGAGACCCCTTTCGCCGTGCGGCGCGGCGCTCAGCCGGCGGCCGCCGGCAGCCGCCGCTCGGCGACCTCGGCGGTCACCTCGGCGATGAACTGCTCGACGGGCACCGCGCCGGTCTCGTCGCCGCGCGCCCGCACCGCGACCGCACGAGCCTCTTGCTCGCGGTCGCCCACGACCAGCAGGTACGGCACCTTCTGCAGCTGACCGTCGCGGATGCGCTTGCCCACGCTCTCGGAGCGGTCGTCGAGGTCGGCCCGCAGACCGGCAACGCGCAACTGTTCGGCCACCTCGGCAGCGTAGCCTGCGTGGCGGTCGCTGACCGGCAACACAAGCACCTGGACCGGCGCAAGCCAGGTCGGCAGGTTGCCGCCGTAGTGCTCGAGCAATATACCCATGAAGCGCTCGATCGAGCCCAGCAGGGCGCGATGCACCATGACCGGACGGTGCTCTTCGTTGTCGGCGCCGGTGTAGGTGATGTCGAGGCGCTCGGGCATGCCGTAGTCGACCTGGATGGTGCCGCACTGCCAGGTGCGGCCCATGACGTCGCGAATGTGAAAGTCGATCTTGGGGCCGTAGAAGGCACCGTCGCCGGGGTTCAGCAGGTAGTCGATGTCCTCGCTTTTGAGCACGTTGGTGAGGGCGCCTTCGGCGCCGGCCCACATCTCGTCGGTGCCGATCGACTTGTCGGGCCGGGTCGAGAGCTCGATGCGCACGTCGCTGAAGCCGAAGGCCGCGTACATGTGCAACATGAAGCGCAGCACGCCGCGCACCTCGTCTTCGAGCTGCTCGGGGGTGCAGTAGATGTGGGCGTCGTCCTGGGTGAAGTAGCGCACGCGGAACAGGCCGTGCAGCACGCCGCTCATCTCGTGGCGGTGCACCTGGCCGAGCTCGGCCATGCGCAGCGGCAGGTCGCGGTAGCTGCGCCGCCGGCTCTTATAGATGAGCAGGCCGCCGGGGCAGTTCATGGGCTTGATGGCAAACGGCGCGCCGTCGATCTCGGTGAAGTACATGTTGTCTTTGTAGTTCTCCCAGTGGCCGCTGCGCTCCCAGAGCTCGCGGCGCAGGATCATGGGAGTGCGGATCTCCTCGTAGCCGGCCTTCACGTGCTCGGCGCGCCAGTAGTCGATGATGGCGTTCCACAGGCGCATGCCCTTGGCGTGGAAGAACGGGAAGCCGGGGCCCTCGTCGTGGAAGCTGAAGAGGTCGAGGTCGCGGCCTATGCGGCGGTGGTCGCGCTGGCGGGCCATCTCGAGGGCCTCGAGGTGGGCGACGAGCTCTTCCTTCTTGGCAAAAGCGGTGCCGTAGATGCGGGTGAGCTGGGCGTTGTGCTCGTCGCCGCGCCAGTAGGCGCCCGCCATGCTGGTGAGCTTGTAGGTGTTCTTGCCGAGGCGCCCGGTGGCGGGCAGGTGCGGCCCGCGGCACAGATCGACGAACTCGCCCTGGGTGTAGGTGCTGATGGTCTGCTCGTCGGGCAGGTCGTCGATGAGCTCGACCTTGAAGGGCTGGTCTTTGGCGGCAAAGAGCGCGCGCGCCTCGGCGCGGGGCAGCTCCTGACGGGCGACGGGCAGGTTCTCGGCGACGATCTTGGCCATCTCGGCCTCGATGCGCGGAAACTCGGTGTCGGAGACCGGCTCGGCGAAGCGGAAGTCGTAGTAGAAGCCGTTCTCGATGGTCGGCCCGATGGCGTATTCGGTGTCGGGCCACAGGCGCAGCACGGCCTGGGCGAGCACGTGCGAGGCGTCGTGACGCAGCACGTCGACGCCGGCCGGCGAGTCGGGAGTGACGATGGCGAGCTGATCGCCTTCGTGGAGCTCACGGCTTAGGTCGGCGGGCTCACCGTTGACGGCGGCCGCTACGGCGGCCCGGGCGAGTCGCGGCCCGATCGCCTGCGCGCCGTCGAGCGCGGTCGCGCCATCGGGCAGTTCGAGGGGGGAGCCGTCGGGCAGGGTGACGTGGATGGGCATGGTGGCACCGGTCCTTTTACGCTCGCGCCCGCGCACGTTACGGGGGCTGTTGACCGGTGAATTCTAGCAGACCTGGTGCAACGACCTACCGCTGCGGTGAACCTTGCCCGAGCAGGCCGTGGCCTGGTCTGTCACCGCCCGCCTGGGACAGGCGCAGTCAGGCGGCCGGCTGCGGAGTCTGGCGGAACTGATCGTAGCGCAGTTCAAGAAGCGCGGGATCCGGGCGCTGAGAAGCCAAACGAGGAAGCAAGATGCGTTGACCGTGAAGCCCTTGAATGGCATGAGCCAACGTCGGCCCATCGTGCTCTTTGAGTATGTCGGAACGGACTTGAATCACGCAGTCGGGTCGGAGGCCGATGAACTGGCGATCGAAAGCGCTGTGATGGAGCGCGCAGAGGGCGAGTCCATTGGTAACCGTCGGCTCACCCAGGGGGTTCGAGTCTGGGATGATGTGCGCGGCATCTAACAGCTCATCGTGGCGCAAATGACAGAATGCACACTGTCGCTGATACGCGTTAAGAACACGTTCTCTGACGGACCGCTGGTGCAGGCGGACCCGTACCTGCGCGGCAGCGTAGCTACGTCTGTAGGCATCGGGCTCGACTGCCACATCCGTCGGAGCGCTGCGAAGAAGGCTCGACTCCGAAGCTTCGAGATCGACAGTGACCGTGAGACTGCTGGGGTCGTCAGCAACGACGAAGACGGGCCACTTGACCCAGTACTTGCCGGGCACTATCGCAAGGCAGTAGACCAGGGGCAAGGCATGCGCCATCGCGTAACGCAATCCTCGGTTCTCGTGGTGATTTGGGTTGACGCCACGATATCGGTACCTGAGCAGCATGTCGTTCCCAAACGAATCATCGTACGGTCCCTTGAGAGCCGTCGTGATTGAGATTGGAGCCGACATCGCCTTCGGCTTGAAGATGCCTTGCGGGCCAAGAATGGGGACGCGGACGCCTTTGAGTATGAACCCAGCAGCGAGCAGGTCGCGAGGAAGGACGTCGCCGTGAAGTGAGACCTGCTCGGCAAGCCAGTCGAAGGCTGCGGACCGAATCCAACGGTCATCGGCCTCGTTCACGTCTCGCTACTCGTTCCAGACACGCATCTCGCCCCCAGGCGCCTCGCTGCCCATGATGGAACCAGCGTACGCTTTTCTAAATAGCGCGTCATGCGCAGCCTTGGGCCACTGACCGGTGCTAGGTCCTCGAAATCGGCGCGGCGCCGACGGACAGTCGAGTGTGTGGTGGTCACACGGCAGGCTCTTGCTACGTCAGATCACTCCGTAGACCAGACTGAAGAGTCCATCTGAAAACCGCTCGACCGCCCGCAACTCCAGCTCACGCCGCCGCTCTATCGCCGCCCAGAGCCCCACTCCCCCGCCCGCAATCACTGGATAGACGATAAGTCGAAGCTCGTCGACCAGCCCGGCGTCGATACAGGCCGCCGTCGTCCGAGCCCCGCCGATGAGGTAGATGTCCTTGCCGGGCTGCTGCTTGAGGGCGGCGACCTCGTCGAGGCCGCGCAGGAAGCTCGTCTGGGGCCAGGTGGCCGATGTCAGGCTGCGCGAGAGCACGTAGTGCGGGGTATGCGCGGCGAAGCTGGCTCAGTCGACCTCGTCCGGCGTCGGCGCAGGCCCGCCCTCCCACAAGGGCTTCTCCGGCTCGTTCTGAATCGTGGTCCAGTACCACTCGTACTCCAGGTACATGCCGCCGCCGAGCACGCAGGCGTCGATCTGCGGCTTCAGGCCGTAATCGTCGGACCACGCAGTCACCCAGTGCGTGCTGCCCTCGGGGCCGCGGACCATCCCATCGGCAGAGATCTTCATGGCGGCGATCAGCTTGCGCATACCAACCTCCGATCGACTTCACGGCAAATCGGGCGGCTGCCCGCTCGAACCGACAAGCACGGCTGAAGCTTAAGTCAGCTGTCTCGCTGTTCCCCGAGGGGTGCGAGATCAGGCCCCGATGACGTCGAAGCCGAAGGCCGCGGCAACGCCGGCCAACCTCTCGTCGTGGGTAGCGAACGAAAGCGAGGGCTCGCGGTGGCCCCGCCATTCGAGGCCGGTCGCCAGATGGATGGCGTCGCGCGTACGCAGGGGCCCGGGCAAAGGCCCCGCCGCACGCGCGAGGATCTCGGGCGTGATGAAGACCCGTTCGGCCCGTCGAAGCTTGTCGTAGACGCCCCGACGCCGAGCCAGATACTCATCGTCCGCCATGGGGCGGGTCAGGCGCAGGTTCTCGACCGCACGCAGACACTCGACCTCGGCAAGTACCGACGTGACCAGGCGGTCGTAGCCGTCGAGCTCGGTCAACCGGTCGGGTTGCTCGAGCACGAAGCGCAGGAACACCGAAGAGTCGATGTAGGCGATCACCCGGCGTCGTCGCCCCGGCCGCCGCGGGCGGTCGCTTGCTCGGTGCCCGGACCGGCGCTTCGGTCGCGGTCACCACCAGCGCCACTGCCGGACACGCCCGGCCGATCTCCGCTGTCTTCCCGCCCCTCGCGGATGAGCTCGACGGCGTCGGGCGCGTCGGCCGCCCTGCCGATCACCGGCGCTGACAGGGAAGGAGCCGACGGGTCGGCCGGGATAGAGACGAGGCCGTCGTCGTCGACGGTGCCGTGCGGCGCAAGCGTCGCCACAGGGATGTCGCGGCTCACGACCGTGTAGGACCTGCCGGCGCGTACCTCGCGCAGGTAGTAGCTGAGCCTGGACTTGAGCTGGGCCACGGTCACGCGTTCCATGGTCACAGTATGACCATAAATGGTCAAGTTGACAACGACAGGGGCAGACGCGCCACGAGACAGCGTGGGGGTCGGCTCGTGCCTAAGGCGCCGCGGAGGCGTGGCTAGCAGGGCATCGTCTTGGACATCAGCCAGGGCCCTTGCCATGGCACCTGTCGCGACCCGCCATGAATGCCGATATCCAGGAACGACTTCGTACGCCGAGGAGGCGACATCGCTTTCCGCGTACTAGAATGCAGAAGTCAGGGCCAGGGTTTGACGCACACCGGGGGGTTGGCATGTCTTATCGGCGCGCTCGCGTTTTCGACCGGCATCTCAGGCAGTCATTGCCCCCTGGTCTCGAACGCCGCGTCGCGGGGTCGCTTGCTTTCGGGCGCGGCCGGCCAGGCCCACGACTCGTCGTGACCCTCGCTCTGTTTGCGCTACTCGCGCTGGCGGCGCTCGTCGGCCCGAGCAGCGCTATGGCGGGACTCGTTTCGGGACGCGTGACCGACGCCGTCACGGGCGATCCCATCGCCTGGGCTACGGTCCATGCTCAGGACCCGACTGGCGCATACGGCGGCTACGTCTGGACCGACGACACCGGCGCCTACGCCATGGCTATGGGCCCCGGCGACTGGACGCTCAGCTGCGTGACGGGATTCCACGTCACCCAGTACTACAACGACAAGCCCGACTTCGCGTCGGCCGACACGATCACCGTGGGCGACACCAACCTCACCGGCGTCGACTTTGCCATGCAGCGCTCACCCCAGGCGCATTTCCAGGGCACGGTCGTCGACGGCACCACGGGCCTACCGGTGAGCGGGGTCGAGGTCACCGCCTACACCCCCGGCGACGACGGCCCGACGGCGAGCAGCTACTACACTGACACCGGGAGCGACGGCACCTACGACCTGACGGTGCTACCCGGCACCTACGCCCTCTCGTATTACTGCGCTGGCAGCTACGACCCGATCTTCTATCCCGACGCGGCCTCTGGGTCGGACGCGACCTTCATGACCGTGAGCGACGGCGACGTGCGGACCGGCGTCGACATGACGCTCACCCGCCTACCGGTCACCCTGACGGGCTGGGCCCAGGACATCGACGGCAACTGGCTGCCGGGTATCGAAGTGCAGGTGCTCTCGGCAAGTGACGGGCACGTGATCACATCGGCGACGACTGGCGCCGACGGCACCTGCGTGATTGACATCAGCGACCTGCTCGGCCAGCAGGTCAAGTTTCGTCAGCACGACCCGAGCGGCGAGTTCGCCGACCAGTACTACAACTACTTCGCGTCCGGCGCCGCCTCGTTCGACCAGGCGGCGACCATCACGCCCACGCTGGGGATGCTTTACTACTGCGAGACCCACCTGTACAACCAGGCGCCCGGCGAGATCAAGGGTCGCACACTGAACGCCAAGGGTGAGCCGCTGGGCGGCATCCCCGTCTGGCTCAACTGCGTCACCGCCAGCAACTGTAACGCCGAGACGGTGAGCGACGCCAACGGCTACTACGACTTCCCGGGACTGCACGTGTCGCGAGCCACCAGCTTTCTGGTCGAGTTCGACGCGACCGACAGCTCCGGTACCTACCTGCCCCAGTACTACAATGGTAAGTTCACGGCGGCCGACGCCGACAGGGTGGCCCTCGCCCCGGGCCAGTCTCTGACGCTCGACTCAAGCCTGTACAAGCGCTGCTCGATCAGCGGCGCCGTCACCGACCCGAGCGGGCCGGTGAAAGACATCGTCGTGACGCTCTACGACCAGGGCGACAATGTCGTCTCGACGCAGACAACGCCGGCCAATGGCGCCTACTCGTTCACCAACCTGCAGCCGGGCGATTACCGCGTCGGTTACCACGACCAGAGCACCGTCGATCCGAACGCGCTGCCCGTGTACCGCGACCAGTTCTCCGGCGGCGCCGCCACTCTGGACGCGGCGACCCCGATCGATCTCGACGGCATCGACACGGCCGCCGTCACCGCCAACGTACAGCTCGTACCGTGGGGCGGCATCCTGGTGCAGGTCGACAGCTCCCTCGAGCCCTACGACCAGCTGGGCGATGTAGACGTGACCCTGTACAACTCGTGGGGCGCGCCGCTCGCCACGTCCGACGGCTTGAACGATGAAGGCGGTTCCGTCAGCTACGGCTATCTGTTCAAGCGCCTCGACTACGGCACCTACTACATAGGCGTGAACGACCCATTGGACGCCTACGTCCCCCTGTTCTTCGACAACGCAGCGACGCTCGCCACGGCGACGCCGATCGTGCTGACCGAGGCCGCTTCCAAGGCGACGCCCACCATCTACCTCACCCCGGCGCGCGGCGTGGCGCCCGATACGGGAGCCCTGCCCGACGGCTCGACGACCGTGCCCTCGGTCCATCTCGGCATCAAGGCGGCCGCCATCGCCAGCGACGGCGCGACCACGCTCATCGGCGGCGACGGCGCCGGCTCGCAGAGCGGCACCTACGTCTACGAGCGCGGCGACGCCGGCTGGGCGCAGATCCAGCTGCTCGACGTGCCCGGCGACGCGGTCGCGGTCGACGGTGACGTGGCCGTGGCCACGATCGCGGGCGGCCCCGCGGACGACCCGGGCGTCGGCAGGGCGCTCATCTATCGGCGCGAGTCCGGCGTCTGGACGCTCGAGGCCAACCTCGGACCGGACGACGGCGACCACGGCGGCGGCTTCGGCGATAGCGTCGCGCTGAGCGGCGACACCCTCCTCGTCGGCGCGCCGTACGCCTACGCAGGCACGCTCCCCAAGGCCGGCGCGGTCTACGTGTTCGTGCGCCAGGCCGACGGCTCCTGGTCGCAGCAGGCCAAGATCACGCCGGGACCAGGCGACGTGGGCGCCTTCGGCCTGCACGTCGCCCTCGACGGCGATCGCGCCCTGGTGAGCCACGGCGGCACGGCGGGCACGGCCGGCTCGGTCGCCGTCTTCGAACGGTCCGGCACGACCTGGAAGCAGACCGGCCAGCTCATCGCCGGCGACACCGACCCGACGACCCAGTACGGCGCGGCGCTGGCCCTGCAGGGCGACGCGGCGCTGGTCGGTGACCCGGGTCTGTCCGGCGACACGGGGGGTGCCTTCGTATTCCAGAAGTCGTCGTCGGGCTGGTCGCAAACGGCCAAGCTGACCGCGGCCGACGGGCAGCCCGACGACCTGTTCGGCGCGGCGCTCGCCTTCCAGGGCGACGAGGCGCTCGTCGGCGCCCCCGACAGTGGCGTTGCGCTGACCGGCTGGCGAAACGGCTCCGCCTATCTGTTCCGGCAAGAAGGCGGCGTGTGGCACCAGGACACAGACATGCAGCCCGCGATCGCGAAGGCCGATGCACACTACGGAGACGCCGTGGCCTTGGCCGGACGCGACTTGTTCGTCGGAGCGTCCGGCGAGCTGCGCTCGAACGGCGTCCCGGGACGCGTCGAGATCTACTCTCCGTATGTCACCGACAGCGGTGTGCCGCTCGTGGTCGACGCATCGCGCGGCCTGTTGATCAACGATTGCGCTCCCGAAGGCGGCTCGCTCACCGTCGGGTCGAGCACGCAACCCGCCCACGGCAAAGTCGTCGTCAACGCCGACGGCTCATTCACCTATACGCCCGACGCCGGCTTTGTGGGGACCGACCAGTTCACCTATCAAGCCCTGGGCCTGAGCGGCTGGCTGTCGGGTGACACGGCGGTCACGATCACGGTGCGCGACACCTCGAACCCGACGCTGGGAACGAGCGGTGTGCCGACGGGCTGGGTGCACGTGGCGCCGAGCGTCATGCTGATCGCCCACGACGACACGTCGGTCGCCATCGAGTACCGTGCGGCAGCGAACGCTGTATGGCAGACGTACGGCGGCGCGCCGATCAAGGTGACCGGCCAGGGCGTCTCCACCTACGGTGTGCGCTCGCGCGACGTGTTCGGCAACGCGAGCACCAGCTCGTTCGTGGTCAGGCTCGACACCCGTCGGCCGACGCCCAAGGCGCCCTACGCCGCCACCGTGAAGCGAGGCAGTTCCTGCGGCCTCAGGTACGAGGTCGTCGACCCGACCCCCGGCAGTCCGACGGCGAAGGTGAAGATCGTGATCCTGAACGCCCACGGACGCCAGGTCTGGGCGACCACCCTGGGCTCGAGGAGCGTGAACAAGAACCTCACTTGCAGGTTCCGGTGCACCCTGGCACGCGGCGCCTACCGGTTCTCGGTGTACGCCACCGACGCCGCCGGCAACACGCAGACAAAGGTAGCGAGCAACCGGCTGACCGTGAAGTAGCGCGGCGCGGCTACGCCACGCCGCGCAGGGTCGCCTCGGAAACAAGGCCGGCGAGCAGGGTGGCCATGCGCTTCAGGACTTCCGCCCGGTCGGCCAGCTCGTAGCGTTCGCCAAGGCTCTCGGGCGACTCGTAGCCGATGCGAGTGACGCCGTCCTGGTCCCACACGACCACGCGCAGCGGCAGCTCGAACCCCACCCGCGGGTCGGCCTGCATGAGCACGGTGCCCTCGCGCGGGTCGCCGAAGATCAGCACCTCCTCGTCGGCCATGCTCAGACCGACGGCGCGCGCGTTGGCGGCGTGGTTGATGCGGGCGAAGACCGTGATGCCGCGGCGGAAGACGGCGGCCATCAGGCGCCCGACCGTGTCGCCGACGCTGTAAGGGCTTTCGACCGTCGTCAATTCCATGCGCCGACTCCTCGTCACGCCTCTCGTGGCGCCCCGGCGGGCGCCGCTGGAACGACCAAGGCGCCCGCCGGGGCCGGCCGGAGCCGCCTCAGGCTGCTCGCTGCGACACGAACTCGTGCGCCTCGCGGGCCAGGTCGGTCCACTGCGCCTCGGCCTGCGGACCCACCGTCAGCCACTCCCGCATGAGGCGGCCGCCGCCCGGATCGTAGCGCTCCCCGTCGCCGATCGTGACGAGTGCGTCCACGCGGTGCTGCGGCAGCTTCACGACGAGCCAGTCCTTGACGAGCATGGCGAAGATCTTGTCGTCGACCTTCAGCGCCGCCGGACCGAAGCCCGTGCGGTGCGGACTCTCATGGGACTCGCGGGTCACACCGGGCTGATCGAGAAACGTCCGGCACAGACTCTCGTAGTGCTCTTGCGCAGCGGCGTGTGCGTCACTCATGAATCGACCGCCTTCCTTCTTGCGGTGAACCGTCCTCCACTTCACTTTTGTTCCACCAACGGAGGCACGGCCAAAAGTGCTTGTTCGGCGCCGCGACAGCAAACGGCTGCCAGGCACCGTGGGCGCCTGAGATCGTCGCTGGCGGCGTCTCCCCGGCTGCGCGTATCATGGCCCCCATGGAGCTTTCCGCAACCTGGTACGACGCCATCGCCGTGCGCAGCTCGCAGCGCCGCTACCCGGCGACGCCGCTCGCCGACGACGTCGTGGCGCACCTGCGCGCATTCTGCGCCGCCGTGCAGCCGTCGCCCAACGCCCGCCTGGTGGTGGTCGACAGCGAGGTCGATCGCCTGTTCACCGGCGTGCTGGGCAGCTACGGCGCCGTCAGCGGCGCGCCGCTGGCCGTCGTCTTCGTGGGCCGCGTGGGCGCCGAGGCCGAGGTCGGCTACCTGGGCGAGGCCTTCGTCCTCGAGGCGACGGCGCTCGGACTGGGCACCTGCTGGATCGCCGGCAGCTTCGACAAGGAGCGCGCCGGCGGCCTCGTCGAGCCCGCGCCGGGCGAACGTGTGATGGCGCTGACGCCGGTCGGCAACTCACTCAAGCGCCTGCCCGCGGGCGAGCGGCTCATGCGACGCGTCATAGGGGCGTCGTCCCGGCTGCCGCTCGAGAAGATCGCCCCCGGCATCGACGGCGCGCCACCGGGCGCGGCGGGCTCACCGGGCGCGCCGGCCTGGCCCTCGTGGGCGCGCGCCGCGGTCGAGGCCGCGCGCCTGGCGCCCTCAGGCGTGAACCGCCAGCCCTGGCGCTTTCGCTACGAGGACGGTGCTCTCGTGCTCACCCGCGCCGCCAAGCTCTACTGGACGGCGCTCCTCGACTTCGGCATCGCCGAGCTGCACGTCGAGCTCGGCGCCGCGCACCGCGGCGTGCGCGGCACGTGGGAACCGCTCGGGGAGCCCGACGTCGCGCGCTTCGTGCCCGAGTAACGGCGAGCCGCCACGTGCCTGACAGCATGAGCGACAGGCTGGCGGCCGCCGGCCCGCAATGATGCAACGACCCATCACAGACCTCATCAACGCGCGCTACTCGTGCCGCACCTACCGCGACGAGCCCGTCGCGGCCGCTACGCAGGCCGAGCTCTCGGCCTGGCTTGCCGAGCACACCGTGGGCCCGTTCGGTTCGCGGGTGCGCCTTGCCCTCGTGGCCGCCGCGCCCGACGACTCCGAAACGCTGAAACGCCTGGGCACCTACGGCTTCATCAAGGGGGCGACCGGCTTCTTGGTCGGCGCCGTGCGCCGCGCCCCCCACGACGCCGAGGACTACGGCTACCTGGTCGAACAGGCCATCCTGCAGGCGACCGGCCTTGGGCTCGGCACCTGCTGGCTCGGCGGCACCTTCACCAAGGGCAGGTTCGCGGCCCGCCTGGGCGGCCTCGCCCGCGACGAGATCCTGCCGGCAGTCATCGCGCTCGGGTGCCCGGCCGACGACGGCACGACGCGCATCCGCGAGCGCGAGGCGGGCAGCCGCAGGCTGCCCGCCTCTTCCCTGTTCTTCGACGAACGCTTCGGCAAGGCGCTCACGCTCGCGCCCGACGACCCGTTCGCCGCGGCGCTCGAAGCCGTGCGCATGGCGCCGTCGGCCTCGAACAAGCAGCCCTGGCGCCTGGTGCGCCGCGGCGCCGACTGGCACTTCTACCTGCAGCGCACCAAGGGCTACGGCAAGGGCAGCGCGCTCTTTGCCGTGCTGCGCCTGGCCGACCTGCAGCGCGTCGATCTGGGCATCGCCCTCTGTCACTTCGAGCTGGTCGCGCGCGAACTGGGGCTGGCCGGAGACTGGGCGTTCGACGGCCCCCCGGCCGCGTCGGTCGGTGCCGACGCGGCCGCACCGGGCGTACGCGTGGAGTACAGCGCGACCTGGCGGACGGCGCGCGCCTGAGCAGCGGCGGGCGCCTGAGCAGCGGCGGGGCGGGCGGGGCTTTGCCCCGCCCGCCCCGCCGCTGCTATCACCAGGCGGCCCTGTAACGCGCCGCGTCGACTCTAGAACACCCCGTACTCGTCGGCAGCCTCGCGCAGCGCCAGCATGTTCTCGGGGCGGGCTTCGTCGGGCACGCCAAGCCCTGAGTCGAGGATCAGCGCGCCGGTGTCGCCGAACAGATCGACGAGCTCCTTGACGTCGTCTTTGACCTGCTGCGGCGTGCCGGTGCACAGCAGCGAGGGCGCCACGTTACCCCAGAAGCACATGCGATCGCCGAGGATCTCTTTGAACTTCTTACGGTCGACCTTGTCGAAGTGGCCGGCCACGGCGCCGGCCGGCAGCTCGGCCAGGTACTTGAGGCGCGGCGTGTAGTCGCCCTCGAAGAGCGGCATGGGGGTAAGGCCCTGCTCGACGAGGATCTCGATCAGGCCCTTGAAGGTGGGCCAGTAGAAGCGCTCGAACTGCTCGTCGCTCATGAAGCCGCCGGCGCCGCGGTGCATGGGAATGAAGACACGCGGATTGCCGAAGAGCTGCGCCGCCTGCACGGCAAGAGCGATCGTCGGCACCTGCATCAGGTCGATCGTCCGCAGGAGCTCCTCGGGGTGGCGGTACATGTCGAGGGTGCTACCGCGCAGCGAGCGGAAGGTGTCGGAGACCACGTCGAAGGCCGGGATGACGGGCGCCACCCACGTTCTGGGATAGCCCAGCGTGGTCGCCTGCTGGCCGTGGACGGCATCGGCGGCCGCGCCCGCCGCGGCGGCGTCGCCCAGGTCGAGCAGCGCCTGCAGCGCGGCACGTACCGGCGGGGCGGCGAGCAGGCCGCCGCCCACGCCCTGCAGGTAGTACATGTTCGACAACCAGTAGAGCGGCGGCACCATGCCCAGGCCCTCGAGCTTGCCGGCGATGTGCGGGAAGATGGTGCCCAGCGTCGTGCCGCTGGGGTCGGCCAGGAACTGCTCGTATTCGTCGGCCTTCAGGTACTCGCCCTCGACGAACTGGAACGACGTATCGTCTGGCAGGTCGCCGCCGGGCCAGCGCAGCTGCAGGCTGCCGAGGGCCTCGTAGCCGTCGGAGCCGAACAGGCCGGTCGCCGGCAGCATGTCCCAGCCGAACTCGACGGTGGCCTCGCGCAGGCAGCGCAGGCGCAGCTCGTGGTCGTAGCCGGCGTCGCGGTTGGAGACGCCTTTGACCATCGTCGGGAAGTAGTGCGCCACGAGCGGGATCACCGGTACACGGTCGGGCTTTTTGAGCGCGACGATGTCGTTGAAGCGCTGCTCGCGCCGGCGGTAGAGCTCCTCACCCGTGAGGGCGCTCATGACCGCTCCCCCGTCCAGCGGGAGCTGAGATTCAGGGCGGCCGAGACGTCGCTGCCCCAGCCGTCGGCGCCGGTGTAGTCCTGCACCTGCTGGTCGGCGGGCGCGCCGCCCACCATGATCTTCACGCGGTCGCGCAGGCCGGCGGCCGAGATGGCATCGATGGTGGCCTTCATCGAGTCGAAGGCCAGGGTGAGCAGGCCCGAAAGGCCGACCACCTGCGGGGAGAACTCGCCGATGGCTTCGACAAAGCGCGCCGCCGGCACGTCGACGCCCAGGTCGTGGACCTCGTAGCCGTTGACGTCGAGCATGAGCACGACGACGTCTTTGCCGATGTCGTGGATGTCGCCGGCCACCGTGCCGATCACCACGACGCCGCGCCGCGCGCTCTCGCCGTCGGCGGCCTGCAGGTGCGGCTTCACGAGCTCGCTGATGCCCTTCATGATCTCACCGCCCATGATGAGCTCGGGGATGAAGGCCTCGCTGCACTCGAAGCGCCGGCCCAGCTCGGTCATGGCCTCTTTCGCCTGGTCGAGCACCACGATGGGCGCAACGCCGGCGTCGAGGTCGCGCGCGACCATGGCCAGGGCCTCGTCTTCGCGCATGCCGACGATGGCGTCGGTCAGTTCGTTCGACATCCGTCCTCCTCGCTGACGGTGAAAGGATGGAACTGGTGAGCGGCGACCGCCGTCCGGCGGCGCGACCGCGTTGGTCGCGCCGCCGGACGGCATGGTCACCGGGCGTTCATGCCCGCGCGGCCGCCGCTCACACGGCCGCCCCGTAAGTACGGCCGGCGTCGCAGAAGGCCTTGAAACAGGCCGGGTCGGCTTCGTCTAGCACGATGCCGGTGCCCAGGAAGAAGCCGCCGTCGACGGCCGTCTTGCTGAGGAGGTCCTTGACGTAGGCGTCGACGCGCTCGGGCGTGCCCATGGCGAGCAGCGAGCCGGGCACGTTGCCGCCGATCGCCTGGCGGGCGCCGACGATCTGCTTGGCGCGCGCCATGTCGGTGTCGTCGAACATCCAAATCATGCGGCCCTTGGGAATGTCTGAGTCGGCGATCACCTCGAGGCGTTCGTTGTAGCCGCCCTCGGCGAAGACCATCGGCACCAGGCCCTGCTCGATCAGGCCGAGCAGCACTGCCTTGAAGGTGGGCCAGTAGAGCTCGCGATAGTCGGCGTCGGACATGAAGCCGTCGGCGCCCTTGTGGATGGGGATGAACACGAGCGGGTTCCTGGTGGCGTCGGCCGAGCGCAGCGCCCAGTCGACGGCCAGCGGCACCAGGCGCTCCATGGCGGCCTTGACCTTCTCGGGCCGGCGGAACTTGTCGAGCATGAGGCCGCGCGTACCGCGCATGGTGTCGCCCAGGATGTCGTAGGGCGCCTTGGTGGCGCTGCCCGCCATCTGGGGAATGCCGAGGGTCGCCATCTGCTTGCCGTCGATGGCCATGAACGCCTGCAGCCATTCCATGGCAGCGTCGCCGGCGTCCATCATCTTCTGCAGCATCTGCTTGACCGGCGCCAGCGAGAAGGGCACGAAGAACGGCGCCGTGAAGGGCGCCTCGCAGAGGTCGGTGAA
>CAZFJE010000037.1:0-22325 GCA_964519555.1 uncultured Thermoleophilia bacterium
AGGCCACGCCGAACTCGCCCTCGCCGCGAAAGACGTAGGCGAACGCCGAATGGCCGCGCGGGACCGGCTGCACGAAGTCGGCCCCGGTGGCGAGCTCCACGTCCAGGTACTCGGGATCGGCGTAGATCTCGGTGACCGGCCCCCGCACGTCGTCGCTGGCGCCGGCCACCACGCGCACGCGCGTGCCGTCGGGCCGCTGCACGACCGGGATCTCGGCGGCAGCCACCTCCTGGTAGCGCGGCCGCGAGAGTTTGAGCTTCGCCGGCATGTTGACCCAGAGCTGAAAGCCGCCCATGTGACCCTCGCGCGGCCGCGGCATCTCTTCGTGCATGATGCCGCCGCCCGCCGTCATCCACTGCACGTCGCCGGGACCGATCGTGCCGGCGTTGCCGATCGTGTCTTTGTGGTCGACCTCGCCGGCGAGCATGTAGGTCACCGTCTCGATGCCGCGGTGCGGGTGCAGGGGGAACCCGGCGAGGTAGTCGTCGGGGTCATCGGACTCGAAGTGGTCGAGCAGCAGAAAGGGGTCGAGGTAGTCGAGCGACCAGCCGCCGATGCTGCGCTTGAGACGCACCCCGGCGCCCTCTACGACGGGCTGTGGCTCGATCACCCGCGCGACGCGTCTGACCTGTGGCTGCATGGCTCCTCCTAGGTCGAAAGCCCCCCAGTGGTCTCACAAGATGCCCCACACGGCTGGGCGAGAAACGGCGCGTGCCGATGGCGGCCGCCGCCGCGTCGAGCCGCCGCGCGAGTCACCTCACGGCGACCCACGGTCAGCGACGGGCGACGTAGTCGCGCAGCGCCGGCGCCGTTATGTCGTCGTCTTCGAGCAGCGCGAAGGCGGCTTCGAGCACGGCGCGCTGGCCGACGAGGTCACGGGGGGCGCCGAGCGCGTAGCCGTGCCAGAACGGCACCCACAACGATCGCGGCGGGCCCACCTCGGCCGCGGCCCGGTGCAGCAGCTGCAGCGCCACCGTGGCCACCCCGCGGCGCTCCAGCTCCAAAGCCGCCAGTCCCACGGACTGGCTACAGAGCGGTCAGGTGGGTACGAGCAGTGCCGCATCGACTCCGTCGGCGATCAGCCGGTCGGCGACCTGGGGCACCCGCCGGGCGATGGCGCGGCCGGTCGCCGCCATGGCGCCGCCCAAGGCCAGATGACGCCCGTTGAGCTCGCCGAGCCGTCCCGCGGCGACCGCCTCGCGCAGCCGGTCCAGCGCGAAGGCGAGGTTGCGGTCGAGGTTGGCGGCGCTCGCATCGGCGGCGCTCGCGTCGGCGGCAGCCCTTGTGCCGGTGCTCACAAAGTCGGCGGCGACCTCGCGGATGGAGGGATCGCCGAGCGGCACGTTGCGCCCGACGCCGCGGCCGCGGGGCACAAGACAGACCGAGCTGACCACGAGCGCCAGCCGGCACTCGGCGAGCGGCCGCGGCAGCGCCGCGAGAGGCGCCGGCGCGGGGGGTCGTTCGCGCGCGGTGCGGAAACGCTCGAACACGGTCAACGCATGCCACGGCAAGCCATGCCCGGGAGCTTACCAAAGACGGGCGCGGCGCCGTGCTTGACTTCAGCCGACAGGCAGACCACTCTTGGTCACCCCCTCAAGTCCGGTGTTTGCCCCTCCGATACCTCTGCGAGGGGGCCGTCCCGGGCGACGGCAAGGCCGTCGGCGCCGCCGGGGCGCACGAGCGGCGCGCACACGCGCGCGAGGTGCTGGAACCATGAACGATGGCCAGGCCATCATCGCCGAGATCGGCGCCACGATCGCATCGACGCTCGAAGTCGGCGACGTCATGGCGACGATCGCGCGCCAGGTCGGCGAAGCCTTCGGCGTCTACTCGTGCGACATCCACCGCTACGACCCCGAACACGATCTGCTCACCTACCTCGCATTCTGGGACCTCGAGCTCGACCGCGGCACCGGCCCCTGGGTGTGCGAACCCCACCACCAGGTGAGCCAGCAGGTGGCCGGCGAACCGTTCCACCCCGACCTGCGCCCCAGCTTCCTGCCCACCGTGCACGAAGGCAAGATGGTCGAAGTGCACCGCGACGACCCCAGTCTTCCGGTAGCCGAAGCGCGCGAGATGGACCGCTGGAGCGAAAAGTCCACGCTCGACGCGCCGTTGCAGTTCGACGGCCGCATCATCGGCGTCCTGGGCCTCGTCGAGACGCGCACATGCCGGCGCTTCACCGCCGCCGAAAGGGAGCTGCTCTCGCAGATCGCGGCACTGGCTGCCGTCGCCATCCGCAATGCCGACCTCTTCGAACGGCTCGACCGCCAGAACCGCTCCCTGAAGTCGCTGCTCGAAGCCAGCAGGGCGCTGACCTCTACGGTGGGTCTCGACGAGACCCTGACCGTGATGGCGCGGTCCGCGGCCGAGGCCCTCAAGGCGCCCGGCTGCGCGATCTACGAATACCTCGAAGCCGACACGGCCCTCGTGCCGCGCACCTCGTACGGCGCCATCCAGGTCGAGCCCGAGAACGTCGCGATCCCGCTCGCCAGCCACTCCGGCGACCGCTTGGCGCTGCTGCGCCGCGAGATCGTCCTGGAGCGCGTCACCGACACGACAGTGCCGGTCGCCGTGCGGACCGCCATGCAGGCCTCCGGCGAGCTCACCCACCTCCACATCCCGCTCGTCTTCGGCGACGAGAGGCTGGGCACGCTGCTCCTGGTCGAGTCGTCGGGGGAGCGCGAGTTCACCACCTATGAGCTCGAGCTGGCTCGCGGTCTCGGCGAGCACGCCGCCGCCGCGCTGCACGCCGGGCGCGCCTACCAGGCGGTGCAGCTGCAGGCGCTGACCGACGGCCTCACCGGCCTGTTCAACTACCGCCACCTGGGCAACCGCCTGCGCGAAGAGACGGCGCGCTTTCGCCGCTACGCCACGCCGCTGTCGCTGCTCATGCTCGACGTCGACGACTTCAAGCGGTTCAACGACAGGTACGGCCACCAGGTCGGCGACGCGGCGCTCGTGGCGCTCGCCAGGGTGCTGCGCGACACGCTGCGCGCCGACATCGATGTCGTCTGCCGCTACGGCGGCGACGAGTTCGCCGCTCTGCTACCCAACACCACCCTGCTGGCTGAAGCCTCCGAGAACGACCACGAGCGCAGCGGCAGCCATGACGTGTCCGGCGCTGGTCACGAGAACCTGCGCGCCGAAGGCGCCCTCGCGACCGCCGAGCGGCTGCGCGCGGCGGTCGAGCGGCACTGTCGCAACGCCGTGCAGCCGGCGCTGCCCGAAAGCATCACCGTGAGCATCGGTGTCTCGGCCGTGACCGACGAGCCGCTCACGCCCGACGAGCTCGTCGCCGGCGCCGACAAGGCGCTCTATCTGGCCAAACGGCGCGGCCAGAACCGCGTGGCCGGCTTCTGCCACGGCGAGCCACTCGAGCCCGCCGTCACGCCGACTTAGGCCTCTCGTAGCGCTGCGCCTTCTCGTCCCAGCCGCCCAGGTCGACCGCCGCACGGTAGGCGCTGCGTAAGAACTCCGACACGACCGCCGCCGGATCCATGCTCGCCCGCACCTCGTCGTAGGGCAGGACCCACTCGCCCATGGCCTCTACCCAGCCCGCCGCCGCGGGTTCGATCCGGGCGGTCGCGCAGCCGTCGGGCCGGGGGTGGATGTAGGCGTAGAGGACGGCCTGCGGCGAGGCGTCGTCGCCGGGCCACAGCCCGGCGTTCAGGTGCTCCGCGTCGAGGTCGTAGCGCATGATGTGACCGACCCCGGCGGGCGGCGTCGCCCGGCGGCCGCTGAAGAGCAGGACGGCAAGGTCGCAGGCGCCCCACCAGAACTGCACGCCGGTCCTGCCGAAGAACGGCGAGCGAAACTCGTCGAACACGCCGTACAGCGAGCCGAGCAGCCGGTGATAGCGCTGTGCGTGGGCAAGGTCGAACAGCCGCGCGGCGTCGTCGCTTGCGAAGGGCGTAGCGTCGGCGATCTCCTGGGGCTTGTCCCAGAGCGAGGCGTCGACGCCGATCTGCCGCAGAGCGACCTGAAACTCCTCCCAAACCGCCGCGACGCTGCGCTCGCCCACGAGGGCTACCTCGGCCGCCCGCGCGTCGCTGCCCCGCACGCGCACGGCGCCGTCGAAGAGGTCGATGGCGGCGTCGACGACACGTCCGTGCCACGGCAGCGGCCCGGTCGACAGACCGCGGGCGTCGAGCTGCAGCCCCGTGTGCAGCCACTCGGGCTGCGGCGGATCGAGCGCGAGCTTGAGCTTGCCCAGCATCTGGGCGTAGAGGTGGAGCGCGTTCTTGGTCGACGCCCACTCCTCGTAAGGCAGCGCCGGCCAAGGGTCGTGAACGGTCATCATGCGCCTCCCGGCGGTCGGTATCTCGCGACCATCCTTTCTTGGCGCGGCCCGACGGAAACCTGCCGGCCGGCCGGAGCCCGGCGCCCCGGCGCTCGTGTCGACGCCGCGAACGCTCGCGCGAAAGCCGCGTCGACCCGGCGCCCGCCGGCCTTCGAGCGGCGCAAGGGCAGGCGTCAGCCGGGCCGGCGGCCCGCGCGCGGCACCGTGGCGATGGGCATGCGCCAGCCCATGCCGAAGGCCCGGTCTGTGACCTTGATGCCGGGCGCCGCCTGCTTGCGCTTGAACTCGTTGACCGAGACCAGGCGCACGACGCGCGCCACGATCGCCTGGTCGTAGCCCCGCGCCGCGATCTCGGCCACGCCGAGATGCTCCTCGATGAGCAGGGCGAGGATGGCGTCGAGCACCTCGTAGGGCGGCAGGCTGTCCTGGTCTGTCTGATCGGGTCGCAGCTCAGCCGAGGGCGGCTTGTCGAGGATCGCTCGGGGCACCACCTCGACACCACGCTGCGCGTTCAGCCAGCGCGCCACCGCGTAGACCATGGTCTTGGGCACGTCGGAGATGACCGCGAGTCCGCCCGACATGTCGCCGTAGATGGTGCAGTAGCCCACCGCCAGCTCCGACTTGTTGCCCGTGGTGAGCAGCAGCGAGTCGAACTTATTGGAGAACGCCATGAGCAGGTTGCCGCGGATGCGCGCCTGGATGTTCTCTTCGGTGACGCCCGGCGCGAGACCGGCAAACACGGGCGAGAGCGCGGTGTCGTAGGCGCCCATGAGGTCGGCGATCGGCAGCGTCACGGTGCGCAGCCCCAGGCCGTCGGCCAGGTCCTGGGCGTCGCTCACACTGCCCGCGCTCGAATACGGCGAGGGCATGAGCACGGCGAGCACGTTGTCGGGGCCCAGCGCCTCGGCCGCCACGGCGGCCACCAGAGCCGAGTCGATGCCGCCCGACAAGCCGAGCAGCACGCGCGCGAAGCCGCTCTTGCTCACGTAGTCGCGCACGCCCAGCACGAGCGCGCGCCAGACCTCGGCGGCCGGCGTGAAGTCGTCGGGGGCCAGCGCCCCCGACCGGGCGGCGGCGCCCGCGGGCTCGGCGGCGCCCGCGGGCTCGGCGGCGGCACGGCCGGCGGAGGCGTGCGGACCGCGCAGCTCATCGAGGTCGACGACCAGCACGTCGGGCGCGAAGGCCGCGGCGCGGGCCACGAGCTCACCGCCGGCGGCAAAGGCGCAGCTGCGGCCGTCGAAGACGAGCTCGTCGGCGCCGCCCGCCTGGTTCACGTAGATCACCGGCACGCCGTGCTTGCGCGCGATGGCGCCGAGCATGGCTTCGCGATGGCGTTGCTTGCCTATGCTGAACGGCGACGCCGAGAGGTTGAGGACACACGAGGCGCCGGCCGCCGCGAGGTCGTCGACGGGGTCGGTGTGGTAGCGCGGCCGCTGCCAGAAGTCGCGGTCGTTCCAGACGTCTTCGCAGACCGAGATGCCGAAGCTCAGGCCGTCCCAGACCAGGACCTGCGGGCCGCCGGCCGGCTCGAAATAGCGATCCTCGTCGAAGACGTCGTAGGTGGGTAGCAGCGTCTTGCGAAACACCTGGCGCACGGTGCCGCCGGCGAGCAGCGCCGCGGCGTTGTAGAGCGGCTTGCCCGCGCCCTCGTTGGTCTCGGCCAGGCCGAGCAGCAGAGCCGGCCCGCTCGCCAGAGAGCGGGCCAACTCCTCGCACACAGCCCAGCCGCGAGCCACGAACGAGCGCCGCAGCAGCAGGTCGCGCGGCGGGTAGCCGAGCAGCGAGAGTTCCGACGCCACGGCAAGGTCGACCCCCGCGCGAGCGGCCACGGCGGTCGCCGCGGCGAGCAGGGCGGCGTTGCCCTCGATGTCGCCCACCGTCGGGTCGATCTGCAGGAGCGCCAGCTTCATAGCTGGGCTAAGCTATCATGCTCGCCGCCGGGCTGCTCGGAACGGGCGCGGCGGCCGCCTCGAACGGACGAGTCGGCCCACCGCCGCCCGCGGACGGTATACGCTCCCGGGCAGACTGTGGCGATGCCCCCCGCGCGGGCCATGGCGGCTACGGTGGGAGCGCGGTCAGGTCGCCGCGCCACTCGCCCGACGAGCGTCGGGCGAGCAGCAACGAAGAGTCCGAAAGGTGGTCAGCATGGAGGGGCACGAGAGCGCCACCGCGTCGCACGACGGGCCCGTCATCGGCGAGCCGCGCTGGCCCATGGCTACCGCCGTGCTGGTCGTGATCGCCTTGACGATCCTGCTGCCGAACAGCCTCGTGGTGCGCCCGCGCTGGGGTGTGCCCGTGGTCGAAGCCATCCTGCTCGTGGCGGTCATGATCGGCGACCCGGGCAAGATCGACCGGCGCTCGCGACCGGTGCGCGCCATCTCGGTCACCCTGATCGCGCTGCTCGTGGCCACGACCCTGTTGTGCACGAGCGAGCTCATCGTCCAGCTCATCCGCGGCGGCCGCGCCACCGACTCGGCGGGGCTGCTGCTGGCCGCCGGAGGCATCGTCTGGGCCTCGAACGTGATCGCCTTCGGCCTGCTCTACTGGGAGCTCGACAGCGGCGGCCCGGCGGTGCGCGCTCACGGCCTGCCGCGCTACCCCAGCCTCGCCTTCCCCGAGCAACTCACCCCCGAGCTCGCGCCGCCCGACTGGCGCCCGCGCCTCATCGACTACCTCTACCTGGGGTTCACCAGCGCCACCGCGTTCAGCCCGACCGACACCATGCCGCTGCGCCCCTGGGCCAAGGTCGCCATGATGCTCCAGTCGGGCATCTCGCTCGTGCTGCTCGGCCTCGTAATCGCGCGCGCCGTCAACGTGCTCAAATAGCCCTGCCTGGCGGCCGCGAGACCACGTGACCGCGCTGCGGCCGGTCCGTCTCGCGGCCCCTTCGACCGGCCCGCCCTCGAGGGTGGTCTCGCTCCCGGTCCGTAGTAAAGTGAGCGGGACCGCGTTATCGAGGGGCTGGGGGGCGTGGTGCCGGACGGTCGAAGGCCGGGGGGAGCTCCCGACTACTACGAGACGCTGGGGGTCGGTCGCGAGGCCTCGGCAGAGACGATCAGGCACGTCTATCGCCGTCTGGCGCGGATCTACCACCCCGACGTCAACACCGGCAACGACGCCGGGTCCGCCAGGCTCGCGGCCATCAACGAGGCGCACGCGACGCTGTCCGATCCCGTCAGGCGGGTCCGCTACGACCGGGAGTTCCCGATCGCGGGCCGGGCGACCACTGCCGCCCACACCGCCGGCGCGACAGGCAGTCGCTACCGGCAAGCGTCCACCTCACAGCCCGAGGCTCTTCGTTCTGCTGCGCCGTGGCCGCCGCCGAGTAAGCCCACACCGAGCCGGCGGGGCCCGGTCTACGTCGTCCTCGGCTGCCTCGCTGCGGCGCTGGTCGCCGTCGCCGTCCTGCACGCGCTCCGCCACAGTGGCCAAGGCGCGCCCGCGGCTGTCCCGACTGCCCAGCCGCGACAGCTCGCCGTCAAGAGCGTCGCACTCGGCCGGCCGGTCGTCCTGCTCGACTCGTTCGGCGGGCATCTCGCAGTGAGGGCGCTCGCCCTGAGGCCGTTTCCCAAAGCGGCCGACGAAACCGGCGACCACGACATCGTCGGCGTGCGCCTGCGGCTCGTCAACAAGGGTTCGCCGACGATCAACGACGACGTGGGCGGCTGCGCCCAGATTCTGGACAGCGCCGGCACGTGGCACGACGAGGAGCGCGCCCGCCCGCCGGGCGAACTCGCCGTCTTCACGCTGCGGCCCAAGGCCACGACCCAGGGCTGGGCGCTCTTCGCCCTACCGGCCGGCCGCCGGGCGGTGGCGTTCACCTACACGCCGAGCTCCGAGGACAGCGATGCCTACGGCCGGTGGCAGTTCCGGCCCGTTCAATCGCCGTAGGCCGCTCCGGCGGAGGTCGGTGGCGCCGCGCGGTCGGTCCGGCTCAGCGGGCGGGCGCTCCGCTCGACGGGCGCCCGCGTCCGGCTCGACGGGCGCCTACCCGGCGGCGGCCGCGGCGGCCGCGGCCAGAGCGCGCACCTGCGCCGTCGAGTCGGCGGCCAGCGCCTGAGTGGCCAGGCGCCGCGCCGCGTCCGGCTCGACGCCGCGCACGACCTGCTTGGCGAGCGCGATGCGCGGCGAGGTCATCGACAGCGCGGTCACGCCCAGCCCCAGCAGGATGGGCACCGCCAGCGGGTCGCCGGCGATCTCGCCGCAGACCGCGACCGGCCGGCCGGCGTCGCCCGCGGCGCGCGCCACCGCGCCGATCAGGCGCAGCACGGCCGGGTGCAGGGCGTCGCCCAGACCGGCCACCTCGGCGTTGCCGCGGTCGGCGGCCAGCACGTACTGGGTGAGGTCGTTGGTACCCACCGAGAAGAAGTCGACATGGGGCACGAAGGCCTCGGCCATGAGTGCCACCGCCGGCACCTCGACCATGATCCCGACCTCGAGGCGCTGCGGCAAGGCGACACCGGCCGCGGTGAGCGACGCACGTGCTTGGTCGAGCAGCTCGCGGACCCGCCGCAGCTCGTCGAGCGTTGTCACCATGGGCAACAGGAGACGCACCTGGTGCGCGGCGCTCGCCCGCAGCACGGCGCGCAACTGACCGCCCAGGAGCTCCGGGTGCCGTAGGCCCAGGCGGATCCCCCTGACCCCCAGATACGGGTTGTCTTCGTGGGCCAGTGGCAGGTAGGGAAGCTGTTTGTCGGCCCCCACGTCGAGCGTGCGCACCACGAGCGGCCGGCCGCCGAGCTCCTCGGCCATGGTGCGGTAGACCGCCGCCTGCTCGTCTTCGTCGGGCAGCCGGTCACTCGCCAGGAACAGAAACTCGGTACGCAGGATGCCGACGCCGTCGGCGCCGTCGGCGAGGGCGCCGGCGATATCGCCCGGACCCGCCACGTTGGCCGCCACCTCGACCACCAGTCCGCCCCGGGTGGCGGCGGGCTCGCACGCTCGGGCATGCGCCTCGGCTTCGACGGCCGCTCTGTGGGCGCGGCGCGTCTCGGCTTGCCCGACCGTCGCCGCGCTCGGCGCCACCGTGACCGTGCCAGCGTCGCCATCGAGCACCAGCAGCGTGCCCTCGGCCACGCTCAGCAGCTCCGCGCCGCAGCCAACCGCCGCCGGTATGCCCAGCGAGCGCGCCAGGATGGCGCCGTGCGAGGTGGGGCCGCCGAATGCACAGGCCACGCCGAGCACCGTGGCGCGATCGAGCAGGGCGATGGCGGCCGGCGCCAGGTCGGGCGTGACCACGATCCCGGCGTTGGGCGCGGGCGCCGCGTCGGGGCGCAGCCCGGCGGCAGGGGGTAGCCCGGCGGCGGGCGCGGGCGCGGCGGCGGGGCCGTACGACGCGCCGCCGTCGGGCGCGGCCTCTGGCGCGGCCGCAGGCGACTCCACGAGGTGCCGCAGGACGCCGTCGGCCACGCCGCGCAGGTCGGCGACCCTCGAGCGCAGGTACGGATCGGCGACGGCCTCCCAGACGCCCGCCGCGGCGGTGGTCGCCGCCGTCCAGGCCACGGCGGCGTTGCGGCCGTCGTCGAAGATCGCGGCGCGCGCCGGCCCCAGCAAGGCCTCGTCGCTCAGGAACAGCAGGTGCGCGTCGAAGATGGCGGCGTCGTAGTCGCCCGCACGGCCGGCCACCGCACCCCGCGCGCGGCGCAGATCGGCGGCGGTCGCATCGAGGGCACGTTGCAACGCGGCCCACTCGGCCGGTGGGTCCGCAGCGGGGCGGTCCGGCCCCGGCGCGGCGACGGCCTGGCCGCGCCGCACCCTGCCCACCACGATCCCCGGCGACCCGGGCATCCCTCGCAGCACGGCGCCCGGAGCGGGAGCGAGAGCCGGCTCAGAAGGGCGCACGGCCGTCGGCGGCGGCGCGGCGGTCGAGGTGGTCTCCCCCGCCGGGGCCGGCGCGGCGACCGGGGTGGCATCCCCCGCGGGGGCCGGCGCGCCGGCGGCGGCGCGACCCTTGCCGGGCGCGTCGCCGAAGTCGTCGTCGGCCAGCCGGCCGATGGCGGCCAGGGCCTCGTCGGCCTGCGGCCCACGGGCGCTCACCAGCAGCTCGTGGCCGCGCCCCACGCCGAGCGCGGCGACGGCGTTCAGGCTGCGGGCGCTCACCGGCCCACGCGCGGCGGTCAGGTCTTCGACGGTGACGTCAGCGTCGAACGCAGCCGCCGTGCGCACCAGCCTGGCCGCCGGCCGGGCGTGCAGCCCCAGCCGATTCGCCACGACCACTCGCAGGGTCGCGGGCGCGACCCCGGCGGGCGCGGCAGGGCCGGGCGCGGGCTCGGCGGGCTCGGCGTCGGCGGGTGCGGCGTCGGCGGGTGCGGCGTCGGGCGCCGCGGCGTGGACTGCCGCCCCGGCGGACGCGGCCGCCACGGCATCGGGCGTCCCCAGCTGAGCGGCCTTTGCCGCGAGCCCCCCGCGGGCCTCGGCGGCGACGGTCTCGAGGGAGCCGCCGAGCGCCGCCGCCACTGCGGCGGCCACGGCTCCTTCGACCAGCGGCGCATCGCAGAGCAGCACGCCGCCGCGGCACTCGTCGGGCAGCAGATCGAGCGCAAGCTCGGCCGACAGCACGGCGCTGCCCAGGTCCATGAGCACGAGCACGCCGTCGGGCGACCAGACGCGCTCGATGGCCTGGGCGACGAGCGCGGCGTCGGTGCCCAGCGGCTTGCCCGGCAGGTCGAGGCCGCCGGCCACGGCGATGGCAAGGTCGGGGCCGGCCATCTGGGCGGCGAGCTCGGCCACGCCCTCGGCGAGCCGCGCGCTGTGGCTCACCAGGACCAGTCCGATCACGAAGCGGTCCCCGCAAAGAGCGTGGTGGCGGCCGCCTCGAGCAGCAGCCAGGCCGAGGTCGCGCCCGGGTCCTGCGTGCCGGCGCTGCGCTCGCCCAGGTAGCTCGCCCGGCCCTTGCGAGCGACCAGCGGCGTCGTGGCCTTCATGCCGCGCTCGGCCGCCGCGGCCGACTCGCGCAGGGCGTCGCCGGGCGTCAGACCGGCGACGACGGCGGCGCGCAGCGCCGCGACCGCCGGCAGCAGGGCATCGATCATCGTCTTGTCGTCGGGCTCGGCCTTGCCGCGCGCCTGCGCCCCGGCCACGCCGGCCTCGAGCGCCGCGGACCATTGCTCCACGGTGAGCGCGCGCGCCTGACCGGCCGCCGCCGCCATCCGCAGAAAGAGCGTGCCGTAGAGCGGCCCGGCAGCGCCCCCGACACTCGACACCAGCGCCATGCCGATCGCCTTCAGCAGCGCGCCGACGGGGGGATCGTCATCCGGGGCGCCACCGCGAGCGCCACCGGGGGCACTACCGGAGGCACTACCGGGAGCGCCGTCCGAAGCGCCGCCATCCGGCCACTCGTCGAGCTTGGCGAGCACCGCCTGCATGCCGCGGTCCATGTTGATGCCGTGGTCGGCGTCGCCGATAGCGGCGTCGAGCTCGGTGAGGTGGTCGCGCTCGCGCGTGACCGCGGCCGCGAAGGCCCGCATCCAGGCGGTCACCTCGGCGCAGCCGGCAAGCTCGCCACCCGCCGCCGTCATGCGCCCCACCGCAAGCCCGTCGTGACCACCGGCGCGTCCCACAGCGCCGTGAGCTCGTCGTCCAGACGCAGCAGGGTGATCGAGCAGCCCGCCATGTCGAGCGCCGTCATGTACGGACCGATCAGGTTGCGTGCGATGGCGATGCCTCGCGCCTCGAGCAGCGCGTGGAGCTCGTTGTAGACGATGTAGAGTTCCATGAGCGGCGTCGCCCCCAGGCCGTCGACGAAGGCCAGCACGCGGTCGCCACGCACGAAGGGCAGGTCGTCGACTATGGCTGCCGTCAGCGCCTCGACCACCTCGTGCGCGCTAGCCAGCGGCAGCCGCTCGCGGCCGGGCTCGCCGTGAATGCCGACGCCGAGCTCGATCTCGTCGTCGCCCAGCGCAAAGGTGGGCTTGCCGACCATGGGCACGGTGCACGACGTCAGGGCCACACCCATGCTGCGCGCGCCGGCGTTCACCGCGCGGCAGAGCGCGGCGACGGCGGCCAGCGGGCGGCCCTGCTCGGCGGCCGCGCCACAGATCTTTTCGGCCAGGATGGTGGCGCCCACGCCGCGCCGCCCGGCGGTATGCAGGCTGTCGCGCACCGCGACGTCGTCGTCGATCACCACCGACTCGACGGCGATGCCCTGGTCGGTGGCGAGCTCGGCGGCCATGTCGAAGTTCATCACGTCGCCGGTGTAGTTCTTGACGATGTAGAGGACGCCGGCGCCGGCGTCGACGGCCTGGGTGGCGGCCACCATCTGGTCGGGCGTGGGCGAGGTGAACACGGGTCCCGGGCAGGCCGCGTCGAGCATGCCCCGGCCCACGAAGCCGCCATGCATGGGCTCGTGTCCGGAGCCGCCGCCCGAGACGAGCGCCACCTTGCCCTTCACGGGGGCGTCGGCCCGTGCGATGAAATCGGGGCGGCGCGACACCCGCAGCCTGTCGGGGTGGGCCCGTGCGATGCCGTCGAGCTCTTCGCTCACGGCGTCTTCGGGCCGGTTGATGAGCTTCTTCATCGCGGTAACCCCCTGCGGCTTGCCTTGCGCTCGCCGGGTGGCGCATGCCGGCCCGGCCGATCCCGTTGCTGGGTTTACGCTCAAGGACGGCCCAGCGTCAAGACAGAGTGCGCCGCCGGTCGTCGGCGTCGGTGGCGTCGCGACCCTCGGCGGCGGGGCCCGCGGTGGCCTCATGGCCGGCGGCGCCCTTACGATCGTCGGCCAGCGCGCGGCTCACGGCGCTCACGAGCTCGGCGGCGGCGCGACAGGCCTCGTCTGCGTCGGCGGCGCGTTGCACGCGGTCGATGAGCGCGCTGCCCACGATCACGCCGTCGGCCAGACCGGCGACCTCGGCCGCCTGCGCCGGCGTCGAGATGCCGAAGCCCACCGCCAACGGCGCCCGGCTGCGGGCCCGCAGCCGGGCGATCAGACCGGGCAGCTCGGCGCCGGTCTCGCGGCGCGCGCCGGTGACCCCGGTCACCGCCACGCAGTAGACGAACGAGGTGGCCGCCCGGGCGACCAGGTCGAGGCGCTCGTCGGTGCTCGTCGGCGTGGCCATGGGCACGACCGCCACGCCGCACTCGGCGGCGGCCGCGGCGTACGGCGCCGACTCGTCGAGCGGCAGGTCGGGAATGACGAGCGCCTCGACGCCCGCGCGCCGGGCGCGAGCGAAGAAGCGCTCGGGCCCGTAGGCGAGCACGGTGTTCAGGTAGGTGAGCAGCGCGAAGGGGGCGGCGGCGCTGTGCGCCGCCGCCAGCTCGAAGACGTGCTCGGGCGTGACGCCGGCCTGCAACGCCTGGTAGGTCGAGCGCTGCACGACGGGGCCGTCGGCGATCGGGTCGGAGAACGGCACGCCCAGCTCGACGATGTCGGCACCGGCGGCGATCACCGCCTCGATCAGCAGGTGACTGGTCCGCAGGTCGGGGTGGCCGGCCGTGAGGTACGGGATGAGGGCGGCCTTCGCGGCGCGGGGCGCCGCGAAGGCCGCCGCCAGACGCGGCGCAAGGTCGGCGGACGCTGCCTTGGTCATGACTCCTCCCCACGCTCGGCGCCTCGGTGTTCCAGTAGGCGGGCCGCCTCGTGCACGTCTTTGTCGCCGCGACCGGAAAGGTTGACGACCACGACGTCGCCCTCGACGAACCGCGTCTCGGGGCCGGGCCCACGCAGCACGTAGGCCAGGGCGTGCGCGCTCTCGAGGGCCGGGATGATGCCTTCGAGCTCGGCCGTCAGGCTGAAGGCGGCCAGCGCCTCGGCGTCGGTGGCGGCCGCATAGACGGCGCGGCCGCTGTCTTTGAGCCAGGCGTGCTCGGGCCCCACGCCCGGGTAGTCGAGCCCGGCCGAGATGGAGTGCGCCTCGAGCACCTGGCCCCAGGCGTCCTGCAGCAGGTACGAAAACGAG
The DNA here is from genome assembly GCA_964519555.1 of uncultured Thermoleophilia bacterium. Lineage (GTDB taxonomy): Bacteria > Actinomycetota > Thermoleophilia > UBA2241 > UBA2241 > Bog-752. Next base: position 14,197 of record CAZFJE010000037.1, read on the forward strand.
CCGTGCAGCACGCCTGGGCGGCCGCGCGTGAGTGAAGCGCCGTGGCGCGGCGTGTCGAGGCCCTCGCCGGCCGCCTCGACTCCGGTCAGGCGCACCGGGTCGTCGCGAAAGGCATGGAAGAGGCCCATGGCGTTCGAGCCGCCGCCCACGCAGGCCACGGCTTCGTCGGGCAGGCGGCCCAGGCGCGCCAGGAGCTGCTCGCGGGCCTCGATGCCGATGATCTGCTGAAAGTCGCGCACCATGGCCGGGTAGGGCGCCGGACCGGCCACCGAGCCGATCACGTAGAAGGTGCCGCGCACGTTGGTCACCCAGTCACGCAGCGCCTCGTTCATGGCGTCTTTCAACGTGCGCGAGCCGCTCTCCACCGGCGCGACCGTCGCCCCCAGCAGGCGCATGCGTACCACGTTCAGCTCCTGGCGGCGGATGTCTTCGACGCCCATGTACACCACGCACTCCAGGCCCAGCAGGGCGCAGACGGTGGCCGTGGCCACGCCGTGCTGGCCGGCGCCGGTCTCGGCGATCACGCGGCGCTTGTCCATGCGCACGGCAAGCAGCGCCTGGCCCAGCACGTTGTTGATCTTGTGGGCACCGGTGTGGCAGAGGTCCTCGCGCTTGAGATAGACCGCGGCGCGGCAACGCTCGCTCAGACGGGCGGCGTGGTAGAGCGGCGTCGGGCGCCCCGCGTAGTCGGCGAGCAGGCGCGCGAGCTCGGCCTGAAAGGCCTCGTCGGCGCGCGCCTCCTCGTAGGCGCGGGTGAGCTCGTCGAGGGCGGGGATCAGGCTCTCAGGCACGAAGCGGCCACCGTAGGGGCCAAAGCGAGTGGCGACGCTCATCTGTCGACCTCCGGGGTCGTTGCGGCTTTCAGCGGTCGGTGGCCCGGCGGGGGCGGGGACGCGGTGGACGGGGCGCCGGGCTCGGCGGCCTCCACGTCGGCTTCGTGCACCGCGGCCAGGAACGCGCGCAGCAGGCCGGCGTCTTTGTGGCCGGGCGCGCCGGGCGACTCGAGGCCGCTCGACACGTCGACGGCCCACGGCTGCAAAGCGGCGATGGCCTCGCCCACGTTGCCGGGCGAAAGGCCGCCGGCCAGCACCAACCGATCTGCAGGCAGCGGCGCGGCGGCGAGCGAGAGCCAGTCGAGCGTCGTGCCGCTGCCGCCGTAGACGCCGGGCGCGCGGGCGTCGAACAGCACGAAGTCGGCGTCGTCGGCGTCGGGGGTGTCGGCGGCGGCGATGAGCAGTGGCCTGCGGCCGCTGCTCATCGCCGCCGCCCGGACGGCCGCCACGGTCGGTCCGTCGGCGCCCGCCGAAAGCTGCAGCGCGCCAAGGCCAGCCACAACGAGCGCCGCCGCGATCCACTCGGACGACTCGGTGGTCACCACTCCGACCGTGAGCGCGGCGCGCCCCGCGGCGCGCGCGAGCGGCGCCGCCTGTTGCGGCGTGAGGCGGCGCGGGCTGTCGGTGAGCACGAAACCGCAGGCCCACGCCCCGCACTCGACCGCCAGGCGCACGTCGCGCTCGCGGGTGAGGCCGCAGACCTTGACGGCGGTCACGACGGTCCCTTGAGCTCGGCCACGAGGGCGGCCAGACGCTCGTGTGGAGCGCGCACCAGGGTCTCGCCCACGAGGAGCGCCCGGGCTCCGGCCCGGGCCGCGCGGCGAGCGTCGGCGCCCGTCACGATGCCGCTCTCGCTGACCAGCAGCACGTCCCGCGGCGCAAGCGCCGCAAGCCGCTCCGTCACCCTCAAGTCGACGGTGAGACTACGCAGGTCGCGGTTGTTGACTCCGATCAGCACGGCGCCGGCGGCGGCCGCCCGCTCGAGCTCAGCCTCGTCGTGCACTTCGACCAGGGCGTCGAGGCCGCAGAGGCGGCACTCGCCGAGCAGCAGGGCCAGGCCGCGGTCGTCGAGCGCCGCGGCGATGAGCAGCACGGCGGCCGCCCCCGCCGTGGCGGCTTCCCACACCTGATAGGGATCGACCACGAAATCCTTGCGCAGCACCGGCAGCGAGACCACTGCGGCGACCGCCTCGAGGTCGGCCAGCGAGCCGCCGAAGCGCCGCGGCTCGGTGAGCACTGAGACCGCGTCGGCCCCGGCGGCGGCGTAGGCGAGCGCCTGCGCGACGGCGTCGAGCCCCGGCGCGATGGCGCCCTTGCTCGGCGAGGCGCGCTTGACCTCGGCGATCAGCGCCGTCGCACCGGCGGGCGCACCCTCGACCCCGCCTGAACCGCCCACGATGGCCGCGACCAGGCGGCCGCCCGGCGGCTGCGCCGGCCCCGACTCGCCCACGACGACAGTGGGCGCAAGGTCGCCGGGAAGCGCCGCGTCGGGCCTGGTCAGTGGCCGCTCGCGGCGCGCCCGCTCGACCCGCTCGCGGGCCTGTTCGACCATGGTCGTCAGGAAGTCCACGGCTAGCCTTCCTCGGCGCGCAGCCGGTTGGTGACGGCCACCAGCGCGGCGAGCTTGCCGGCGGCGGCGCCGCTGGCCACGGCGGCACGCGCCTGCTCGACGCCCTCGCCGATGTCGGCCGCCGCCTCGGTGATGTAGAGCGCCGCGCCGGCGTTCAGCAGGGCGATGTCGAGCTGCGGCCCGGGCCGGCCCTCGAGCAGCGCGGTGAGCAGCGCGGCGTTCTCGGCGGCGTCGCCGCCGCGCAGGTCGTCGAGCCGGGCGCGGGCCAGCCCGAACTGCTCGGGGACGACCGTGTAGCGGCGGTCGTAGCCCTGTCCGGCGAAGACCTCGACCACGGCGGTCGGACAGGTCGTCGAGATCTCGTCGAGACCATCGTCGCTGTGCACGAGGAGGTTGCGCGACGAGCCCATCATGCGCACCGCCTGCGCCAGACGATCGACGTAGCGCGCGTCGGCCACGCCGATCAACTGGTGGCGCGCGCCGGCCGGGTTGGTGAGGGGACCGATCACGTTGAAGGTGGTCGCCATGCCGAGCTCGCGGCGCACCGGCGCCACGTTCTTCATGGCCAGGTGGTGGCGCGGCGCGAACATGAAGCCGATGCCCGCCTCGGCGATGCAGCGGCTCACCTGGGTCGGCTTGATGTCGATGGCCACACCCAGCGCCTCGAGCACGTCGGCGCTGCCGCAGCGGCTGGTCGCCGAGCGGTTGCCGTGCTTGGCCACGGTCACGCCGGCACCGGCGGCGATCAAGGCGGCCGCCGTCGAGATGTTGAAGGTGTGGGCGCCGTCGCCACCCGTACCGCAGGTGTCGAGGATGATGTCGGCGTCGACGTCGACCTTCTCGACCAGGTCGGTCATGGCGCGCGCCATGCCGACGATCTCCTCGGCCGTCTCGCCCTTCACCCGCAGCGCGGAGAGCAGGGCGGCGGTCTGGGCTTCGCCCACGCCGCCCCCCATGATCTCGAGCACCACGCCGCGCGCCTCGTCTTCGCTTAAGTCGCCGCCGGCACTGAGCGTCGCCAGGGCGCGGGAGAGGATGTCGTTGGGCATGGTCACGATCCTTTCGGGTGCTGCCGTGGCAAAGCGTGCCGGTCGCGCGCCGGCCGTGCCGCCGCGCTGCTCGAGGAAGTTGGCCATGAGGGCCGCTCCCGACTGAGTGAGCACGCTCTCGGGGTGGAACTGCACGCCCTCGACGGCGAGGGTGCGATGGCGCAGCCCCATGACTTCGCCTGCGTCGTTCCAGGCACTGCGCTCGAGCTCGGGCGAGAGCTCGGGGTCGACGATCAGCGAGTGGTACCGGGTGGCGGCGAAGGGCTGCGGCAGGCCGCGGAACAGGGTGCGGCCGTCGTGGCTCACCAGGTCGGTCTTGCCGTGCACCACCGCCGCGGCACGGCGCACGCGGCCGCCGAAGGCCGCGCCGATGCACTGGTGCCCCAGGCACACGCCGAGCACCGGCAGGCGCCCGGCGAAGCGGCGGATCGCCTCGAGCGACACGCCCGCCTCGGCAGGGGTGCAGGGTCCCGGCGAGACCAGCAGGTGGGTCGGCCGGGCGGCTTCGATCGCGGCCACGCTGGTCTCGTCGTTGCGCGCGACCGTGACCTCGGCGCCCAGCGTGCCCAGCAGCTGCACGAGGTTGTAGGTGAACGAATCGTAGTTGTCGATGACGAACACGTGGGCCATGAGCCTCAGCCTCCCGGCGGTGCCGCGAACTCTTCATGGGCCAGCGCCACCGCGCGCAACAGAGCCGCCGCCTTGTTCTCGGTCTCGACGAACTCGCCGGCCGGGTCGGAGTCGGCCACGATGCCGGCCCCGGCCTGGGCGTAGGCGACGCCGTCTTTCATGACGATCGTGCGGATGCAGATGCAGGTGTCGAGGTCGCCGCCAGGCGACAGGTAGCCGATCGCCCCCGCGTAGGGCCCGCGCCGCACGGGCTCGAGCTCGTCGATGATCTGCATGGCGCGCACCTTGGGGGCGCCGCTCACGGTGCCGGCCGGAAACGCCGCCTTCAGGGCGTCGATGGCGCCCTGCCCTGCTGCCAATGTACCGCTCACCGACGAGACCATGTGGATCACGTGCGAGTAACGCTCCATGCCCATGAGCTCGTCGACGTGCACGCTGCCGGGCACGCAGACGCGGCCCAGGTCGTTGCGTCCCAGGTCGACCAGCATGACGTGCTCGGCGCACTCCTTGTCGTCGGCGCGCAGCTCGGCCATGAGGCGCTCGTCTTCGGCCGCGTCGGCGCCGCGCCGCCGCGTGCCGGCGATCGGCCGGGTCACGACCCGGTCACCGTGCACGGTGACCAGCGGCTCCGGCGACGAACCCGCCAGGGCGAAGTCGTCGAAGGCGATGTAGTACATGTAGGGGCTGGGATTGACGGCGCGCAGGCCGCGATAGACGGCGAACGGCGAGACGCTGATGGGCGTGGCGAAGCGCTGGCTCAGGACCACCTGGAGCGCGTCGCCGGCCGTGATGTAGTCGCCTATGCACGCCACGCCGGCCTCGAAGTCCGCGCGGCTCACTGACGACGACACCGATCCCGTGACGGCTGACAGGCTGGGGTCGGGCGCCGCGCCCGCCCGCTCGGGCCGCGACGGCGCCCCCGCACGCGGCGCCGTCGGCGCCGGCGCCGCCACGACGGGCAGCGCTGCCCCCAGGCGCGCCTTGACGTCGGCGATGCGCGCCACGGCCTGCCGGTAGGGCTCGTCGATGCGCGCGCCGGCCGGCGCGGCGTCGTCGCGTACGGCGTCGGCGACGATCGTGATGGCGTGCTTGAGATGGTCGAAGACGAGCACGGTGTCGGCCAGCAGGAAGGCCATCTCGGGCAGTCCCAGGTCGTCGGGCGGCGCGTCGGGCAGGCGTTCGAGGTGGCGCACGAGGTCGTAGGCGAAGTAGCCCACGAGGGCGCCGGCAAGCGAGGGCAGCTCGCCGGCCGGCGTCGGGTGGGGCCGGGCGACCAGGTCGGCGGCGGCGGCGAAGGGGTCGTCGCAGCGCGACTCGCGGCGCACGCCGTCCTGCTCGACTGTGAGCAGGCCGTCGCGAAAGCCGACGACGGCGCGGGCGCCGATGCCCAGAAAGGAGTAGCGCCCCAGCCGCTGCCCCTGCTCGGCACTCTCCAGCAGGAACGCGCGCCGCGGGGTACCGAGCTTGAGAAACGCCGAGACGGGGGTCTCCAGGTCGGAAAAGAAGGAGTGGGTTACCGGAACGACGTCGTGAGCGAGAACGAGGCGGCGGGCCTCGGCTAGCTCAGGTGTGCAGCATATGTCCTTTGCCACGGGCCAATCATGGAGCACCTCCGGTGCGGCTTGGGCCCAACGTCTTCACGGTCTTTCGAGGGTAGGGCACCGGCCGGACGCCGTCAAGCCGCCCCTCACCTGTCGCTTGCCGGCAAGCCCGCGCCGTCGCGCGAGCGCACCGCGCGGACGGCCACGTTCGAAGGTCAGCGGCGCCGGTCCGGACCTTCCGACGGCCCCGCCAGGCTCGCGAGCAGGTCGGCAAGCCCGTCGCGCGCGACCACGACGTCGGCAGCCGCGGCCGCCTGCTCGTTGCCCTCGGCGATGGCGATACCCATGCCGGCCCACGACAGCATGCCGGCGTCGGGAGCGCCGTCGCCACAGGCGACGACGGCGCCGGCAGGCACGCCCAGCCGGGCGCAGAGACCGGCCAACGCGGTGCGTTTGTCGGCGCGCGCGTGGTGGAGCTCGAGGTAGCCGGGCGCCGCCGAGCTCACGGCCAGGTCGGGCCAGCGTGCGGTCAGCTCGTCGAGCACGCCCGCCAGCGGCGCGGCTGCCGCCGCGTCGGCCGCGCCCGTGGCGAGTCCATTGTCGTCGCCGGCGCCCCGGCCGTCGGGAGTCGCGACGATCAGCCGAGTGACCGACACCCCGTCGAGCGCCGCGGCAAGGTCGCGCTGTGGCCGCAAGACCGTCGGCGGGCTGGGCGGCATCTTCGGCGGCGCACCTGCCGTGCGGCCATCCGCGCCGTCGGCCGCGGCCTGCACCCAGCGCTCGTCGTCGACGTAGGCGGTGAGCGTGGCGCCGGCATGGTGCAGCGCCGCGACCGCGGGCCCGACCGCCTGCCGCGGCAGGTCGAGCCGCGCCAGCCAGCGGCCGCCGGCGACGTCGACCACGACCGCGCCGTGGTAGGCGATCGCCACGCTGTGCTCGAGGCCGAGCTGCACGGCGAGGGCGCGCGTGGGCGCGACGGCGCGCCCGGTGCAGATCACGACCGGCACGGCCGCCGCACGCAAGGCGGCGACGGCGCGCAACACGCCGCGGACCGGCGAGCTGTGATGGTCGAGCAGTGTGCCGTCGAGGTCGCAGACGACGAGCGCCGGGCGGCCGTTCGCGTCGCACCCGCCCGTTGCGGCGGCGCTCGCCCCCGCGGCGGCGCCGGCGAAACCGCCGAACCGGACGGCTCCGTTCACGACGGCGCCGCGCTTCACGCGCCCGCTACCGTTGCGACCCTTCACGCCGACACCGTGGCGGCGCCGTCGCCGACCGCCGCGCTGCCGGTCGTCGCGGCGCTGCCGCCCTCGGCCGCCAGCGCCCGGCGGGCGAGCGCCTCTGTTGGCTCGCCGATCAGACGCTCCACGGTGCGGGAGAGCTCGAGGGCGCGTTCGAGCCGCGCTCGGGCGTGGGCCGCGCCTTCGGATTCGGCCCGCAAGTCGGACAGGCGCGCGGCCAGGCGCGCGTCGAGTGTGACGACGCTCGTGTCGGCTACGAGCTTGTCGGCCAGGTAGAGAATCTGTGCTTCGTTGGGCAGGATCTGCATGCAGGTCTCAACCTCATCCTGAGGGTCCATGTGCAGAGCGGTCACGGCCGCGACCCGGCGATAGCCGAGGTCGCTCAAGAGCCGGGCGCCGGCGGCGGCGTGGTCGGGCCCGGCGCGCGCGATGTCGTGTAGCAGCGCGGCCGCTTCGACGAGGCGGGCGCTCAGGTGTGCCTCGCAGCGGTTGAGCCGCGCCGTCAAGGCGACCGCGACCAGGGCGACCGCCCGCGAGTGCGCCACGACCTGCGACGGCACGCGGGCGTCGCGCAGCAGCTCAAGGCAGCGCGCCGCGTCGGGCAGGCTCTCGCCGGCGACGTCGTCGCAGGCGCGCCGGTAGTCGGCCGGCGTGTCCATGTCGAGCAGGATGCCCCGGTCGTCGACCGCGATCTCGAGCGCGCTCGCGTCGTGAGCGGCCAGCAAGCCGCGCAGGCCGCCGGCCGGCGCCTTGCGAGCTTCGTCTGTCGTGGGGGCCGGCTCGCCTTGTGACACGCGGCCGCGCTCGTCCTGGAGCTCTCGGTCCGGCTCGTCCTGCGGCGTGCCGCCAAGGCCGGCCGGCAGCGCCGTGCGGGCGATCAGCGGCGGGTGGCCGCGACGCCCGTCGCGCACCGGGTAGACGACCGGGGCCGGATGCACCCGCGCGGCGCGGGCCAGGCGGCCGATCGTCTCGGCGCGCACCAGGGCGCAATCGGTCGGCAACAGAAAGAAGGCGTCGACATCGGCGTCGAGTCCGGCCACGCCGGCGGCCACCGACGAGAACATGCCGCGCTCCCAGCCGTCGTTGACGACGACCGCGGCGCCCAGGGCAGCGGCCGCGGCGGCCACCTCGTCGCCACGCCAGCCGACGACCACGCGCACGTCGGCGACGCCGGCTTCGGCAAAGGCGCCCACGGCGCGCGCCAGCACCGTGGCGTCGCCCAGCGGCAGCAGCGGCTTGAGCTCGCCCATGCGCGACGAGCGCCCGGC
>CAZFJE010000038.1:0-21949 GCA_964519555.1 uncultured Thermoleophilia bacterium
CGAAGAACATGTGCTCGGTGCGGCACAGGCCGATGCCCTGGGCGCCGAAGGCGATGGCGTTGGCGGCCTGGTCGGGCTGGTCGGCGTTGGTGCGCACGAGCAGCTTGCGCTGCTCGTCGGCCCAACCCATGATCTTCGTGTAGTAGCGGTACGACTCGCTCTCTTCGGGCTTCATGGTGCCTTCGAGCAGCACCTGCAGCACCTCGGGCGGACGCGTCTCGAGCTTGCCGACGATGACCTCGCCGATGAAGCCATCGATCGAGATCCAGTCGCCCTCTTTGACGGTGGTGTCGTCGACCGAGAAGGTGCGCGCCGCCATGTCGATGTCGAGCTCGCCGCAACCCACGATGCAGACCTTGCCCATCTGCCGGGCGACGAGCGCCGCGTGGCTGGTCATGCCGCCCTGGGCGGTGAGGATGCCCTGCGCGGCGTCCATGCCGCGGATGTCTTCGGGGCTCGTGAAGTCGCGCACCAGCAGCACCTGTTCGCCGCGCTCCGCCCAGGCCACCGCGTCGGCGGCCGAAAAGACGACGCGACCGGTGGCCGCGCCGGGACCGGCGGGCAGGCCGCAGGCCAGCGCCTGGCCGCCCTTCTCGGCGGCCGTCTCGTCTTGTGCGCGGAAGACCGGGCGCAGGAGCTGGTTCAACTGGTCGGGCTCGATGCGCATGAGTGCCTCTTGCGGGCCGATCAGGCCCTGGTCGGCCATGTCGACCGCGATGCGGATGGCGGCCAGGCCGGTGCGCTTGCCGTTACGCGTCTGCAGCATGAACAGGCGGCCGCGCTCGATCGTGAACTCGAAGTCCTGCATGTCGCGCATTTCGCGCTCGAGGGTCTCGCGGACCTCCATGAGCTGGTCGTAGACCTCGGGGAAGACCTGCTTGAGCTCGATCGCCGGGCGCGGCGTACGCACGCCGGAGACCACGTCTTCGCCCTGGGCGTTCACCAGGAACTCGCCGTAGAAGGCGTTCTCGCCGGTGGCCGGGTTGCGCGTGAAGGCCACGCCGGTGCCCGACTCGTCGCCGGTGTTGCCGTAGACCATGGTCTGCACGTTGACCGCGGTGCCCCACGTGTCGGGGATCGCATACATCTTGCGGTAGGCGATGGCGCGGTCGTTCATCCACGAACCGAACACGGCGGTGGCGGCGCCCCAGAGCTGCTCGCGCGGGTCTTCGGGGAACGTCTTGCCGACGCTGTCGTGCACGGCCTGCTTGAACTCGGCGACGAGCTCCTTGAGATCGTCGGCGGTGAGCTCGGTGTCGACGGCCACGCCGCGGCGCTTCTTCATCTGGTCGAGGCGCTCCTCGAACGGGTCGGGATCGTCTTTGTTCTCGGGCTTGCAGCCCAGCACGACGTCGCCGTACATGCTGACGAAGCGCCGGTAGCAGTCGTAGCCGAAGCGCGGGTTGTTGGTGGACTTGATCAGGCCCTGGACCGTGGTGTCGTTCAGGCCCAGGTTCAGGATGGTGTCCATCATGCCCGGCATGCTGGCGCGGGCGCCGGAGCGCACGCTGACGAGCAGCGGGTCGTTGGGGTCGCCGAAGGTCTTGCCGGTGTTCTTTTCGAGCAGCGCGAGGGCGGACTCGACCTGAGCTGTGAGGTCGGCCGGGTATTCGCCCTGGGCGGAGTAGTGGTTACAGACCTCGGTCGTGATGGTGAAGCCGGGGGGCACCGGCAGACCGATGCGGGTCATCTCGGCCAGGTTGGCGCCCTTGCCGCCGAGCAGCTCCCGCATGGACTTGTTGCCTTCGCTGAAGTCGTACACGTACTTGTCTGCCATCGATTCTTCCTCCTGGAGCACCACGGTCCCGGGGCTTGTCTTCAGTCGTCCCCGTCGGCATTCATCGACCCCGGGCGCGCTGAACAAAGCGCCTGGGAAACAGTCGTCACCTTTCGTTTGCGCGCGACACGTGCGCCCGCCGCCACGCGACGGAACGCTCGCCTTCTCATGCACGGACGTTCGTCGAGTGTGACAGAAACGCCCGTCAACGTTGCTGGACGGGCAGCCGGGCGAGATCGCCCAGGCCGCCGAGCAGGAAGGTTACCTGCCGCAGCTGCGCGAGTCGATTCGCGCGCACCGCGGGGTCGGTGTCCATGACCAGGACGGCTTCGAAGTAGCGGTCGACCGGCGCGCGCAGGGCGGCGGCGGCGGCGAGGGCCGCCTCGATGTCGCCGCCGGCAAGCGCGGTGTCGAGCGGGCCGCGCACCTCGGTGAGCGCGGCGGCCAGGGCGTGCTCGGCCTCGTCTGAGAACAGTGACGGGTCGGGCGCGGCGGCCACGCCGCCGGGCTCGGCCTTGGCCTTGGCGGCCAGGGCCGCCGGACGCGAGAAGGCCACCACGAGATCGTTGAAGAACGCTTCGTGCTCGACGCGTGCGAAGGTGCGCGCGAGCGCGGCCACGCGCGACAGGTCGGCGCCCTGGGCGGCCGCGCCTAGCGCGGCTTCGACCAACGCGAAGGGCAGCCCCTCGTCGAGCAGCAGGGCTTCGAGGCGCTCCCAGATGAACTCAGCGATGGCGCCCTCGGGGTCGGGGCCCGACGCCGTCGAGGGCAGCACCGCACTGGTCGCATCGGCGGGCTGCGCGTAGACGCGCACCGCCGCGGCGGCCAAGGTGCGCGGCGAGACCCGCAGGTCGTGTTCCAGGGCGATGCGCACGATGCCCATAGCGGCGCGGCGCAGGCCGTAGGGGTCGCGCGAGCCCGACGGCTTGTTGCCGGCCAGCCAGGCGCCCGCGATGTTGTCGATCTTGTCGGCGACGGCCACCAGGCTGCCGGCCAGGTTGCCGGGCAGCGGCGCCACGGCCGAGAGCGGCTGATAGTGGTCGGCGATCGCCTGCGCGACGGCCGGCGCGGCGCCGGCCCTGTCGGCGTAGTGGCCGCCCACGCGGCCCTGCAGGCTGGGAAACTCGATGACGACCTGACTGACCAGGTCGGCCTTGGCGAACTTGGCGGCGATCACGGCAGCGGCGAGCTCGTCGGTGACGCGCACGGTCAGGCCTTCGTCGGCGGCCGCGGCGACCGCGGCGGCGGTGCGGGCGGCGGCTCTCGAAGCGGCGGCGGCCGGGGCGGCGGTTGCGGCCGAGGCGACCACGCCGGCCAGCCACTGCGTGAGGGCGACCATGCGCGCCGATTTGTCGGCGAGCGAGCCCAGCTTGGCGTGAAAGACGACCTCGCCCAGGCGGCCGGCCATGGCCTCGAGCCCCTCGGCCAAGTCGCGGTCGTAGCTGAACTCGGCGTCGGCCAGGCGGCCCTCGAGCACGCGCTCGTTGCCGTGAGTGATGAGCGCGGCGGCGGCCGGGTCGGCGTTGGAGACGTAGAGAAAGGCCGGACGCAGCTCGCCGGCTGAGTCTTCGACCGGGCAGTAGCGCTGGTGGGCCTGCATGGCGGTGATCAGGACCTCGCTGGGCAGGCGCAGGTGGCGCTTGTCGAAGGCGCCGGAGTGCACGCTCGGCCATTCGGCCAGGTAGATGTTCTCTTCGAGCACGCCGGCCGGGTCGGACCAGCGCCCGCCGAGCCTGCCGGCGGCCGCGTCCAGGCCCTCGACGATGAGGCGGCGGCGCTCGTCCTGGTCGGCGATCACGTGCTGTTCGCGCAGGTGGCGCTCGTAGTGGCTGGCGTGGTCGACGATCAGCGGCCGGCCGAGCACGCGGTGACCCTGCGTGACCGCGCCGGCGCGCAAGTCGTAGAAGTCGAAGGGCACGGGCTGACCGGCGAAGATGCACGTAAGCCAGCGCAGCGGCCGCGAGAAGCGCAGGTAGTCGTCGGCGCCGGCCGGGCGGGCGCCCCAGCGCATGCCGCGCGGGATCTGCAGCCCGGTGATGAGACGCCGGCAGATGTCGGGCAGCACGCGCTCGGCGGGGCGGCGCTCGGCTTCGATAACGGCGACCACGAACTCGTTGCCGTCGACCGTCTCACGCACGAGCTGCGCAGGCTTGATGCCCTTGCCGCGAGCGAAACCCTCGCCGGCCTTGGTCGGCGCGCCGTCGGGGCCGAAGGCGACCTTGGCGAGCGGACCGCGGTGGCGCAGCGTCTGGGCGGTCTGCTCGCGCGGCACATGCTTGACCCACACGGCGATGCGCCGCGGCGCGACCATCACCTTCAGGCGCGTCTCGGCAAAGCCGACGGGATCGGTCGCGACATCGCCCGTAGCGCCTGCTCCGCCCACCAGGCGCTCGGCGGCGAGCGCCTCGTAGACCATGCCGGGCGACTCGGCCGTGGCCTTGCCGAGCAGCTGCGCCAGGATGGACTGACAGGTCTTGTAGGGCAGCTCCTCGACGCCGATCTCGAACAGCCAGCCGGCGGTGCTCATGCTTCGTCCTTTGTGGTCGCGCGCGCCTGTGCGCCTGAGGTGTCCGCTGGTTTGTCATCCTCGGCGCCGTCGTCGGCGCCCGCGTTGGCCACGACCTCGAGGTAGAGGCCGGCGACCTTGCGCGCCAGGTCGCGCACGCTGGCGATATGGGCGGTGCGATCGGTCACCGAAATGACGCCGCGCGCGTCGAGCATGTTGAAGGCGTGGCTGCACTTGAGCACGTAGTCGTAGGCGGGAATGGGCAGCCGCGCGTCTAAGCAGCGCTGCGCCTCGGTCTCGAACTCGACGAAGTGGCGGAACAGCATGTCGGCGTCGGAGACTTCGAAGTTGTAGCGGCTGAACTCGCGCTCGTTTTCGAGGTAGACGTCGCCGTAGGTGACCACGCGTTCGCTGCCGTCGGGCTCGGCGAAGCGGCTCCAGACGATGTCGTAGACGCTGTCGACGCCCTGCAGGTACATGGCGATGCGCTCGAGGCCGTAGGTGAGCTCGATCGTCACCGGGTCGCAATCGAAGCCGCCGAGCTGCTGGAAGTAGGTGAACTGGGTGATCTCCATGCCGTCGGCCCAGACTTCCCAGCCCTGGCCCCAGGCGCCCAGCGTAGGGCCTTCCCAGTTGTCTTCGACAAAACGGATGTCGTGCTTGCGCAAGTCGACGCCCAGCGCCTGCAGCGACTGCAGGTACAGATCCTGGATGTCGGGCGGCGAGGGCTTGATGACGACCTGGTACTGGTAGTAGTGGCCCAGGCGGAAGGGGTTCTCGCCGTAGCGGCCGTCGGCCGGCCGCGTGGAGGGCTCGACGTAGGCGGCGCGCCAGGGGCGCGCGTCGAGACAACGCAGGAAGGTGGCCGGGTTGAAGGTGCCCGCGCCGACCTCGGTGTGGTACGGCTGCAAGACGACGCAGCCCTGCCGTTCCCAGAACGATTGTAGTGCTCCGATGATCGCCTGGTAGGTGGGTGGCCGCGTCACGACGGATCTCGTTGTGCCATTCGCCATGACCGCTCCAAATCGGGAGTGTCGGATTCTATCAGAATCTACCGGAAGGGCTCGCCCGCGGGGTCGATCGGGCACGCGCTCGGGCTGCGGCCCCCGCGCCCGCCTCTACGAGTCGTAGTTGGCGTTCGCCGTGAGCGCCCACGGGTCGAGCTCGCCCACGACTTCGAGGAACTCCTCGCCGCGTTCGCGGTAGAGCGCCTCGAGCCCGTCGAGCACGCCGGCGGCCAGAGTCGCCTTGAGCAGCTCGTAGTCGTAGTCGGTGCCGGCCGGGGAGCCCACCGGCACGATCAGGTCGGCGCGTCTGTGGGCCTCGGCCACGAAGGCGGCGAAGTCGCAGTCGAGCACGTCTTCGACGAACCGCGAGTCCTGCCCCAGGTAGAAGGTCTGCTCGTCGATCGAGAACAGCCAGTCGGTCCAGGCGATGCGCAGCTCTTCGATGCCGCCTTCACGCCAGTCCAGCGTGACGCGGTGGCCACGGTACTCGCCGAGGTTTTCGGGTTTCATCGGGCCGCCTTTCACTGGATCGGTGGGGCGCGGAGCGCGCCATTCGTGTCGGGCATCATACCGCCGCCGGCGCGAATGCGCTCGTCGGGGAGCCCAGCTCGTGAGCCGTCCCAGCGGCACACGTGTTGCCACCTTAGTATCTAGTTTCGCGAATCCTCCGTTTTGCAGGAAGTTTACGGCGACGGACCGTCAGCATCAAAAGTTCAGTCCGAGTCACGCGATGCCGATATAGAGAAGCGGTGGGACCAGTCGATGCTCTACGCGCAGACCCGGCGCGTGGTGACAGGGTCAAGCAGGAAGGGTCACCGAAGGGAGGTTGAGATGAAAGTCTTGTACGGCAAGTACCCGAGGCTCGGGATGGTGGCGCTGATCGCGTCGATCGCTCTGGCGAGTGGCGCGGCCAAGAAGTGGTGCTGAACCACGGCTGCAGCCCAAGGCGCACACCTGTCTTGTGAACGAGGGAGAGGGAACATGAAAAGGATGCTCTACAGCAGAGTCGTCATCGGTCTGGCGCTCGTCGTCGCCTTGGCCGTTGCCAGCGGCGCATGGTGGAAGTGGGACTGACCGACCCCGCTTCAGTCGTGCGCGCTCGATCGCGCTAACAAAAGTCGCCCGCCTGACGGGCAAACAAGCAGGCGTCGCCGACGGCGTCCGCGGAGACCACCGCGGGTGTCGTTTCGGCGACGTTCTGCTGTGACGACACGGTCATCGCTGCGCCGCCACGGCGATCACCAGCATGAGCATCACGACGATGCCGAGCAGGCCCGCGGTGAGCTGCGGAGCGATGCGCGCCAGTACGGTCCCAGGGGCATCCAGCGAAGGCAGCTCGAGCTCGGCGGCGCCGCACAGCGGCGGCGCGAACTCATCGGCGCCCGACAGCCACGGCGGGCGCTCACCGACACCCGGCAGCCACGGCGGGAACTCACCGGCACCCGGCAGCGCCGGCGCCTCTACGTGAAGCCCGAAGGGCGGCGACGGCAACCGACTCGAGCCCGAACGCTTGAGCGACGCGGCCGCGCGAGCGCCGGAACGTGTGAGTCGCGGTGCGACTTCGCGAGAGCCGGAACGTGTGAGTCGCTGCGCGGCCTCTACCGGGTGGCCCCACTGTCCTGCCTGCTCTCGCACGATCTGCCTCCTGGCGCTTCGCACCCCCGGCTTCGCTACGGGCGGCTCTGGCCGAACGGCCGATCCGCCCCTTTGCCGGGGTCTACTCAAAGCTATCGACCCCGGCGCGGCCAGAGATAACGGGCTCAGAGCAAGTGTGCCGAGGGTGCCTAACGGGGCTGGGGCGCAGTACCTAGCGAAGACGCTCAAACCGTGCGATCAGTGCCGGAAGTGGTGGAAGCTGACGTCGGCGAGGGCCCCGTCGCTCGTGCCGGCCCGGCCGCTCGGATTCGCAACAGGTGGGGCGCCAGCGTTGCGTCGCTCGATAAGAAGACCGACCACGAACCCATGCGCGCTTCACGACAAGCGCGCTCAGGGCTACTCTCGAAGATACCCCCGCCGCCGATCGAACCCCGCCATCCTCTGCTCCGCCTGCGCGTCGGCATTGACCAACTCGCCGCCGCCGCGCTCGTCCTCCGTCGCGAAGAACGCCCCATGCACCATCACGCCGCGCACCTCCAGCGCCGACCCCGAGATGCCGTCGCCCACGTAGCGCACGTCGCAGCCGCGCCCCGGCGACTTGAAGCTGCGGCCGGGCAGGCCGGCGATCGCCTCGAGGAACGCGGCAGCGCGGGCGAGGGCGGCGTCGGGGCGCAGCCCCACGCCCTCGCCCGCGGCCCCGCCGGACCCACCGCTCGCGTCCGCGTTCCCGCCGCCCTTCCAGCCCGCCGCGCGCCCGCCGCCGCGCGCGGCAGCCCGCCCGCGGCTCATCTCGCGCGTCACCGCATCGAACGCGTAGCTGCGCAGCAGCTTGTCGTGGAGCTGGGCGTAGCAGCCCGCCCGCGAAACGAAGTCGAGGCCCACCACGGCGCCGTCGCGCAGCACCAGCAGGCCGTGCTGGCCGTGCTGCCGCGGGAAGGCGTCGAGGTAACCGGCTATGTCGCCGGCGCGCTGCGCGTAGACGTCGCGGTGGGCGCCCGTCTGCGAGGCGTGCTCAGCGAACTCCTGCAGCTCGGCGACCTCGGCCCACACGCGGCCCTGGTCGGAGCGGTGGGCGCCGTCGGCGCTCAGGCTCAGCGAGACCGACTCGTGCACGGCGCGGCGCACCCTGGCGTGCACCACTACCTCCTCGTCGTGGAACTCGTGGCCGCTGTAGTTCCAGCGGCCGGCCTCGACGCAGCTCACCGGCACCACCAGGCTGCTGTGCTCGCGCACCAGCACGGCGCTGTTGAGCACGCGGTTCTGCTTGGCGCCGACGAGCTCCTCGCCGTCGAGCATGAGCACGCCTTTGTCGCCCTGGTTGATCACCTTCAGCTCGGGCACCGAGCCGCCGGCACTGATCTCGGTCACGTGAAGGGTGCCGGCGCGCAGCGCCGCCGCCAACGTGTCGTAGTGCGGTCCGCGGTCGCGCCAGAAGGCGAGCGGCACCACCGTCAGGCTGCCGCGGCTCTGCGGCGCGCCCAGCCGCAGCGCGGCGGCGAAGGCGGCGGGCGGTCCGGGGTGACCAGGGTGGCGATGGTGGTCGGTCGTTGGTTCGACGATCATGGCGTCCTCCTCGTGGTTTGCCTGCCCATATGCCTGTGAGACATTGTTCGCACAGCCATTGTTTCTCTTTATGATGCCATACTAACATCACGTCGGACGGAAAAGGCGGGTATAGACTTGACTCAGGGGAAAGTCGGGGGCGGCACGGAGGCTGTCCGCGGCCGCGGATAGACGGCCCGCGCGGGTCGACCCGCGAGTGTGGGCCGGCCGGGCAGCGCGAGCGCACCCCACGGCTAACCGCAAGGAGGACCGTGAACGACGAGCAGGGCTACTCACACGAGCGCGAGCTCGGCCGCCGCTTGGCGCGGCTGCGCGACGCGGCCGGCCTGACGCAGCGCGAGCTCGCCCGCCGCATGGAGCTGACCCAGTCGGCGCTGAGCCGCATTGAGTCGGGCCAGCGCCGACTGTCGGCGGCCCAGGTGAGCCAGCTCGCCCGCATCCTGGCGATCGACCCCGGCGTGCTGCTCGAAGCCGACCCGGGCGACGCCGACGGCCTGTATGCGGAAGAGATGTCCGGGTCATCTCAGTCGCCGCGGGAACCCTGGGATGAGACCGGCGTGCGACGAGGCAACGCCCGCTCGGCACGTGCCGATGGTGCGCGCGGTCGCGCCAAAGGTGCGCGCGGCCGCGCCGCGAGCCCCGCCGGGCCTGCCGCGAGCCCCGCCGTGCCCGAACGCCTGGCGGCGATGGCCCCCGCTTTGTCGCGGGCGCGAAGGTCGGCCTATGACCCCCTGGGAAGCGCCATTTCGTTCGACGAGAGCCTCGCGGGCGACCTCGGAGCGCCGGCGGCTCCCACGCCGCCGGACGTGCCGCGCGGCCGCGCGCGGCCGCGCGGCCTCGAGCCGGCGCTGTTCGCCGAGGTCGTGCGCGACGCGCTCGACGTCGAGGCGCTGGCCGGCGCCGACGGCGAACCCCACCTTGCCGACTTCGACCGTCCCTCGCCGTTTGCCGCTCTGCCCCACGCCACGCACGCCGACCCGGTACGCCTGGCGCGCTTCTGGCGCCACGAGCTCGGCGCCGGCGACGAAGGACCGCTGCCCGATCTCGTGCCGCTGCTCGAGGCGGCAGGCGTCGACGTCGTCCACGCCCGCCTCGATGGCGACACGCCACATGGCGCCTGCGCGCTAGTCGCGGCGCCCCAGGCTGGTGCCGCCGCGGACGATGGCGCCGGCCGGTCGAACGCACAGGCGTCGCGCTCGGCCGCAGGGCGCGGCGCGGCGGTCGGCGCTGCCGCCGCACCCGCCGTCCGTCCCTTCATCTTCATCAACGGCTTCGGACGGCCGGTGGCGCTGCAGCGATTCGCTCTGGCGCACGAGTTCGCCCACCTGGCGCTGGGCCACGGCGAGGCCTACGACGAGCGCATCGACTGGTCGGGGCGCAGCCGCCACGAGACCGACGCCAACGCCTTTGCCGAGGAGTTCGTCGCGCCGCTCGCCGCGGTGCGCCGCTGGTTCGAGATGGACGGTGCGGCGGCGGGGTCGCGCGCTGTCGCGCGCGACCCCGCCGCCGAGGCCGTCGACACCGTGGTGCGCCTGGCCAATCACTTCGGCGTGAGCTTCTGGGTGGCGCGCTACCGCGCCAAGGCGGCCGGCATACTGGCCGGTCCCACGCAGCTGCGGCTGCTCGACCAGCAGTTGCGCGCCCGCGAGGCGCGGCTCATTTCGCGGCAGCTCTTTCTGGGCGGCCTGCGCGACACGCTCTCGGTGCTCACCGCCGAGTCGCGGCCGGGCCAGTCGCAGAACCCGTGGCGCATCGCTCCGCAGGGCGTACGGGTGCCGGGGCGCATGCGCGCCCAGGTGCTGGCGCTGTTCGAGGCGCGCGTCGTGCCCCTCGAGCAGGCCGCCGCCTGGCTGCGCATCAGCCCGCGCGAGCTGCGCAAGCAGCTCGAACAGTTCGGGGCGAAGTAAGCGGGCACCGAGGCGCCCGCGACGATCGTCGCGGACAGCACGGCAGCCGACCAGCTGCTTCGACGTAGCGGTCCAAGGTCGAAAGCCGCACGTCGGCCTCGCCGACGCCCCACCCTTTGGGCGAATGGCCCATACATGGAACCCGCGCCAGTGGGGAGACTCAGGGCATGAGCTTTCCGCTGAGAGATACCCCAGAAGTTCCCCACGCCCCCAAGTCGCCGGTCGGCCGCCGCTTTCCGAGCGTCACCGGCGCGGCGCTGTCGGGCGAGTCGTTGTGCTTTCCCGACGATCTGTTCGGCGCTCCATCGGTGCTGCTGGTCGCCTACCAGCGCATGGCGCAGGTCGACGTGTCGAGCTGGCTCGAGTTCCTCGCCATGCGCGAGCCCGAGCTGACCGTCTACGAGGTGCCGACCATCCCGGCTGTGGCCGACCGGCGCCGGGCCGGCTGGATCGACAACGGCATGCGCAAGGGCGTGCCCCGGGTGCTCTGGCCACAGGTGGTCACCCTCTACGGCGAGGGCTCGCCGGTGCATCGCTTCTTGGGCGACGATGGCTTCGTGGGCGCCTCGGTCGTGCTGCTCGACGCCCACGGCGTGGTGCGCTGGTTCGACGGCCGCGGCTTTTCGCCCGACAAGGGCGGCGACCTGCTCGACGAGCTGCGCCAGATCGACCTGGGACAGTAGCGCCTCCGCCACGCCCTCCTCTTCGGGCCTTCGTTCAATGAGTCGTATACTCCTCGGCGGGAGATTCTGGTCTACCACCTGGGGGCAGTCATGCGCGGGCATCGTCGTCGTTCCTTCGTTCCGAGCTGGACGCTCGCGGTCGCGCTGATCGCACTCGTAGCCGCGGCCTGTGCCGTGTGCGCGGGCGCGGCTGCGCCGGCCCGCGCCGCCGCCCTGCCGGCCCGCGCCGCCGCCCTGCCGGCCCGCGGCGTATGGTCGAGCGTCATCGGTCCCACCACGAACACCGAGCGCTGGGTCGACGTCGCCCGGGGCGCCAACGGCTCGCTCTACGCGGGCGGCGAGTCCGACCTCGATGTGGGAGCCGGCAGCTCCGACCTCATGGTCGCGCGCTTTGCGGACAACGACGCCGGCGGCCGCCATCTGCTCTGGAGCCGCACCTGGGACAACCCCGCCGAGCACCTCTCCGACACAGTCTCGGCGATCGCCGTCGACAAGAGCGGCGCCGTGATCGCCGTGGGCGCCAGCGTCACGACGAGCAGCGGCACCGAGTGGGTCGTGGCCAAGTGGAGCGCGGCGGGCGTGGCCCTGTGGCAGCGCACATTCCCTGCCAGGCCGGGCACCGCCTGGAGCGCGCACGCCGTGGACGTGGCCTGCACGCCCGCCGGGGCGATCTACGTGTGCGGTTCGGTGCAGACCGGCACGCACGCCGGCAGCCCGGTGACCGCCCTGGTGGTCCGCAAGCTGGGCAGCGACGGCCACGTCATCTGGAAGCGTGGCTACTCAGGCGCGGCGCACAGCTTCAACGAGGGCGTCAAGCTGGCGCTCGACGGCGCCGGCAACGCCTACGTCACCGGCACCGCCCAGAGCGCGCGCGGCAACGACGATCTGGTCACGGTGCGCTTCGGCGCGGACAACGGGCGCATCGCGTGGGTCCGGCGCGTGGCCGACGCCAAACACCTGAGCGACGGCGGCACCGCCCTGGCGCTGCGCGGCAAGGCGCTCTGGGTGACCGGCTACGAGACCACGAGCTCAGTCGACCAGCGCGTCGTGCTGGCCAGGTACACACTGGCCGGCAAGCAGCTCTGGGTGCGCACCTGGCTCGAGCTCGCCAAGACCCTCGAGTACCCCAGGGCGCTGGCGGTCGATGCGCGCGGCAACGCCGTGGTGGTCGGGGCCGGCACCAACGACCCGGTCACCCGCGAGCACGCCTTCGTGCTGCGCTACACCGCGGCCGGCAGGCTCACCTGGCAGCGCCTCGCCTACGACTCGCTCACCCACAAGGCCGTGTGGAACGACGTCGCCTGCGACGCAGCCGGACACATCTTCACCGGCGGCTACGCCGTCGGCGCCACCACCGACAGCCTGCTCGTGGCGCGCTACTCGGCGGCCGGGGCGCACGACTGGCTCTCCCAGTGGAACGGCCCCGACGCCCTGGGTGCCGAGTGCGACGCTCTCTGCCTGGGCACGAGCGGCGTGTTCGCCGCCGGCAGCGTCGTCACGCCGACCGGCAACGCCGACGCGCTGGCGGTGAAGCTCACCAGGTAGGACCGGGATGGCGGGCGGCGCACAACGGCGCCGGGCCGACAGCGCGACCGCCCCTCGCAGACTCTCGGCAGGCCGGCCGCGGCGCAGCGGAGCGTCGCGAGCCGTACCGGCGGCCTACGCCCCAGGGTCCGCCGCCGCGTCGCTCTTGCCCGAGGCGATCGCCTCCCAGCGACCGTCGGCCGCGCGGGCGACCGGCAGCACCGCCCGCCCGCCCCAGAGCCGGGGGCGCAGCCAGTCGTTGGTGACGACCGCCTGATCGGGCAGCGGCACCGGGGCGTCGCGGTCGAGACAGACCACCGCGATGCCGGCCGCCTCGAGCTCACCGACGGCGACCAGGTCGGGGAACTGGCGCAGCAAGCGCCCCCCGGCGTCGAGCTCGATGAAGCGTCCGCTCCAGCCTTCTGCCGTGAGCCCTACGCCGGCGGCCGCGCCGATGATGCCGTCGTTGGTGCCGCCGTGCCCCGACAGGTGCACACCCTGGGCGGCGGCTCGCGCAAGGTCCTGAGTGACGACCGACACCGCCGCCCGGCGACCGAACGCCGTCAGCGCGCCGAGCGCCGGCGCGCCTTCCCAGGCCACGCACAACCCGGGATCGCTGCCCTCCATCCACTGCTCGTGCAGGTGAGCCGCGGCGCGTTCGATGAGCTCGTCGACGACCGTCTCATCGGGGATCTCGACGAGCACGACGGCGGCGCTGTTGTGCGAGGTGTACGGCACATCGGGGTGGACCAGGAGCTGCTGGCGCAGCACGCCCAGCGACCGGCAGCCGGCCGGCAGCTTGTCGGCGAACCAGCGGCCGACCTTGCCGGTGCCACGATCGGCGTCGATCGTGTCGGTGTCATCGAAGGCGACGTACGCGCGCATCGGAGTCCTCTCGTTCGGTGAAGCTGGTCGGCGGCTCGGGTGGCCGGGGCTCAGTGCGGCTGTTTGCCGACGACCCAGCCGACGGCATCAGGTTCGGGGTGGTCATAACGCTGCAGTGCGCGCAGCCGCCGGCGGGCCGCCGCGCCGGGCACGACCAGCAGGGTCGCGCAGAACAGGACCGCCACGAGCAACCAGGCGCCGTGCCCCCGGGAGCCATCGCCCGCCGCGCCGCCCCCCGCCGCGCCGCCGCCCGCCGCGCCACCTTGCGAGCCTGCCGCCGACGAGGCGCTCAAGGCGCTTCCGGCTGTCGGCAGCATTCCCACGAGCTCTCCGCTGATGGTCGATGCCGACGACGCGGCCGGCTGTGGTGGAGCGGTCGCGGACGGCAGAGCGGTGGTGCCGGCGGCGGCGGCGGCGGTGCTACCGGCCGTTGCCGAGCCGGTCGCAGCGCTCGACGCGCCCGCGCCGCTCCCGGAGCCCACGGCGCTCCCGGAGCCCGTGCCGCTCCCGTTGCCGCCGCCTGTGCCGCCTCCGGAGCCGCTCGACGTGTCGGTTGTCGAGCCGGTCGCTTGGGCTGACCGGCTCGCCGCCTCTTGCGCGGCGTGCGCCGATTGTGCCGCCTTGCGCGTGTCGCCCGGGCCCCAGCGGCGATACCGCACGGTAATGCCGCTGAGGGTGGGCGTCACGGAGCGATCTTCGGTCGACATGGTCACTCTGAACTGGATAGCGGCGCCGAAGGCTGCCGCGCTGTAGGCGATCGTGCCGCCGCCGGCCGGCACGGTGCGCCAGACGCCGTGACCGTCGATGCGGTAGGCGACGCGCACGTCGGTGCCCGTCGGGCGGCTCGCGCCGTAGCCGACGGCTCCGAACACTTTCTTGTACGCGCGGCCGCTGTCCAGCGCGGCGGTCACGAAGGTCGCCGTCTTCGAGTAGCCGATCCGCGTCACGTCGCCGAACTTGGAGTCGGCCACGAGCGTGCTGCCGTCGTCGAGCCTGACCAGGCTGCGTGGCTCGGAGCTCAGCCCCGGGTGTGGGTCGATCGCGGCCAGGTCGTAGTCGTCGAGCACGCTCCCGCTCTGGTCGACTTCGATCACCCTGCCGTTGTCGGTGTCGGCGATCAGCGTGTCGCCATTCTCGTTCCCGCCCTCGAGACGCACGGCGAAGTTGGCGCCGCTCACGTCGCCCGGCAGGGCGTCGGCGTGACCGACCCTGCCGTAGGTCCACACCGTGTCGCCGCTCTTGTCGACCTCGATGATGCGATCGTCGGCCGAGTCGGCGATCAGCGTGTCGCCGTTGGACAGGCGCTGGGCCGAGTGGCACATGGTGAGGTGACCGGGACCGCTGCCCGGCCGGCCGTCGACACCGTAGCGCCAGACGACTGCGCCGGTCGAGTCGACCTCGAGCACACGGTTGCCGCCGTTGTTGTCGCAGATCAGCGTGTCACCGTTGGGCAGGCGCGTCGCGGCAAACGGGTCTTCGAGCAGGCCTGTGTCGAGCCCGGGAGTGTTCGTTTGACCGTACTGCCAGACAGGCTTCTTGGTCGTGCGGTCGACTTCGAAGACGCGGTAGGCGCCACGGTCGGCGATGAGTACGTTGCCGTCGCTCAGAAGCTGTGCCGAGAACGGCTGCGACAGGTCGGGATCGTCGTCGCGTGTGTAGGTCCACGCCGGGCTCGTCGAGGGCTCCGGCTGCCCGAGGGGCCAGGGCAGCAGCGCGACGAAGGGCGGCTGACTGCCGTCGGCTGTGCCGCGATCGGCGATCACCAGGTAACGGCCGCCGGCGTCGCTTGCGACCTCGATCGAACGGGGGTCGGCGATCGTGCGGCCGAGGCCACGATAGAGCGCCGACGAGGCGTCGAGTCGCCACAGTACGCGGGGCACGAGCCGCACTCCGGCCGCATCGACCGCGAGCGTCGAGGGCAGCGTGCCCGCCGCCGCCAGCGGCACGTCGTAGCGCTGCGTGGCGCTACTCGCCGCCGCCGCCTCCGGGCAGGCGGCGAGCCCGGCCGCGAGCGCCGCGACAGCCGCGAGCGCCGCGAAGGCGAGCGTCGTGAGCGCGGTGCGCTTGCGGAGGCCGGGTGCCCGTATCGCACTGCCCGGCTTCACGGGCGGTCCATGAGGCCCGGCACCCGGCGCAACTCGCGCAGGACCAGCGCGCCGAGCAACCCGCCGACGGCGCCGAACACGGCGTGCGTGGTCGCCGCCAGCCCGAGGCCGACGGCCATGACCGTCGCCGGCAGGCCGAGCAACAGGCCCACGACCGTCATGGTGACGAGCTTGGCGAGGTGGGCGGCGGCGCCGGCCAGCGCCGCCGCCCACGGCTTCGTGAGGTCGCCGCCCACGGCCCAGGTGGTGGCGTCGAGCACCAGGCCGGCGCTGGCGAACCTGGTCCAGGTGAAGATGCTTTCGCTCCCCAGTCCGATGAGGGTGACGAGCACGCCGGCGACCAGCCCCATGAGCAGCCCGGCGCCGGGCTTGCGCACCAAACCGCGGCCCACGACGAGCAGCGCTATCCAGACCACGCCCGACTTGCCGGGAATGTGCAGCGGCACGTGCACGAGCACCGTGCCTACCGTGACCAGCGCGGCGACCAGCGAGAGCAGCACGATGTCGCGCAGCGTGAGCGACCACACGACACCTGTCTCATGCACCGGCCGTCCGGGAGAGTCAGTCGACACGGATCTCCTTGACGTCGCGCACCCAGTGGCCCCAGGCGATCTGCGGGCTGCAAACCTTGACCGTGCCGCGGTCGGCGAAGTCGACGACGATGCGGCCGTTCACCCTTGAAGCGGGCAGGACCAGCTTGCCGGAGTCGCGCAGTCCGGCGCCGAGGACGATCACCGCCGGATGCCCGCGCACGCCGGCGGCCGCCAGCACCGACAGCAGCGTCGGACCGTCCTGCACCTTGCCGTCGATCGTCACGCGAGTCGCGGGCAGTGCGTGCAGGTCGGCCAGCGTGAAGCGCCGCAGCAGGGCGCCGTTGCGCGTGACGGCGACCGAGTAGGCGGCCGGGCGTGAGGCGCCGGACGGCGCCTTGCGCCCGGCCGCCGCGTGCTGCACCGCCCAGCCGGTCCCTACGACCGCCGCCAGAACGGCGATCACGGCCACCACCCGCCATCGCTGACGCCTCATCGTGTGCCGTCGCCGTCGGACACCGTCATCGCACCGTCACGTTCCTGAAGGGGCTGGAGCCCGCGGCGTTCCAGCGGTCGCCGGCAAAGCTCGCCTGCAGCCGCCACTTGCCGGCCGCCGGCAGCCGGAGCGTCGCCCGGTAGCGCGTGAAGCCGAGGCGGTCGGCGCCCGACGCCCACGCGGTCCCCTTGAGCACCCAGGCCTTCTTGACCAGGCGATAGCAGCGGATCCGCACCACACGCGCCCGGGCGGCCTTGGCCGGCCTGAGCACGCCCGTCGCCGCGAAGGAACGACCAGCCTTGAGCGACCTGGGCACCGACGGCGCCGCGAGCAGCGTCTGCGGCGTCACCGCGACGGCGGCGCTGGTCGCCGCCCCGTAGGGCGCGGCGCCGGCAAAGCTGACGCGGTACCACGTCTTGACCGCATCCTGCGGCGTCACCACGTACGTGTAGGCGCCCGTCGTGCTCCTGTTGGGGATCGCCAGCGTCTGCCAGGGGTCGCCGCCCGTGGCCGACCACTGTAGAGCAACGGGCTCGCCGAGCAGCGCGCCGGGACCGACGCTGAGCGCTCCCCGGAGCGTCGCGGACTTGCCGTAGGCCACCACCGGCGTGGCGGTGGTGAGCGTCGCCGTGGTGAGCGCCGGGGCCGCATTCACGGTAAGCGAGCGCGGGCCCACGTTGGTCGCCGGGTCGACGGCGCGAACGAGATAGTGGTACGCGGCGCCGTCTTGGGCCGTCGTGTCGGCATAGCTTGTCGCTCCCTGCGGCGTGCGTCCGACCAGCAGGCGCGGCGAGCTGTAGCTCGTGGCCCCGCCGATCGGCGTCGGGTCGCTCCACCGGTAGACGTCGTAAGCCAGAGCTGCGGCGGTGTAGTTGGGGTCGGGGTCGGTGGCGGCCGCCCACGACAGGTCGACCTCGTCGTGGCCGGCGGTCGCCGACAAGCCGGTCGGCGCCGACGGCGCCATCTGGTCGGAGCCGAGGGCGATGTCGGCGTCGGCGTCGGCGTAGGGCAGAGTGACGAAGAAGTCGGGCTCAGTGACGAGGGCTCCGAGCCCCGCGCTCGCGCTCCACGGCACGCCGTCGAGGAGCACGCCGAAAGGCTGGTCCAGCGGCACCGCCAGGCGAAAGTCGCCGCTTGTGGTCGGGCCGTACCCGTAGTCCTCGGCCCCGATCTTACCGTCGGCGTTGCCGTCGACGGCGTCGGCCGCAGTGGGGGCACACGCCAGATCGCTCGACGGCGACGGCGCCGGGCTGGCGACCGCCGCGACGAGCGCGCCCGCCGTGGGGCGCGCCGACGGAGCGTCGTGCACCCAGGCGCCGGCCAGCGGGCCGGTCGTCGCACCCATGTCGAGCACGGTCACCTTGGGAGAGGTGTTGCTGTTCAGCACCTGCCCGTTGCCGTAGGGGAAGGGCGTGAGCGAGATGATGATGTAGTACGCGCCGCTCAACGTCTCGTCGCCGAACTTGGCGTAGAGCCAGCCGCTCACGTTGCCCGACCCGTCGGTCGTGACCGTCGGGAACTTCGTCCAGTCGTCGCGCTCCTGCACCCACTGGCCCGACACGGCGTTCCAGATCCAGCCGCGGTTGCCGGTCGGCGACGGCGTCTGAGAGGTGTTGAACCGCACCTTGAGGTAGTACTTGGTAGTGTCGGGCAGACCGGTAGCCGTGAAGTGGATCGCCACCGGGGTGTGGTCGTTGGGCACGTACAGCGGGTAGACGTCGGGGCCGCCGTTGAACGGCACGGCTGCCCGCGCCGACGGCGCGCTCGCCAGACACGCGAGGCAGGCGACCACGACGGCAGCCAGCCAGAGCAGTCGCCCAAGGCGCGGCCCGTCGATCGGTCGCCGGTCGTTCACCTGCTCCTCCCTCGCCTCATCGTGTGCGCCGCGAGCCGCCTCAGGCGGCGACCGCGGTCTCCTCGCCGGTGTGGTCAGTGCTGTAGCCGCCGAGCGCCTCGACGGCGCCTTTGAACTCCGAGCTTCTCAGCCGGGCGAGCAGCGGCTCGACCAGCGCCGTGTGCCGGTGCTCGGCGGGAACGACGAGGTCGAAGCGCTCCTCGAGCAGCGGCACGAACTCGAGGCCGAGCGGCAGGGCGGCGGCGCAGATGCCCAGTCCGACGTCGGCGCGGCCGTCGGCGACGGCCTGAGCCACGTCGCGGTGCGCGAACAGCTCGTCGTCGTAGCCCGGCACCGTCGCGCCGGCGACGCCCTCGGCGGCGAGCAGGCGGTCAAGCCAGACCCTCGTGCCCGACCCCGGGTTGCGATTGACAAAGCGTGCGCGCACCGCGAGGGCATCGGCCAGCGAGGCGATGCCCCGCGGGTTACCGGCCGGCAGCATGAGCCCCTGCCGGCGATGGACCAGCGTGACGACGTCGACCGGGCGGCCGGGAAAGAGATGACGCACGTAGGGCAGGTTGAACTCGCCGCTCTCGGGGTCGAGCAGGTGACAACCCGCCACGTGACCCAGGCCCTGCCGCAGCGCGATCAGGCCCTCGAGGCTGCCCATAGGCAGGCGGAAGACATCGGGCGCGGCGGGGTCGTCGTGCAGGCTCGCGGCGAGGAGCTCGAGGGCAAGGTCGTCGCTGCCCAGCACGACGAGCATCTCGCGCTCGGTCGGCCGCGGCACGATCATGAGGTTGACGGCGAACGCCTGCGCCGTCGCGCCGTAGTACTTTTCGGTGCGGCCGCTGACCTTGCGCTCCTCGACGAGCTCCACAAGGCCGGCCGTCTCGAGCGCCTTGAGGTGGTGGCGGATCCAGGCCGGGTGTCGGCCGAGGGCGGCGCCGAGCTGCGAGAGGGTCGCCGGTCCGGCCATGACGAGCCGCAGGATCTCGACGCGGTGAGCGTCGGCCAGTGCCTTGAGCTGCACCAGCTGCTCGACCTGGTAGGTCGGTTGCATCGTGCGGTGCACCCCCCTCCTAAAGAAACACTTAGCGTCGCCATCCTTCCGCACCCGGCGACGGTCGTCAAGCGCCGCGCCGCGTCCGCGGAGCGGTCGGCCCTACTTCCTGATCGTGATCGGGGCGCTCGTGGCGCGAAGCGGCCACGTGGCGGCGGTCCCATCGCAACGCCAGCGCACCACCAGCCGGTACGCGCCGGCCGGAACGTTCGGCCGGACGGTCGCCGAGAAGATGCCCGGCCAGGTGGTCGGGGTGATGGTCGAAAGCGCGTAGGAGCGACCGGCGGCGCTCACCAGCCACACGCCGAACTGGCCCGACTGCGCATAGGCGAATCGCCAGCTCACCGTGTGGTCCTTGCCGCGCTGCCAGCTCACGTGCGACGCCGGCACCGCGATGTGCAGCGAGCGCGCGCCTACCACGTTGAACGAGGGACTCATGCCGCTCATCCCCCAGGCGGCACGCGGCGAGCGGCGCCAACGCACGGCCACCCGGCCGACGCCGGCCGCGACTGTGACCCGCAGCCTCGCCGAGTAGCTCGTGACCCCACGACGCGCGGCGACGATGCCGGCCGGCTGCCACGTGTGGTCATGGTCTATGAGCCAGACCTCGAACTGGCCGCCGGTGACGGGACTCGCGAGGCTCCATCGCACGGTATGGCTGGTGAGACGCTGCCAGATCGTAGCGGCGCCCGGATCGCTCACCGAGATGGCTTGCGCGGGCGTCACGGCAAACGCGCCGCTCGTAGCGACCAGAGGCCAGGTGCTCGCGGCGGCGTCGGTACGCCAGGCGACACGCACGTGGTAGCCGCTGCCGGGCGTCGCGTCGACGGGCACACTGACCGTGTACAGGCGCTGACCGTCGACCGGGGTGAGCGTCTTGAGCTGCGTCGCGTTGCCCGCAGCGTCGACCAGCCAGATGCCGAACTGGCCGCCGGCCAGCGGGTCGTCGATCGAGAAGCGCACCATCTGCGTGGTGCCGTTCTGCCAGCTCGCCCTGGCGGACGGCGCCGCGACGCCCAGCGTCTCCGAGAGGTTGGTGAAGACGCGGCTGAGGGTCGTCTCGTTGCCCGCCAGGTCGGCCACCGTCAGGGTGAAGGTGTGGGTGCCGGGGCCGGCGGCATCGAGCGAGTCGCCGCTGAGCACCGTCTGGCCGTCGATCGTCGCCGTCTCGCTGTCGATGCCCGACGACGAGTCGGCGCCGAGTGCGGGAGCGTCGGTCGCGGTCCAGGCGACGGCGGCGCCGCTGCCCATCACATAGCGGGCGCCGTCGAGCGGCGTGACGTCGTCGACCGTGGGCGCCTGCGTGTCGATCTGCACGGCACAGCTTTCCGTCTTCTCGTGAACGTCGTTCTTGTCGACGGAGTAGTAGAGGATCGTGTGGACGCCGTCGTTGCTGCCGTCGCCGGGCACCGGCACCGCCACGCTTCTGCCGTGGCTCCAGGTCTGGCCGCCGTCGGTGCTGAAGGTCGTGTAGTCGACGCCCGGACCACCGTCGTCGGTCGCCGTGAGGGTCACGGTCTGCGGCGTATTGACCCAGCCGGTCGGGGCGTCGTCGGTCGTCTGCGGGGCGATGTCGGCGCCCACGTCGAACGTCAGCGAGTTGGCCGCCTGGCTTGAGTCTTCGACGTTGCCGGCGTTGTCGGTGGCCCAGAAGCTCACGGTGTGCGAGCCGGCGCTGCTCACGGTCGCCGTGGCGGTGGCCCCCGAGGTGTCGACGGCAGCGCCGCCGTCTATGGAGTACGACACGCGCGCGACGCCCGAGCCCCCTGTGTCGGTCGCAACGAGCGACACCGTGACCGGGGCCGCGTACAAGCCGTCGACCGGAGACTGGGCCACGGTGGCCGTGGTGACCGGGGCGGTCGTGTCGATGCGCACCGTGCAGGTGCCTATGTCGCTTACGTTACCCGCCCTGTCGGTGGCCTCGTAGTCGTAGGCGACGGCGCCGTCGTTCTGGTGGTCGGGCAGCGCCGCGACGACGAACTGGCCGCCGGTGGCCGGCGTCCAGGAGCTTGCGCCCTGCAGGCGGTACTGCGTTCCGGCCAAGCCACTGCCGCCGGTGTCGCCGGCGGTGAGCGGGACGGTCACGTCGGTGTTGCTCCAGGCCGTCGGCGCACTGTCGCTGACGGTCGGCTTGGTGAGGTCGATGTTGACGTAACCGACGTTCGGGGACTCGGCAAGGCCCCCCGTGTCGACCGACCAGA
This sequence comes from uncultured Thermoleophilia bacterium, assembly GCA_964519555.1. GTDB lineage: Bacteria > Actinomycetota > Thermoleophilia > UBA2241 > UBA2241 > Bog-752. The sequence continues at coordinate 21,678 of CAZFJE010000038.1, forward strand.
AGGTGATCTGGTGACTTCCCTCACCGATGACCGGCACCGGGTCTCCGTCCCAGATGCCGAGCGCGCCGTCGATCGTGTAGAAGGTCGAGGCGACGGGCGTGAGGTCGTCGTCGGTGGCCGAAAGGGTGAACTGTCCCGAGGTGTTCGTCCAGGCGGAGTCCGCGGTGAGCGCCAGACCCGTCGCCACGGTCACCGGCGGCAGGTCGACCGGCTGGGTCGCCGTCGCGGTGCCCGAGCGCGGCCCGACGTTGCTGGCGGCATCGATGGCGCGT
>CAZFJE010000039.1:0-21928 GCA_964519555.1 uncultured Thermoleophilia bacterium
CCGCCGCAGGCCAGGACGCCGCTGAGCGCGCCACCGATGTCCCAGGGCCGCACGACCAGGACAAGTCCGGCGAAGGCGAGCGCGACGGCCGACCACTGCAGGCCGCGCAGGCGTTCGCCCAGGAACGTCCAGGCGAGCAGCAGCAGCCAGAACGGCATCGTGTAGGCGAGCACCGAGACCTTGCCGGCGCCGCCCGAAGTGAGGGCGATGGTAACGAGGCTGGAGAAGAGCGACGTCTGAAGAAGGGCGATCAGCACGGTCCAGCCGAGCGGCGGCGGGCGCAGCGAGCGGCCGGTGAGGGCGAGCACGACAAACAGACAGGCGACGCACGCGGCGGTGCTGATCGCCACGTAGGTGAACGGCCGGCAATAGTCGAGCGCCATCTTGCTGGCCACCCAGCTGTACCCCCAGATAGGGGCCATGGCTGCGAGCGCCAGCACGCCGAGGTTACGGCCTCGCGATAGACCGAGGCTGCGGCGTGCCGCCCCGGTCCCGGGGTCGCTGTCCACCGTCGATGGCGCCGCGTCGTTCACACAGACCATGCTAGCGGCTGCGGCGCGGTTCGGCACCCGGCGTGATCTCGGGCCTCGAACAGGCAGGCGGTCGGGCGGGGGTATGCTCGGCCGTGCAGTGGTCGAACACAGTCGCTCATACGAAGCGGTGATCCGCGAAGCGCGCCTGGCCGAAGGGCTGACGTTCGCCTGGATGGTGGTCGAGCTCGTCGTGGCGCTCTGGGCCGGGATCGCGGCGCGCTCCGTCGTCCTGACGACATTCGGGGTCGACAGCGGCATCGAGCTGTTCACGGCGGCCGTGGTGCTGCGCCTGCTCCTGCACCACACCGACCGGGCGACCGACGATGAGCTCGACCGTCGCGAGCGTCAGGCGTCGCGGCTCGTCGGTTTGAGTCTCTACGGGCTCATCGCCTACATCGTCGCCTCGTCGGCCTGGGGGCTGCTCGGCGGCAATCACGCGGAGTCGTCGCCGGCGGGCCTCGCGCTGGCGGTCGCCGCGCTCACCGTCATGCCCCTGCTCTGGCACTGGCGGCGCGGCCTTGCCGAGCGCCTCGACAGCCCCGCGCTACGCGGCGACGCGGCCTGCTCGGTGGTCTGCATCTACCTCTCCGCGGTCCTGCTCGGCGGGTTGCTCGCCAACCGCCTGCTGGGCTGGTGGTGGGCCGACCCGCTCGCCGGCCTGGCCATGATCTGGTGGATCCGAGGCGAAGCCCGCGAGGCGCTCGAGGCGGCGGGCACGGGCCGGCGCGACGACTGCGACGACCAGTAACGACCGTCGCGCGCGACGACTTGTCACCGCGGGAAGCTGTCACCGCGGAAAGCCCGCCGCCCACCCCTGTTGTGCGTCGGGGGCGGAGTGAAGGCCCACAGGCCTTCACTCCGCCCCCCAAGAGGCTTATGCGCCCGACGCTTAGATCAGGTCGTAGGCAGCCTCGCCGAACTCCGAGTCGTCGAGACCCTTGAGCTGTACCGAGTCGGGCACGCGGATCGGGTCGAAGACGTTGATCAGCTTGAGGATGAGGTAGGTGGCCACGAAGGCGTAGGCGGCGACCACCACGGCGGTCATGACCTGCCAGCCGAAGAAGTGCCAGTGACCGGTGATCAGGCCCTGGCCGCCGGCCGGGTTGACCGCATAGGTGGCGAACACGCCGAGCAGGATGATGCCCAGGGTGCCGCCGACGCCGTGGGCGGCCCACACGTCGAGGGCGTCGTCCCAGTGCATCTTGCCCTTGAAGATGCAGGCGAAGTAGCACACCGAACCGGCGCCGAAGCCGATGATGAACGAGGCCCAGGTGGGCACGAAGCCGGCGCAGGGGGTGATGGTGGCAAGGCCGGCCACGGCGCCGGTGAGGGCGCCGACCAGGCTGGGCTTGCCGTCGTGCCACCAGGTCAGGGCCAGCCAGGTGCACATGGCGATCGAGCCGGCGATGTCGGTGTTGACGAAGGCCTGGGCGGCGATGCCGTTGGCGGCGTATCCGTCGCCGCCGTTAAAGCCGAACCAGCCGAACCACAGCAGGCCGGTGCCCAGCGCGACGAAGGCCACGTTGTGGGGCAGGCTGCGTTCGCCGGGGGCGAACTTGCGCTTGCCCACCACGAACACCGAGGCCAGAGCGGCATACCCGGCGCTGATGTGCACCACGGCGCCACCGGCGAAGTCGCGCACGCCGTGCTCGGCCAGCCAGCCGCCGCCCCAGATCAGATGGACGAACGGGATGTAGACGATGATGCTCCACAACACGAGGAACCAGAGGTAGCTCTTGAACTTGACGCGGTCGGCGAAGGCGCCGGTGATCAGCGCCGGGGTGATGATGGCGAACATCTCCTGGTAGACGAAGTGCGCCTGCGCGGGGATGTTCGGAGCCCAGGGCCCGGGCATGTGGCCGACGTGGTCGAGCATCGCCCAGTGGAAGTTGCCGATGACGCCGCCGGCGCCCCCAGAGAAGGCCAGCGAGTACCCGAACAGCACCCAGATCGTGGTCACGATGCCCATCGAGATGAACGACTGCATCATGATCGCCAGGAAGTTCTTGCGGCGCACCAGGCCGCCGTAGAAGAACGCGAGAGCCGGCGTCATGAGCGCGACCAGCGCCGCGCAGATCAAGACGAACGCAGTATCTCCTGAGTTGATCTGCCCCACCATCCACTCCTCCTTGGAGTTCGCTCAGGGCGCGAAAAAGGGACCCCCCTTCTTCCCCATGAGCGTGTTGCGGGCGCGCGGGGGATCTGACCTCGACCCCGCGTTGCCCCGTGGAGCGATAGTCTGAGCTATTCCGGGCGAGCTCGCAAACCGAACTGCCCCCGCGCATCGCCAGACGCTGCGCGCCGAGGCGGCGTCGCACCCGCGTCACGACGCTGCCCTCCCTTCGGGGAATACCAAGAGACGGCAGGCGAACGGCCACCGGCAACAGCAAGGCCGCCCTCCCGGACGGCCCTCGGCGGGCGGCGGGTCGCGCGGCGGCGCGAGACCGTGGCCGGCGCGCGCTTTAGACCGCCGGGGGCCGGTCCTACGACACCAGGTAGCCGCCGGTCTCGCGGACTTCGGCGTGGATCTCGAGGGCGGCGAGCAGGCGGCTCAGGATCTTGTCGTCGCCGACAAGAAGCGCGCCGAGGTAGTCGCAACAGTCCAGCGCGCGCTCGACGGCGTCGGCGTTCTCCTCGTGTGTCATCCCGTCCCTCCCGCCGGCCCCGCGTGCCGGCCCTCTGGCCTTCCAAAGGTGATATCGGCAGCCGGCGTCACGGGGCGATAGACAACTGCCCAGATCGCGCGGAACGAAGACCTTCGCACGGCGACTCTCGGGGCGGAAGTGCAGGCTGAAGCGAGTCTGTCGCGAGTTCTCGAGGGGAGTGCGAATCCGTCGTCATCCAAGGCGACGCCGTAGTATTGGGCCAGCCGTGGGGCGGTCGGGAGCGCGACACGCCTCGCGCACGATAGAGTGGGTCAATGCACAGTGTCGGGTCAGGAGCGACCGAGAAATGGAGCTGAGCCTATGAAGCGCAATCTACAGGCGGGGGTGCGGCGTAGCGCCCTGCGCCTTGAGGTCTTCACCGAAGCGGACCTCGACGACATCCACCGCGCGACACTCGAGGTGCTCGAGCGCACCGGCGTGTTCGTCGAGAGCGACGAGGCACTCGACGTGATGGCCGATGGCGGCTGCCGGGTCGATCGCGAGACCAAGATCGTCAAGATCCCGCCGCACGTAGTCGAAGACGCCATCCGCTGGTCGCCGAGCACGGTGACGCTCTGCGGGCGCGTGCCCGAGAACGACGTGGTTCTCGAAGGCGGCCGCGTGGGCTTCACCAACTTCAGCGCCGGCATCATGGTCATCGACCCGCGTACCGACGAGTACCGCAAGTCGACCACGCAAGACGTCGCCGATCTCGCGCTCATCACCGACTATCTGAGCGAGATCGACACCTACGAGCACTCCGTCGAGGGCCGCGACGCGCCCGAAGAGACGCTGGCCGTGCGCGACACGGCGCTCGCCCTCAAGAACACGACCAAGTGCGTCGGCACCGGCGCGCTCTCCACCTACGACGTCGACGCCATCGTGGCCATGGGCGCCGCGGTGGCCGGCGGCGAAGACAAGCTGCGCGAACGGCCGCTCGTCTACTTCTGCGAGTGCCCGGTCAGCCCGCTAAAGATCACCCGCGACGCCGCTGAGGTCATCATGGGCGCCGCCCGCCACGGCATCCCCAACAACGTGATCTCCATGGCGATGGCCGGCGCGTCGTCGCCGGTCACCCTGGCCGGCACGCTGGTCACCCACAACTGCGAGGTGCTCGCCAGCCTCACGCTGGCGCAGCTCACCGAGCGCGGCGCGCCGAGCATCTACGGCTCGTCGACCACGGCCATCGACCTGCGGCTGGCCGCGGCGTCGGTCGGCTCTCCCGAGCTCGGCCTGCTCAGCGCCAGCGTGGCTCAGCTTGCGCAGCGTTATATGCTGCCGAGCTTCGTGGCCGGCTTATAGGCAGATTCCAAGCTCAGTGACATTCAGGCCGGTCACGAGAAGACCCTGACCGCCCTCATGGCAGCGTTGGCAGGCGCCAACCTGATCTACGGGGCGGGGATGACCGAGTCGGGAGTCACGTTCGATTACGCACAGTACGTGCTCGACAACGACATGGCGAGAATGATCAAGCACACGGTGCGGGGCATCTCCGTCACCGACGAGAACCTCGACCTTGCCGACATCCACGCCGTGGGCTCGTTCGGCGACTACCTATCGCTCGACTCGACCCTCAAGCACATGCGCGAGCTCAGTCAGCCGCGGTTCATGGACCGCCGCGTGCGCGAGGACTGGCAGGCCATGGGCGCCAAGGATGCCTACTCCGCCGCCAAGGAGGCGGCGAAGCAGATCCTTCAGGAGCACAAGCCGCAGCCCCTTCCGGGCGAGGTGGCCGACAAGCTCGATGCCATCCTGCACGACGCCGAGGTGCACGGCGGGGTGGCCTGAGCCCAGCTTCAGGCAAGGGAGCGGCTTCGGGAGAACCGAAGCCGCTCCCGATCCTTACGGACGCGCAGGAAAGAGCTCTTTGACCATGATGAGATGCATGCCGCTGCTACGGCCGAACCGCACCGAGCTCATCAGCGACCAGATCATGAAGAGTCCACGGCCGCCTTCGGCGCTCAGAGCCGGTGGCTCGGGGGGAATAGCGACGGTGGCGTCGATGCCGCGACCCTGGTCCTCGACCTCGACGTGCACCCTATTGTCGGTCGCCCTTACGCGCACAGCTATGTCCTGTCGGGCGCCACTATGCGCAAGCGCGTTGGCGACCGCCTCGTGCAAAGCGATCAGGATATCGTCGAGCATGCCGGCGGCGACCCCGGCGGCGGCCAGGTAGGCCCATGTCCGCCAGCGCAGGTCGGCGAGGCTGCGGACGTTCATGGGCACGGCCAGACACAGCTCGTTATCGATCGTGGCCTGCATCCCCACCTCCCCGGCTCCGCATCGTTCGCATTCAGCAACATGGGCACTGGGCTGCGGCGATCCGTTCGAGGCAAGGAGGGAAGCCCGAAGCGGAGCACCGCAGGCGGTCAGCGCGCGTCACGTTCTTGGTGATGCTACCCCCACTCGCTCGGGTCGACGACCGTTCGGAATCGGGAACGAGTCTTCTGCCGCGATGCTCGATCGAGCGGTCAGTCACGGTCGCGACTTTGCCGAACGGGTCAACCAGAAGCGTCCCGGCCGGGCGCTCGTACGCCAAACGCCATGACCGCCGACATATTTGTGGTTGCGAACTGGCGATTCGGGCCATAAAGTCGGTGGCTGCCTTGGCGTCGCCGTGGCAGCCATCTGTAGTAGAGCGCGTACGTGCAGTTGTCGAGACTCGCTCATGAGACCAGGAGCACATCGTGGCCAAGGGAACAGTGAAGTGGTTCAACGCACAAAAAGGGTATGGCTTCATCGAGCAGGCTGACGGGGGCAAAGACGTCTTCGTGCACGTCAACTCGCTCGCCGCCGGCGTCGGCACGCTGGCCGAGGGCCAGACGGTCGAGTACCAGGTAGAGGAAGGCCAGAAGGGCCCCCAGGCCGCCGACGTGAGGCCTGCCTGACCAAGGGTCTCGGGAGTAGCGACCAGATCTCGGCACCGCGCCCGGCCGGCCCGCACATCACCAGGGCCGCGCCGGGTCTCCAGTCAGAAAAGTAAGGGCGCGGCTTAGCCGTGGGCCGGGCCGTTACCGGCCAGGATTCCCGGCGGGCCGCGCCTTGGCTTCAGCTGGTTCGCTCCACTTTTTCGCGGCGACTACCGCGACTGTGCCGACTGCAAGGCCCTGCCGTTGTGGATGCCTCATGACGACCCCGACTTCAGCTTTACGACGTGTCCCCAGCGGACCCTCAACGATGCCGATGCCGACCATCGCTTTGACAAATCGACTTCCCCGCAGCCCCGCCCGTACTACTCAGTAGCTTACTGCTACGAACAGGCCGTTTGGCCGTCTCTGGACACATGTTCTAGGCCCGCGCTCGTGCAGCGCCCAGCGGCGGCGTTCGGCGGCGCCCCCAGGGTTCTCGACGAGAACGCCCCCTACTGCCTGGCGAAGAAGTGCTCGACCCTGTTGGCAGCGTTCGCTCTGACGTCGAAGAAGTAGAGCGGGTAGTCGAAGGGGTGCAAGACACCCATCGGGAACCCGCCCGGGGTGTAGTAGGGCGGCACCGATGCATCGATGGTGCTGCAGATCACCACCCCCCTGGTCTTGTCGACGCGAGCGTCGGCGAGGCCCGCCACGCGCTTGATGCTCCCGTTTGTGTTCAGCACCGGCGTGCCAGTCGCCGGGTTCAGCTCTATCGAGCCCAGATTCTGCTTGGCGGTGGCCTCGGTCTGCGTCCTTGTCCAGGTGATCGGATTGATGGCCAGACCTCCCGGCAACAGCACAGGGTTCGTGCCGGCGACCGTGGGGGCTTCCGTGTTCCAGGAGACGATGACCCCGGTATCGCTGGGGCCCGTGGCGAACTTCAGGAAGGGATTCTGGGAAAGGTAGGACGGCGTTATCGAGTAGCCGACGATGTAGGCCGCGACCATCCGCCTGTACACACCGGGGCGCGCTCTCATGTACGTGGCGAGGAGGTTCGCGAGCACGTTCGATCCCAGCGAGTGCCCGACCAAAATGAACGGGCGGCCCTGGTCGTAATGCCTGATGAAGTAGTCGAACGCGGCGAGGCCGTCTTGCGTCGGTCCACCCGCCACGATCTTGACCTGCTGCGCCTGAGGCAGAGCGGCACGGGCCGCCGCGTCGGCCTGTCTGTAGTAGGGCGCGTAGATGTTGGCTACGGTATTGAAGGCGGTGACCTGGCGCTGGAAGGCGACGCGCGCGCCGCGCATCATGGCTGCGTCGTCGACGGCGCAGACTATCGGGGCGCTCGCATCGGGCCTCGTGTACGCGGTGGGGTACAGGTAGAAGACATCGACCTTCTTGAGTGGCTTGCTCGGCAGGGCCAGCCAATGCGCGCGACTCGAGTAGCTGGTGGTGCCGGCCGCGCCGATCGTGAAGCCGAGACCTGCACTCCAGGGGCCGGTGCCCCGAGGGCCGGCGGCCCTGACCTGAGCCATGAGCCCGACGTTCACGGGCAGGGCGACGCCGCTTCGCCACGTGAGGCTGGTCACGCCGGTCTTCTTGAGCAGCAGCTCGGAGCCTCTGTGCAGCTGCAGGTAGACGCGCAGCTCATAGGTCGTGGCGCCGCTCACGCGGCTCCAGGCGAACGTCGGCTTGAGTTGGGCGGCGTACCCTCGAGGCGCCGTCATGGTGGGCTGACCGAGACCCACGCCGAGGGCGGCGCTCGATGTGGCAGCGGCGCTCGATGTGGCAGCGGCAGTCTGCGCGGCGCCGGAGGTCGGCGTCGCGGCCCACGCCACTGCGACAGCGCCGAACAGGCCACAGCACACGAGCATCGCCAGTGGCGCGGCGACCCCCTGCACGCGACGCGAGCGAGATCCTCGCCGTCCGTCCGGCCGTTGACGGCGACTCTTACGTCGAAGTGCGTCCATGACTTCCTTCCAGGCGGGCCGCGTCGCGGCCGCACACTCGAGGCGGCTGCCTATCTTGTCGCTTACCTCGACTCATCGACGACCGCGATGACAGACTTGAGGCCGCACGCACCGGCACCCGCGGCAGAGTCGGGAGTCGCCCGCGCGATCACGGCGCGTCGGCGGGCAACGGGTACCCCGACGCCACATCCGCCGAAAACGCAAACGGCTTCAAGGCGTTTGACCCGGCACCCCCTCGGAACCATCTGAACGTAAGGAAAAGTTCGTACAGCGCTTCCCTGCCGGCGCCGGCACACGGTTAGTCGCAGGTGAAGCGCTCTGGAGGGAAGTCATGGCGCATCGTAGCTGGACGGCCACGCCGGTAGCGGTCGTGGCAGTGGCGCTCCTGATCGGCTGCTGGGTGGGCATCGCCCAGGCAAGTGGCGGCAGCGCCCGCAACGCACGAGCCACCGTGGCAACGACCACAACGACCGCAGCAAACAGACCGCGCCTGTTGAAGGAGGATTTCTCCGCGCGGTTCGGCGTGCGCCCCGCCACGCTCGACCCCACAGGCGACGGCTCGATCGTGATCGGGCAGCTCGGCAAGCGAGGACACCACATCCGCTGGCACGCCTGGAACAATGTCGGGGCGCTTGGCCTGGCGACCGTGTGGGTCGACAACGGCATCCCGACCGTGGCTCAGGGCACCTTTCAGGGCTTTGGCGGCGCCCTCCACGCCTTCCGCGCGCGCCACGGCCGCTTCACGCGGCTGACGGTGCACTACCGCAGGGCCGGCAAGATCAAGACGTTGTCGCTGGCCCTCGAGCACCTGGGGACACCGGGCTGGACGTGGCGCAAGCGATAAAACGTAGCGGCGAGCGCACGGTCATCAGGATGTCCGGATCGCCTGGTCGCGCCGTCGGCGCTGCACCGGGGACCAGATCGCGCGCAGGACCCGCTGCGAGTACGGACGGTCACCGCTTGGGACCCTCCTTGCCGTTGTTTCCCGGGTCGTCGTCCCGCGAGGTCCGCGAGTCGTCGGCCTGCAACGCACGCGAGTCGTCGAGCGCTGAGAGCACGGCGTCGTCGGCAGCTCCCGCCAAAGCGGTGAGCAGCTCATCGGTGGACTGGGTGGCGTCGTCACCGAAGCCGTGGCGCGTGATGATGTAGTGCTCCTCTTCTAGAAAGTCGCCGACCGCCTCGTCGCCCGCCTCGTAGAGACGCACCAGCCGCCGCAGCCGGGGGTCGTGGTCGGGAAGAGCCGCGACATCGCGAGCCGCTGCGCGCAGCGATTTGGCCGAGCGGTCGTTGCGCTCGTCTTTCGGATAGTCCGCGGCCTTCCCGGCGCGCCACTCCGCGGCGTCCTCGAGACTGTGGACGAGTTGCTCGCGGTAGTCGCGAACGTTGTTGATCTCTGTCATCGCGCTCCTCCCCCGACGGCGCTCGCTCTCCTCCGCCGACGTACTGTCGTCATCCTCGGGCTCGAACCTACCACGAGTCCGCCTTCGGCGGCGCCGTAACCGCCGCACGGCCCCGCGGTCCCCCTTTCACCGCGGGGCCTTCCGTTCCGCGCCGGCCGTCGACGATCCTAGGGGCGGACCGCGGTGACCGCCTGAGCAGCCACCACAGCCGCGGCCTCGACTTGAGCGACGCCGACTGCTTCGGATGGCTGGTCGTCGGAGAGCACGGCCAGCAGCAGCAGGTGTCCGGCATGATGAACGACGCCGATGCTGTTGATCACCCAGAGCTGCGGGTCGGGAAGCCAGCCGTTCTTCACGGCGTAGACCGTGCCGGGCGTCGCGGCCTTGGTCACCCCCCAGGCCTGGCTGGGCTCCACGTGACGCATCAGACCCAGCTCGAAGGAACGCGACGCAGCGTTGAGCGGAGAGCTTTCTGAGACCAGGTCGGAGAGCAGTCGCAGCTGGTCGACGACCGTCGTTGTGGTCAGCCCCCAGTAACCGCCCTGGGCCGGCGTGGTGTGGCTCAGACCCAGCTGAGCATCAGCGTCGGCGATGCCGTCTGCCTCATCGTCGTCGTTCCACAGGTCTTGAGCGGCATCGTTGTCGGAGGCCTCGATCATCTGGGCGGCCAGCGCCTGCTCGTACTGGGTAAGCGGTGCGCCTTCAGCCTGGTGGCGCAACAGCAGAGTGGCCAGGATATCGGCCTTCACGATGCTCGCGGTGTGGAAGCTCGCCGTGTGGTTGTAGACGGCCCATTCGCCTGTCGTCTGGTCGATCACGCCGACAGAGAGATCGCCGGTGCGGTGCGCCAGGACCGGCGCCAGGGCGGCGGCGAGTCGCTGGCCCGCATTCTTGGAGGTGGCGACGCCCCGGCCGGCAGTCGAAGAGCCGCCGGTATCGGGAGGCCGCGTCGCCGAAGACTTGGTCCGCGCATGTGCAGCCGAGCTCGAGCCAGTTCCCGAGGGCGCCTGTGGCTTGTGGTCACGGGCCCGCGCCGCTGAGACGGCGACCACCACAAGGATGGCGATCACCACCGCGAAGGCGGTCACGGCGGCCCGACGTCTACGACGGAGTTGGCGATTTCTACGCACGAACGTCCTTGTCAGCTGCATGCAGGAAGCGCTCGGCCGGCCGATCAGTTGGCCGATCGGATCGTCGTCATCGATAGAGGCTCGGTCATCGCCCAAGGCTCGTCAGACCAACTGAAGGCCGAGGCCGGCGGGGACCGCATCGCAGTCACCGTGGCAGTGGAGTCCGATCTTGCGGCAGCACGCGAAGTACTTGCCCGACACGCTGAGGGCGAACTTCACATGGACCCGGAACGACGGGTCGTCGACGCGCTGGTGCCCGATGGCGCCAGGTCCATTCCGGCGATCGCGGCCGCGATGAACGCGGCAGGCGTGCTGATGGACGACCTGGGAATGCTGCGGCCTTCGCTTGACGACGTCTTTCTCACCCTCACCGGCCACTCCGCCGCTCCCGTCTCCGCTGCCGACAAGGAAGAGGCACTCGTATGACGTACGTCCCGACATCGCCACTCGCCGCTCCAGCCGAGTCCCTGCTCTCCCGGTTGTGGTGGGCGCTTCGCAATGCCCTCGTGCTGACTGGTCGCGGCGTCGCCCGCATCATCCGAGAGCCTTCACAGCTCCTCGACGTCACCATCCAGCCAGTGATATTCGTGCTGCTGTTCGTCTATGTCTTCGGCTCAGCCATTCGACTTCCCAGCGGAGACAACTATCACGAGTACCTCATCGGCGGCATGTTCGGGATGACCCTGATCGGAACGGCCCAAGGCACCGCCGTCGGAGTCTCGGCCGACATGGCGACCGGTCTCATCGACCGATTCCGTTCGCTTCCCATCGCGCGCTCCGCGGTCCTTGCGGGTCGCGTGGTGACCGACCTCCTCACCCAGGTGATCGCCACTGCCGTGCTTGTCATCGCCGGCCTGGCCGTGGGCTGGGGAATCCATAACGGCGTCGGCGACGCTCTGGCGGCGTTTGGCCTATGCCTGCTGCTTGCATTCGCGATGACCTGGGTGGGGGCTTGTGCCGGCATGCTGCTGAAGAACCCAGAAGCCGCACAGGCGATCGTCTTCATCTTCTTCCTGCCGCTGATGTTCGTCTCCAACACCTTCGTTCCCACCCAGGGCATGCCGGCCTGGCTTCGAGTCGTGGCGGAGTGGAACCCGGTGAGTGCGGTCGCCTCAGCGTGCCGAGACCTCTTCGGCAACCCGAACCCGTCCGCGAACATCGCGGCCTGGCCCATGCAGCACCCCGAGTTGGCCACTGTTCTCTGGTCGATCGGATTGATCGCGGTGTTCGCTCCCCTCGCCGTCTACTTCTACCGACGCAAGTCCCTGCAGTAGAGGAGGCGGCGGCACGGGGCGCTCTTTGGCTCACTGGCGCGGATAGGCAAAGAGCAGGGGGGCTCGGCAGGAAGCCCCCGTGGCGGCGGCGGCGGACTACTCCTCCAGCAGCTGAGCCTCGTCCCACTTGCTCTCCGGCAGAACGATCCTGTGCGGCGGCTGGCTGCCGGGCGGGTCGGCCTCGAGCAGCAGCGTAGCGTAGAGCTCACCGTTAACGGTCTTGGCACCCACGCGCGGGTAAGCACGACGCCCGAGCGAGTCCACGCGCCACGTCTTGCCTTCATGGAGCACGCGATCTCCGACCCTCAGTGCCGCCATCCCTACCCCCAAGTTCGGTGAACGACCAGGGAGTGCTCGCGCCCGCGGTTGCCCGCCGACGCATTGGTCCCTCTGGTACTGACATCGTCAGCGGGGCTGAACGACAAGATAGGACGACCGTCCATGTCGCCCATTGTGGCAACGACACGCGCCACCGACTCGCAGGCGGTGGCCCCCATCAAGTGCCCGTCCGCGGCCAAAGAGACTATCTTCCTCGCGCCGCGAGAAGTGTGAGGCTGTCTCGAAGGCCCATCGAGCACGAGAAGGCCACGGGAGGGTCTCGCCGCGGTCGGCACACCGTTTCTGCCACTATCATGGTACGCGGACCACAAACCATGCAGCACTCTTGACACACGGCGAGCCAGACTGACCGCCAGAGGCAAGGAGCGCCAATGGACGCACGCAAGCTGGGTAAGACCGACGTCGAGGTCTCTGCGATCGGCCTGGGCTGTTGGCAGTTCTCGCAGGGCAAAGGGATGACCGGGCGCATGTGGTCGGTCCTCGACCAGGGCACGATGGACGCGATCGTGGACACCGCGCTCACCGGCGGGATCAGCTGGTTCGACACCGCCCAGGCCTACGGCAACGGCGCCTCCGAACGTGCCCTCAGCACCGCCCTCCAGCACCGCAGCGTTACGCCCAGCACCGTCGTAGTCGCCACCAAGTGGCTGCCCATCGCCAAGCCGGCGCGCGACATCCCGCGCACCATCGGCACGCGCATTGCCTGCCTGCAGCCCTACCCCATCGACCTCTTCCAGGTGCACTCACCCGGGAGCCTCTCCTCGATCCCGGCGCAGATGCGCGAGATGGCGAAGCTGGTGCGCGCCGGCTCGGTGCGCGCCGTCGGCGTCTCCAACTTCTCGGCGAAGCAGATGGCGCAGGCGGCCGCCGCCCTGCGCGACGAAGGACTCACCCTCGCCAGCAACCAGGTGCGCATCAACCTGCTCGACCGGCGCGTCGAGTCCAACGGGGTGCTCGCCGCCGCGCAAGGGCTGGGCGTCACGCTCATCGCCTACTCGCCGCTCGCCCAGGGCCTGCTCACGGGGCGCTACCACGACGATCCGGCACTCGCCCGGGCGCTGCCCTGGGGCCGCCGCTCGCGGCTCAGCCCCTCCGGCCGTTTCCTCACACCCGAGGGCCTGGCGCGCACGGCGCCGCTGATCGCCGAGCTGCGTGCGGTCGGCGAGGCGCACGACGCCTCGGTGGCGCAAGTCGCTCTGGCGTGGTTGGTGACCCACTACGGGGACACGGTCGTCGCCATACCGGGCGCCTCGCGACCGGAGCAGGCGGTAGCGACCGCGGCGGCCATGGACCTGCTTCTGACCGAGGCAGAGACAGCACGCATCGATACGATCTCAGCGGCGGTCGCGAGGCGCTAAGCCCGTCGCCGCATCCGGTGCCGGCGCTTGGGTGGCGACCCGATGCCCGACACCCGCTCGAGCGCTACTCGACTGCCCGGTCGGAGAGCAAGGGCATTCCCGTCCATCGCGCTTATCGCTGTCCATCCGTCTAGTCGGGGGTTGCAGCCACGGGCCATCCGGTCGATGTAGATCGGTGGAACGACGCAGATCCCCATCCCTGCAACGAAAGCAAAGGCAGCAGCGTGGATGTCACCGACCTTCTTGTCCAGGTACTTGAGCGCAAGGCAAGCGACCTGCACATCTCGGTGGGCTCCCCACCGGTCGTGCGCATCGACGGTGAGCTCGAGCCCCTCGACCTTCCAGACCTGGATGCCACGCAGACCACCGAGCTGATCTACAGCCTGCTTACTCAGGAGCAGCGCCGCCAGCTCGAGAACGACCTCGAGATCGATTTCTCGTGTGCGCTGCCGGGCCGCGCCCGCTTCAGGGTCAACGCCTACTTCCAGCGCAGCAACCTAGGGGCCGTGTTCCGCCTGATCCCCATCGAGATCCCCAGACTCGAGGATCTCGGGCTGCCTCAGGTGCTGCACGAGTTCATCACCAAGCCGCGGGGATTTGTCGTGGTGACCGGGCCGACCGGCTGTGGCAAGTCGACCACGCTGGCGGCGATGATCGACGCCATCAACACGACGCAGCGCAGACACATCATGACCATCGAAGATCCGATCGAGTTTCTCCACCGTCACAAGAAGAGTCTGGTACACCAACGTGAGGTGGGACCCGACACGCGGAGCTTCGCCCGGGCTTTAAAGAGCGTCCTGCGCCAGGACCCCGACATCATCCTGGTCGGCGAGATGCGCGACGCCGAGACGATGTCGACGGCGCTCACCGCAGCTGAGACCGGCCATCTGGTCTTTGCCACCCTGCACACCCAGGACGCCCCCCAGACCATCGACCGCATCGTCGATGTCTTTGCACCCCACCAGCAGGGTCAGATCCGCGCCCAGCTTGCCAGCGCCCTGATGGGGATCGTCACCCAGCAGTTGCTGCCGCGCTGCGACGGCGCCGGGCGCGTCGTGGCCTGCGAGGTGCTCGTGCCTACGGCGGCGGTCCGCAACCTGATCCGCCAGGGAGACACCCATCAACTGCCCTCGGTCATCCAGACCGGCGGGCGGTCCGGCATGCAGGCCATGGACGCTGCCCTGGCCGAGCTTGTCAGGGAGCACGAGATCACCCACGACGTGGCCCTGCAACGCTGCTCAGACGCCGAAGGGCTTCTGCGCCTCATGGCGCACAGTCAGCGGGCGGGACAGCGCGTGCAGCCGGCCGCCTAGTGTGCACCGCCCGACGACTCCTCTACGGTGCGATGATGAAGGAGCAGACCGCCGACCGCGAGCGCTGCGCCCGAGACGCTCGTTCTGGCCTTGCCCATTCGGCGGCCGGGCCAGGCGCTTCAACTTCTGGCACGAGCCGTCGATACGTTAGGCGTACGAGCGTGGTGCAGTAGTCGACTGGCGAGACGCCTTCAAGGCATCTACGCCAGGGTGTGTATCTTTGGGGACCACCGGGAGAGGGTCAGGTGCAGGCATCGGGTCTGTTGGGCTGGGCGCGTGGCAGGATCCAGCACGTCTGGAACAACGGCCAGCAGCCCGGCGTGTCCGCCACCTTCGCGGCTCACCTCGCGGCACTGATCTTCCTGGTCGGCGGGACCGCGAACCTGCTCACCGCCCTGCAACCCACGGTGCCCGGCATCGACATGCCGCTGCTCGTGGCCACGGGCGCGTACGCCCTGCTTGCCGGCGTCGTGGTCTGGCTGCTGCCCTGGGCGCGCTGGTCGATGCGGGCCACGCTCTGGCTGGTTCCCCTCGGCCTGCTGCTTGTCGCCCTCAGCAACGTGGCGGGCGGGCAGGATCCCTGGGAGTGGAGCGCGTTCTTCATCGTCGTCTTCGCCTGGATCGGCATCTGCCAGAGTCCGGGCACCTCGCTGAGGATGCTGGCGCCCTTCGTCGTCGCCTATCTTGCCCCGTTGTTTCCGACCCACCAGGCCTCGGCCACCGCGCTGAGCTCGGTCGTCTTCGTGGGCTTCACCTGCGTCGTGGTCGGCGAGAGCCTGGCGTGGGTGTCGCGTCGCTGGCGAGGAGCCGAGGCGGCCACAGAGCTGGAGCGCCGGCGCCTCGAGCTCATCCTCGAGCACGCGGACGACGCCGTCGTCATGGTCGACCCACAGGGCCGCTTCACGTTCACCAACCCGACGGTCTGGCGGTTGTTCGCGGCGACGAAGGCCAGCCAGGGCACGATAGCGAGCCTCGCCGAGCTGCGTAAGCACTTCGAGCTGCGCTATGCCGACGGGCGCCTCCTGGCGCCCCATGAATCGCCGGTAGACCAGGTGCTCGCCGGCGAAGCCGTGAGCGACCTGGAGCTTGCCTTCATCTACCGAGCGACCGGCGACCGGCGGACGGCCTTGCTCAGCGCCCTGCCGGTGCACGACGCGCGGGGCACCGTGATGCAGGCCGTCGTCACGCTGCGCGACATCACCGAGCGCAAGGCCGGCGAGGAGGCGCTGCGCGAGAGCGAGCTGCGCTTGCGCACAGTCGTCGAGGAGCAGAATCTACGGGCTCGGCGCCTGGCCTCGCTGCTCGAGTCGAGCCGCGCGATCGCCAGTGCCGGAGGCATGGAAGAGGCGCTCGCGATCGTCACGCGCAGCGCCGTCGAGCTCTTCGATGTGAGCGGCGGCATCGCCTACGAGTACGACGCCGAGCGCGACGCGATCGCGGCGCGGGCGATGTGGGAGCGCACGCCCAGCGGGTGGGACAGGCTGGGTGAGTTCCTGCCGCTCGAAAGCTCGGTCGAGCGCAAGCTGCTCGACTCCGGAGGCGTGCTGCTCGAACGCCTCTCGGACCCCGACCTCGACGCCTACAGCCGGGCGACGATGGAGAAGTGGGGCGAGAAGAGCTGCCTGACAGTCCCCATGCCGTCTGCCGACGGAGTGCTGGGCCTGTTGGCCTTCTGGGACGAGCAGCAGCAGCGCGAGTACTCGCCCGAAGAGCTGGCCCTGGCGACCTCACTGGCGGAACTGGCCGGCGAGGCCGTACGCAGCGCCAAGCTGCTGCGTCGCCTGCAAGACCTGAGCGAGACCGACTCCCTGACCGGCCTGGCCAACCACCGCAAGCTCTGCGAGTTCCTCACCCACGAGCAGGCCCGGACGGAGCGCTACGGCAGCCACTTCAGCCTGGTGATGCTCGACCTGGACGAGTTCAAGCTGCTCAACGACACGCACGGACACCCCGCCGGCGACGCCGTGCTGCGTCAGGTGGCCGCGCTGCTTGCCGAGCGGGCGCGGGCGGCCGACGTCGTCGGTCGCTACGGCGGCGATGAGTTCCTGCTGGTGATGCCCGAGACCACGGCCGGCGAGGCCGGCGAGGCGGCTGAGAAGCTACGCGCGGCGCTCGCTGAGAGACCCTACCTGACGGCGACAGGCGAACAGATCCCGATCCGCGCCAGCTTCGGCATCGCAGCCTACCCCGACGACGTGCCCGACGCCAACGGGCTGGTCGCCATCGCCGACGCCAACCTCTACGCCTCCAAGCGCCGCGGCGGCGATGCGGTCACGGGCAGTGCGGAGGAGCGGCTCCTGGGCGAGGCCGAGGGTAGCACGTTCGACCTCTTCGAGTCGCTCGTGACGGCGGTCGACAACAAGGACCGCTACACACGGCGCCACAGTGAGGAGGTCACCGAGTACGCGCTGGCGATCGCCGCCGCCCTAGGGCTCTCCGACGAAAGCCAGCGCGTGTTGCGCGTCGCCGCGCTGCTGCACGACGTCGGCAAGATCGGCATCCCCGACCGCATCCTGCGCAAGCCGGGGCGCCTCTCCGAGACCGAGCACGAGATCATGAAGGGACACTCCCTGCTCGGCGAGACGATCATCGCCGCCATCCCTGACGTCGCGGAGATCCGCGCCGCCGTCGTGTCGCACCACGAGCGCTACGATGGCGCCGGCTACCCGCACGGCCTGGCCAAGGACGCGATCCCCTTGCTCGGCCGCATCATGGCCGTGGCCGACACCTACTCGGCGATGACGACCGACCGCCCCTATCGCGCGGCGCTCTCGCGCCAAGAGACCATCGCCGAGCTACAAGCCTGCTCGGGGACGCAGTTCGACCCCAGGATCGTTGAGGCGTTCATCTCCTGCATCGAGCCGGCCGAAGCAGCCGCGGTGAGCCCGGCCTGACTGCCATCCGAGTGCCATCAGGCAGCGCTGAGTGCTACTGCGTTCGGTTGCAGAATGTCTGCAAAGACCGGGCTGGCCGTAGCCGTCGCGGCGCGGCTCAGGCGAGCCGCAGGACGACCACCTGAAGGTCGTCGTTCAGACGGCCGGCGGCGAAGTCCGACGCGGCGTCGCGCACGCCATCGGCGATCTCTTGAGCCGAGCGTCCGCGCAGGCCGGAGACGATCTCGCGCAGGCGCTTCTCGCCAAGTAGCTCGGCTCCTCGACGGGCCTCGATGACGCCGTCGGTGTAGAGCACGAGGTAGTCCTCGAGAGGGAGCATAGCGTGGGCGTTGGTGTAAGGACGCTCGAAGGAGCCAAGCGGAGGACCGAACGTGACGTCGAGCGCCCGGCACGAGCAGGCACCGAGATGGACGGGAGCGGGGTGACCAGCGCTGGCGTAGCTCAGGTCGCCGGTATGCGGATCGAGCACACACAGGAATGCGGTCACGTGCGCGTCGTCCGGATCAAAGCGCAGCATGGCCTCGTTTGTTTTGGCCAACATGAAGGCAGGCGAGGGGTCGATCGTGGCGAAGGCCCGCATCTTGGAACGCACGGTCTCGGTGAGCCCTGCGGCGCGCACACCCTTGCCGGCCACGTCGCCGATGACTGCTACGACGTGGGTGTCGTCGACGACGAACACGTCGCTGAAGTCGCCGCCGACGAGCTCGGATGTATAGGCCGCCTGAGAGACGACCGCGATCTCAAGGCCGACGACCGTGGGCGGCACGTGGATGAAGTTCTCCTGGAGGGTCGTGGCGATGTTGCACTGCGCCTCATAGAGGCGCGCCCTGTCGAGCGCCTGACCCACGACGGCAGCAAGCGAGCGGAAGGCCTCGAGCTCGTCCTGCGAAAACTCCTCCTTGCGCTCGAAGGAAAAATACAGCACGCCTATGACGCTGCCGCCTGCGAGGATCGGCACCGCCATGTCTCTGTTGTGTTCGCTCACGCCGGTCTCGCGCAGCATCGCCCGTCTGGCGTCGGTGAGGGGCGCCTCGTCGCTTGAGACGATGCGCCCTGCCAGGACGGCCTTGGAGATGAGCATCGGGTTGTCAGCGTCGGCGACAACCTCGCGCACACGTTCCAGATAGGGACTCTTCACCCCGTGGGAGGCAAGAAGTACGAGGCGTCGCGACCGGGGGTCGCATGAGAAGATGGTGCCTACCTTGACGGTCAGACCGGCGGCCATCGTCTCGAAGACCCGCCGAGCGACCTCCGCGACCGAGACGCTTGCCGTGGCGGCCACCGCGACGGCGTTCAGCAGAGTCGTGCGGGCCAGCTCATGCTGCAACCTGCGCTGTGCGTCGACCTCCGCTTCGAACAGCCGTGCGTTTTCGATGGCCACGCCCGCTTGCGAGGCGATGGCCTCGACGACCTGGATCTCTTGCCGGCTGAACGGCCGAGCTTCGCCCGGCTGATCGACGGTGATGAGTCCAACGAGCCGTTCACGGTAGACGATGGGCATAACGAGCATGAGCAGAAACGCGTGCCTGTCGACGTAACCCTTCTGGGACGCCGGCAGGGCGGTCGTGGCATAGTCGATGACGGCCGTCCTGCGGGTCGTGATGACGTCCTTGGCTCCGTCCGAGATCTCGTCGAGCCCGAAGCGCTGTTTGGCGGTAGCCTGGGCGCCCCTTGAGACTGCGATTTCGACCTCTTGGCGCTGCTCGTGCCAGAGTTCCAGCAGGACGCGCGAGTGGTCGGTGGAGCGCAGGAGAAGGTCGCCGAGCGACTGCAGCATTTCTTCGAGGTCGGTCCACGACGTGGAGGTGGTGGCCGCCTCGAGCAGCAGACTCGTCGTCGCAAGCTCCTGCTCGGCTCGGCGCTGGGCCTCGACCTGCCCCTCGTGCAGCCGCGCGTTCTCGATTGCCAGTGAGACGGTCGCGCTCAGCTTGCGTCCGAAGTCGATCTCGGCCTCGTCGAATTGATGAATCTGCCTGCCGTAAACAAGCAGGCAACCGATCACCAGGTCTTTGGCCAGCAGCGGCAGAGCGAGCACCGAACGCAACCCGTGGGCGCGTACGAATCCGACGTTCGTCTTGGGGTCAGGCTTCATGTCCGCGATCGCCAGAGGTTCTCTACTGAGCATGGTGCGCGTGGCGTTCGGCGCATCCTGCTCGCTCAGACACACGCCCACATCCTCAGCTGCAAAGCCGCTCTGATAGCGCACAGCCCAGCAGGACTCCTCGCGCATTTCGATCGTCCCGGCATCGCTGGCCAGAGCCCTTACCCCTTCGTCGAGCGCGCGCTGCATGATCTCATCGAAGTCGATCGTCGAGTGGACGAGGCGGTTGACCGAGTCCAGAGCGTCCGCCAGGCCAACGCGTGCGGCCAGTGCTACGGCCTGGTTTTGAGTGCCGAAGAGGCTCCGATAGCGTTCCTCGGCCTGGCTCGCCGTTTCCGCGCTTTGGCGCAACGCCTCTTCGGCCTGCCTGCGCTCCGTCACGTCGTAGCCGACGACCAGGGCGCCGTCGATGGCCCCGTCGTCTGTAGTGAAGGTCGTGTTCAGAACGACGTCGCGCAAGCGCCGATCCTTTGTCTTGAACCGGTACTCGACGCCGTCCGGCATGGGCTCTCCGGCAAGCGCCTTGCGGAACCTCTCCGCGAAGATGACCTGGCTTTCGGCGTCGAGCAGGTCGGCGGGGTTCATCGCGAGAAGCTCCTCGCGGGTGTAGCCGCTGATGGCGCACATGGCGTCGTTGACCGTGCGGAAGCGGGAGCCGCTGATGTCGATCTCGTAGATGCCGGTCGGCGCGTAGCGAATGAGATCCGCCGATTTCAGTTCGGCATCTCGCAGAGCCCTGTCGACCCGTTTGCGCTCGCTGATATCGGCGAACAGAACGGTGATGCCGTTGGCACTTGGGTAGTCCCGCTCCTCGAACCATGCATCGGACGGCGGGTCATAGAACTCGAAAGAGCAGACCTCGTTGTGCTCCATGGCCCTGCGCTTGCTGGCCTCGTAGGCGCTGCCCACGTCGTCGGGGAACAGATCCCAGAAGTTGGCGCCGAGCGCCTCTTTGCCGCCGGGAAAGACCTCCGCTGCCTTGTCGTTCAGGTAGGTCACGCGCCACGTACGATCCAGGGTGTAGAAGCCGTCGGTGATCGCGGCGAGGGTCGCCGCCAGCTCGGCGCGCGTAGCCACGATCTCCTGCTCGATGCGCTTGCGCTCGTTGATCTCGCGAGCGTAGATGCTGACGCCGGCGGGCGTCGGATAGACGCGCGTCTCCTGCCAGTTGCCGGTGACCAGTGAGTGATGTTCGATGATCGACGGATTGCCGAGTTCCATGGCCTCGTGCAAGGCCACCCCGACCGGTGAGTCTTCATAGCCCGGCCACAGCTCCCATGGCTTGTGACCGATCATCTCCGTGCCCGCCTTGCCGGACATGCGCACGGCAGTCTCGTTCAAGTAGATGTGGCGGTAGTCCCAGTCGAAGGCGATGAAAGCCTCGTCGATCTCTTCAAGCATGGCGCGAAGTCGCGTGTCGCGCTGATCGAGCTCGGCGGAGGCCCGCATGGTGCCGAGCGCGCTCTCCAGCGGCGAGCTTTCGCAGTGCGGCTCGGCCCGCCGTGTCATGCGCACCTCGAGGCCGCCGACCTGGCTGAGTTCGAGTGAGTCCATCAGTCTGGCGATGATGAACAGGCCACGGCCGTGGTCGCTCAGAAGATCGGGCAGCGCCTCGCGATCGAAGCTGGCGAGATCGAAGCCGTGGCCCTTATCCTTGACCTCGGCCAGCAGGTCGCCGTCTGCAAAACTCAGCGAGATCTCGATGTCCTGTGTGCTGGCGCTGTGACGGATGGCGTTGGTAGCGGCTTCCTCGACGCACAGCACGACATCGTCGATGACCTCGCGCTGTGTACAGTACTGACGCAAGTAGTCGCGCAGGCGCTCGCGGGCGCGCAAAAGGTGAGAGGGCTCGGGGGGGATGCGAAAGTGCATCCGCGGGGGCGCGGCCTGAGGTCCTACACTGAGTTGCGACAAGTAGTCTCCCGCGTCACGCTCGTCTGGGAGCAAGAATGCCGCCATTCTATGGCGGCTCTGCAGGGAGTATCGACTGTTGCCGTGCTCGGCGCCACCTGCGCGGGTGTGAGCGATCGGCTCAGCCCCTCCGGCCATGCTGATCGCAGGAAGGAGCGACCCGGCGAGGCCGTCCGACCTCGCTACGCGAGACTGTTTGTCTCGACGG